>NZ_JAAORA010000001.1:0-300000 GCF_011601315.1 Candidatus Chlorobium masyuteum | reverse complement strand
TGAGGAATGGAACAACATTCTGTCGGTGCAATTGACAGGTACCATGTTAAGCTGTCAGGTATTCGGCAAGTATCTTGTCGAGCAAAGAAAAGGTTCCATAGTTAATATAAGTTCTGCTTCTGCTGGGCCGCCACTATCAAAAGCTTTTACTTACTCTGTTGCAAAAGCAGGTGTGAAAAATTTAACACAAAATCTTGCCAGAGAGTGGGGTACAGATGGCGTAAGGGTAAACGCCTTGCGTCCTGGATTTTTTCCGACAGAGTGGTCGATGAAGAATTTTATCACACAAGAGCGCGAAGCAGCTATTCTTGGCCATACTCCTATGCGGCGTTATGGACGTCCTGATGAGCTGGTTGGTGCTGTTTTATGGCTATTTTCTGATGCAGCGAGTTTTGTGACAGGCGCTGAAATAGCTGTTGATGGGGGATTTACAGCTATGACGATATAGCGCTTAATAAAAATGCAAGGATTATTCATCCCATCATCACTCACACTTTCTATAGAATAATGACAAAAAGGACGGTTATCATCACTGGTGGTTCTCGCGGTATTGGTGCAGCTATTTCTGAGGCATTTTACGATGAAGGAAATTATGTTATCATTGCGGGTCGGACAGATAATGGCCTTGCTGATAAACTCGGTTCTCGTGCACGTTTTATTTCGACTGATGTGCGTCATCCTCAGGCATTAATATCTCTTGTAAATCAGGCCATTGAGTGGACGGGAAGGCTTGATGTGCTTGTCAATAATGCGGGAGTTTCTGGATGGCGTCCATTGGTGCAAATTGACGAAACTTTTTGGCAGGATATGCTGGACACTAATCTTAAAAGTGTTTTATTTTCCTGCCAGGCTGCGGTTCCTTATCTGTCGCCAGGGAGTGTCATCATAAATATTTCCAGTCTGGCAGGAAAACGTGGAAGTGCCAATAACGCAGTCTATTGTGCTGCAAAATTCGGAGTGAACGGGATTACACAGTCTTTAGCCAAAGAGCTTGGGCCTCTCGGTATACGTGTTAATGCACTCTGTCCTGTATATGTTGCTACAGCCGGCCTGGAGGAAGCGCTCGGTGATGTTTATGCACCGACTGGTGGTAAAGATATACCAGCTTACCTTACCTCATTTGCTGCAACTCAAAGTGCTCTTGGAGTTCTACCGACAGCTGCACAAGTGGCTGACGCATGTCTGTTTTTGTCCTCTTCTAAAGCCGGAGCTATTACCGGTCAGTGTATAAACGTAGATTGTGGTGTTCTGCCACAATGATATTGCCATAGTTGTCAAGATTATTAACTTGTCAAATTTAATCAAGTGATCGATAAATAACGTTCAATCTATGATTACAGTTATTATTCCAGCCAGGATGGCGTCATCACGATATCCTGGCAAACCTCTTGAGCGGATTATGGGTCTTCCCATGGTTGAACATGTCAGACGGCGTGCTCTTATGGCCATGGGGGTTGATATGGTTGCAGTTGCCACCTGTGATGCATCTATAAAAGATGTCGTTGAAGCTTATGGCGGCATTGCTGTTATGACCAGAGATACTCATGAACGTTGTACAGACCGGGTTGAAGAGGCAATGCAGCGGCTTCCGGGAGATATTGTTGCCATGGTCCAGGGGGATGAACCTTTGCTTATTCCGGATGCTATTACGCAAGTCATTCAACCTCTGCTTGATGATTCCGGTCTGGATGTAGTAAATATGTTATCTCCTCTTGAATCTATTGAAGATTACGCTAATCCTGACATTGTTAAAGCCGTTTGTGACAGACGGGGAAACGTGATATATCTGACTCGTGCTCCGGTTCCGTATTTCAGAAAGCAGGAAGTTGTTCCTGTTTATCGTCAAACAGGAATAATGGCATTTCGGGCAAAATTTCTTCCTCAATTTAGTGCTTTGCCGGAAACGGCTCTGGAAAATGCAGAATCAATCGATATGTTAAGATTAATTGAACATGGTATTTGTATCCGGGGGGTTGTCGTAGAATATACCACAATAGGGGTTGATCGGCCCGGTGATGTAACTGTAGTTGAATCATTACTGGTGAATAATCCTGTTCAGCGGGACCTGTTCGAGCGTTCTTTGAAGATGGCGGAGGGGGTACTATGAATAAACCACTTCGCGCTGGTATAGTCGGATATGGTTATATGGGTCAGATTAGACGCAGGAATATTGCGGATCATCCCGATCTTGAACTTGGAGGTATTTGTGATCCCGGTTGTTCAGAGCAGATCAATGCCTTAAATGTGCCTGTTTATGAAAACTGGGAAAATCTTGTAGATGACGGTCTTGACCTGGTGTTTGTCTGTACACCGAACTATCTGATACCGGAGGTTGCCATAAGGGCAATTCAAAAAGGTGCTCATGTTTTCTGTGAAAAACCACCTGGGCGTTGTCTTGCAGATATTCAGAGAATTCACGCTGCAGAGCAGGAATATCCGGAAAGCAGGCTTTTATTCGGTTTTAATCATCGGCATCATCCCGGGATTATTGACGGTAAAGCAATTATCGATTCAGGAGCGCTTGGAAATATTCTTACCTTGAGAGGAGTTTACGGGAAGGGAGGTGGTTATGATTACCATACTTCGTGGAGAAACAATCCTGCGATTGGCGGGGGGGGAATTCTTTTGGATCAAGGTATTCATATGCTTGATCTTTTTCGTCTTTTTGTTGGTGATTTCAGTGAGGTAATCGGGATGAGGGGGATAACTTCCTTTGATGTTCCTGTTGAGGATAATGCTTTTGTATTATTGCGGACTCCCATCGGTCAGATGGCACAACTGCATTCCTCTGCGACTTCATGGAAGCATATGTTTCGACTGGAAATAGGTTGTGAAAAGGGGTATATCGTAGTAAGTGGTCTATTGTCAAAAACCGGTAGTTACGGCAGGGAAACATTGGTCATAGGGCGAAGGCCGGCCCCCGGTGAGCGAATGGCGGTAGGTAATCCTCGAGAGGAGACTGTTTATTATGATACTGATTTATCCTGGGACATTGAAGTAGCTCATCTGGTCGAATGTATTCGTCAGAACAAACCTGTCGAGCAGGGGACATCTCTGGATGCATTGCGAGTTATGGAAATTGTCGATCAAGTCTATCGTCAACCACTTATGAAATCAATTTCATGTTAATAGGTCGATTATGAAAACTATTGTCTCCGTACAAGAAATTTTTGAATATGATATCAAACCACCGGCGGCGTTGAAACAGTGGCGTGATATGCTTGAGGTTGAGATCAAGAAGCAGTGGGCGGATCGTTCTGGCTGGATAAAAATCGATTGGCCGACTGGTAATCCTGATGACGCTATTCCTGCGTTTGAGCATTACGGAATTGAATATGTTGAAAGTTCCTCTTGCGGTTCTGTCTATGCCAGGTATCGCCCATGTGAAGAGGAGTTATGGCGTTGGTACCGTGAGTCAAAACCTGCTTGTTTCTGGCGGGAGCAGATACTTCCTGCCTGTGAAGAAGCTCGTCGTGAAAAAATAATCCGTCCACGTGCTGACTGGGTATTGGATGGTATTGCGGAGTATGTCCCTTATGCAGAAAGATTGATTGATGTATCTTCAAATGGTCGCGGGTTACTTGAAATACTGTCGGATGCAAGCCCGAAATTGACAAGTATTACTGCCGCCGGGATGACTGCAGATTTGGAGGGAGTATCAACTACCCGAATTCATGTCCAGCCCTCAAAAACAGCTGAATTGCAGACTATAGGAAAGGCTGATGTTATTGTGGCCATAGATACTTTGGACCGTGCAGCCGATATTGGCGCATTGATCAGTTCTTTTGAAAAACTGCTTGCGCCAGGTGGAGTGATTTTTGTAACAGCATCTGTTGCAAGTGGATTTGAGGTTCAGACTCTTTGGGAGGAGTCGAAGACGATTATTCCCCCTGACAAGCTGAACCTTCCAACGGTGGCTGGTTTACAGATGCTTTTTAGTGCACCTGACTGGGAAATACTGGAATTGAGTACACCGGGTATGTTTGATGTTGAAATTGTCCGTAAAGCAATAGAGGCGAACCCTGATAGACCATGGCCTCGAGCGATTCGGGCACTTGTCGACCGTACAGATGAGTCTGGTCGTATGGCATTGGTCGAACTATTACAATCAAGACGTCTGGCTTCTTTTGCCCGACTTGTTGCAAGGAGAAATAATTGATGCTTGCTCGGAAAATTAAAGATAAAATGCGCCGTGGAGAGCCTTCTATCGGAACCTGGATGTCAATGGCTCATCCTTCAATTGCAGAGATTCTTGCGATGGCGGGATATGACTGGGTAGTAGTTGAAACTGAACATACAGGCATTGATGTTTCTGAAGTTTTGAGGCTTCTGATTGCTATAGAGCAGAGAGGTTCCATCCCGTTAGTCCGACTTGCATGGAATGATCCTATTCAGGCCAAGGCTGTTCTTGATTCTGGTGCAGCAGGCGTGCTTGTTCCGATGATTAATACCAGAGCAGAAGCAGAACTTGCAGTACAGATGACGAAATATCCTCCGCTTGGGTATCGTGGTGTCGGCCTGGCCCGGGCCCAGGGATATGGAGAGCATTTCAATGAATATGTCGAACATGCAAATGATGACACCCTGCTGATGGTTCAGATTGAGCACAAGGATGCCGTTGCTAACATTGATGAAATTCTTTCGGTTCCGGGAATTGATGGCACATTTATAGGTCCTTATGATCTCTCTATGTCAATGGGTATACCCGGTCAGATTACCCATCCGGATCTGTTGGCAGCTAAACGGAAGGTGCTGGATGCCACGTTAGCCCATGGTCTTATTGCGGGGGTTCACTTTGTACAGCCGCGAACTGCTTTGGAAGATTGCCAAAAGGCGGTAGCAGAAGGTTACCGATTTATAGCCTTGGGAACAGACATTTTGTTTCTTGGTGATAGTGCTCGTACCCTGCAAAAACAAACGAGCGGCTTTAAATGACAAATCCTTTATTCAGAAGTAGATGCCGGGTTTTGATACTTGATTTTGATGGAGTTGTAATTGAATCAAATGATATAAAAACGGAAGCTTTTCGGAAGGTTTTCGGATGTTATCCGGATCATTTTGATGAGATGATGGCTTTTCATCACAATAATGTTTCTCTCAGTCGTTTCGCCAAGTTTCAGCATTTGCAGTGTTTGCTTGGAGACACAGATAATGATGATTTTTTGGTGGATATTGCAGCTGATTTCTCCTCTTATGTACTTGATTGCATGGAAGCTGTTCCACTTGTTCCAGGTGCCGAGTCTTTTTTAAAAAAAGCAACCCGGAAATTGCCGGTCTATCTGGCATCAGTAACACCTGCCGAAGAACTTGGTTTGATTTTGGAAAGACTTAACTTGTTGCACTGGTTTCGTGACGTCTATGGTTGTCCGCCATGGACCAAGCCTGATGCAATCCGGGAAATACTCAGGAAAGAAGATATTAATCCTCATGAGGCCCTTCTTATCGGAGATTCCGCTGGAGATCAGCGTGCCGCTCAGGTTTCAGGAGTTCATTTTCTTGCCCGAAACAGCGGCCTGGATTTTGATGCTCCTCAACCAGTCATATTCTCTGATTTGCATCAAATATCTAACTATCTCGAGGAACTGTTGTCATGAATGATCTTATTTTTGTTGCACTATCTACCTTTGCTGCTGAAGACAGACGACCACTTGAACTATTAGAGTCGTCTGGTTTTCCCTTTCGAATTCATGAAACAGGAAAACGAATTACAAGGGAAGAGCTTGTTCGCGATGGAAAAGATGCAAAAGTAATTATCGCAGGAGTTGAACCCTACGATTCGTTGACCCTTGGACAACTGCCATCTTTGAGATGTATATCCCGTTGTGGTGTGGGAGTGGATGCAATAGACTTGCCTGAAGCTCGCAGGCATGGAATTGCGGTTACCAATACACCTGGTATTCCAACTGAGGCAGTGGCTGAGCTGGCTTTATCCATGATACTTGCCCTGAGTCGGGATCTTCTCCGGCAAACCAATTTGATGAGAGCCCGGAAGTGGGAACGGATTACCGGACATTTATTGGAAGGACGGTCAGTTGGTATAGTCGGGTTGGGTAGTATTGGAAAACGCGTTGCCCAGCTTTGCCAGGCATTCAATGCACATATTTTTGTATACGATCCTTTGGTTTCCAATTCTACAGCGCAATCTCTGGGTGTTACGCTTGTTGATATGAAGGAGTTGTTACATGAAGCCGATATAGTCTCATTGCATGCATCAAAAAATTCGGAACAACCGCTGAAATTAGGCCCGATTGAATTTGCTTCCATGAAGCGCGGGGCTATTGTTATTAATCTTGCAAGAGGGGAAATGATTGATGACTTGGCTCTGGTTGACGCTTTGAAATCCGGCCACATTGCAGGAGCAGGCCTTGATGTTTTCTCTGAAGAGCCTTACACTGGACCTTTATGCGATTTTGAACAGGTAATCCTGACACCTCATTCAGCTACACTTACTGTTGAAACCAGGGCAAGTATGGAATTACAGTGTGTTGAAAATGCTATACGTTTTCTTGAGGGAAAATTGACTATTGCAGATGAAAAAAGGGTTATTTAATCCCCTTCATAAGTTTATATAGACATTATAATTATTTCAAATACTCTATTAACTCTAAGAATGTTCTGACGTATGAGTACAAACACAACAGAATTATTTGCGTGCCAGTACCTTAATGAGGCAAAAAGAATTATCGATCAACTGGATCATGCTGCAATTGAGGCAATGACACTTCAGCTTGTCAAATTGCGTGAGAGGGGCGGACGTCTCTTTCTTGTTGGAGTGGGCGGTGGTGCCGGTCATGCCGGCCATGCTGTCAACGACTTCAGAAAACTTGCAGGTATCGAATCATACTCCCCGAGTGATAATATCAGCGAGTTGACTGCACGCACCAATGATGAAGGATGGGATACTACCTATTCAGCATGGATGAAGGTAAGCCGTTTAAGTGATAAAGATATGCTTTTTGTCTTTTCTGTTGGTGGTGGTGATTTGGAACGAAACATAAGCCCGAATATTGTTCGTGCGGTTCAATACGCGAAAGAGGTTGGTGCATCAGTCATAGGTGTTCTTGGCCGAAATGGAGGATATGCAGCATCTGTTGCTGATGCATGTGTTATCATTCCTACAGTTAATGCAGATATGGTAACGCCGCATACGGAATCTTTTCAGGCTTTGATTTGGCATCTTCTGGTTTCCGACCCTCGTCTACAGGTAATGTCAAATAAATGGGAATCAAACAAGCCTTGAAATATTCAGTACATAACGAATAACGTAATTTTATAATAACAAAGAATCATCGCTATGAATGATATCGCTAAGTTTAAGGTAAAAATATTTGCTGATGGAGCAGATAAAGCGGGAATGGTCGAAATGGCTGCTAAACCATACATTCAGGGTTTGACAACAAATCCTACTTTAATGCGGAAAGCAGGTATCACTGATTATAAAGCTTTTGCGCAGGATATATTAAAAGTAATTACCGATAAGCCGATATCATTTGAAGTATTTTCAGATGATTTTAACGAAATGGAAAAACAGGCAGTTCAGATCGCAAGCTGGGCTGACAATGTATATGTTAAAATTCCTGTTACCAACACGAAGAGGGAACCGGCCTACTCGCTGGTTAACAGATTGTCCAAAAAAGGGATAAAGCTTAATGTGACAGCCATTATGTCCCTTGATCAGGTTCGTGATGTAGCAGCAAATCTTGACCCGGCAGTGCCCAGCTATATATCTGTTTTTGCTGGTCGAATAGCTGATACGGGAGTTGATCCAATTCCGCATATGACAGAATCTTTAAACCTAATGAAGAATCTTCCTAAAGCTGAGCTTATTTGGGCAAGTCCCCGGGAGCTCCTGAATATTTTTCAAGCTGATTCTATTGGTTGTCATATTATTACCGTTACCAATGATGTTCTGAAAAAGCTCGAACTGGTAGGCAAGAACCTCGACGATTATTCACTTGATACAGTTAAAATGTTTTACAATGATGCGATGTCGGCAGGTTATTCTATTTGACAGCGTCATGTAATCAAATAATACTACCTTTTATCTTGTTTTTTAAATAACTGCTTAGTTGTTATTCAATTTGAATGAAAAACAATATTTAAGGTTATCCGATATTTGTGATCGAATCCTTCTCGCGAAGGATTCTACGATTGAGCGTGTTGCAATCGGGTGGTTACATATAATTCGAGAACATCCCGTTTTTTTATCTCGATATCATGAAGTATTCAAAAATGATATCGAGATAAAAAATAAGGCAATTAAATGGATCCGAAAAACCAAATACGAATATCTTTGGTTTCGCAATCTTATAAGAGTAATTCGCGACGACAAAAAGATTTCGTACATATCTCAGGAAATTCCATCCAGGATTGATGTTTTATTTGTCTCTCATCTTATCAATCCAGCTCTTGCAAGTCAACCTGACGATTTCTATTTCGGAAGTGTGCCAAGCGAAATGCTTCAATGCAAGAGATCAGTAGTTGTTGCACTGATCAACCACACAAAAAAGTCTTGTTCGGATTATAGCGACATTTCATCAGTTTGTTCGTATCCGCGGGTGATTCTTTCAGGATCACTTCGTTTTCTGGATGAAATCGTTTTGCACAGCCGCTTGAAAAATCAGGCTAAAGTGCTTGACAAGCGAGGCAAGCATACTGATACTCCTTTTGAACGGCGTATTCTTGCAAAGGCGTCCATAGAGGCCTTGACTGAAGGACCACACCGAAATATGCGAATAGCCGCACAGATAGGGAATCTTGTTGCTAAGCTAAGACCGAAAGCGATCATTATCACCTATGAAGGTCATGCATGGGAACGCCTGGTTTTTGCGGTAGCGCGTCAAGCAGTTCCGGGCATAAAGTGTATCGGGTACCAACATGCCGCTCTATTCCGTCTTCAGCATGCAATCCGGCGTAATCTTGCCCCGGAATATAATCCTGATCTTATTCTCACGGCTGGATATATCGGAAAAGCTGAGCTTGAAGCAGCATGCGGATTGAATGGGATACCTGTATCGGTATTAGGATCAAATCGTAGTATCAAGAACAGTATTGATGAAAATCGAAATGATCTATTGGTTGACACTTCTGAATCCCCCTATTATACAACCTGTTTGGTTATTCCTGAAGGCATAGCCAGTGAATGTAATCTTTTATTTGAATTCTCCCTCTCCTGCGCGAAAGCGTTTCCGAATATTCTGTTTATATGGCGATTACATCCAATTGTGTCTTTTGAGTCGTTAATTAAATCTAATCCCAAGTTACAAACCCTCCCTGAGAATATTTTGTTGTCTACGATGTCGCTCGAAAATGATTTCGCACGATCTATATGGGCACTCTATCGGGGAACTACTGCCATTGTTCAGGCCGTTGCGTCAGGATTGAGGCCTATTTATCTTCAGTTGCCTGACGAAATGTCTATTGACCCATTATTTGGCATGAATTACATACGTAACAATGTTACAGCGGTAAATGAGTTTATGGCGGTTATAAATACTCCGGTTGAAATGAGTAAGTTGAAATCAGATATGTTAGATGCGGCAAATTATTGTAAGAATATATTTGTTCCATTCGATGTGGAAATGCTTGATAAATCTATTGAGAAATAAGCACTTTGTTGCTTGATAGTTGAATATTCATTATTGATATATTTGTAAGATATGTACAATTCGAAAGATTTAGCAGTAATTATTCCTACCAAAGACCGGCCTGTGCAGGTTAAAAGACATCTTCAAAGTCTGGTTGATCAATCTTGTCGTCCGGGTAGAGTTATTGTGGTGGCATCAGGACAAGATATTAAAGATATGGTGCTGAGCTTTGTCAATGAATTGCCTGTAGAGTATTACAGGAGCGGCATTGGACAGATTAGACAGAGGAATTTCGGCATTTCGTTACTCGACAACCGTACAAAGCTTGTTGCTACAATGGATGACGATGTGGTCTATGAGAGAGACGCATTACATAATATGATATTATTCTGGAATTTAACTCCTGGTGTTACTGCAGGAGTTGGGTTTAATGTTATAAATCGTCCAAAACATAAATCTTCCATAATAAGCAGAATGCTGTACGGAGCTCGAAATGAAGAACCCGGAAAAATAATGAGCTCCGGAGTTGCAACATCTTTGACTAATGTGGATAATGATATCAATACAGAGTGGCTTAATGGCGGAGGTACAGTCTGGCGTCAGGATATTCTTACTGAAACAACGCGCCAGGAAATAAAGTCGAGTTGGGCTGTTTATGAAGATGTTATTTTTAGTTATCCAATAGGGAAAAAAAATAAACTATATATTTGTGCTGCTTCTAAAATAAATATTGAAGATATACCTCAAAAAGGCAGAAATTACAAGGGATCTTATTTTATAGGAAAATCAATAGCATTGTGGCGATTGTACTTTGTTATTCAAAATCATGAGTTGTCTGTATACAGTTATTATATGGCTGTATTATTCGAATCAATGGTATGCGCAATTAAAGCAATAATCCGGATTGATTTGATTCTATTTATGCGTTTTGCCGGGACGATGGCGGGGCTTTTTAATGCTCTGACTGTACGTAATCAGGAAAATAAAGTCTTGTCTTTAATAGAAAAAATTTAATCTTTATACGGGATTGAAAAAAATATCTATACTTGTTCCTGATCTTCGAGGCGGCGGCGCGGAATTAGTGGCTGTAAACCTTGCAAATAGTTTCTATGATGGAGGTTATGAAGTTCACGTGGTTTTATTGGTGGCTCGCGGAGAATTTCTGAGTGATTTGCAGCAAGGAATTACTGTAATTGATTTAGAGGTTAACAAGATTCGTTTCTCTTTATTTCCATTGATTCGATATCTTCGACATGCTCAGCCAACTGTACTATTGGCTTTTATGTGGCCTCTCACTATTATAGCTATTCTTGCACGGATATTGACTGGATCAAAAACACGTATAATTGTCTCAGAGCATACGACATGGTCCTTATCTCAAATTACAAGTACCCCGTTTGGTAGATGGAAAGTCGCCAATACCATGCGTTTAGCATTTCCTTTTGCAGACGATGTTGTCACCGTTTCTCAAGGTTCTGCAGATGACTTATCCAGATTTGCTCACCTTGAAAGAACATCTATAACCGTCATTTACAATCCCGTTATAAAAACTATAGACCCGTTACAGAAGATACCATCAGAGCCCAGTGGCTGGTGTGTGGGATCACATCGGAGAATACTTGCTGTTGGGGCACTAAAAGAGGTCAAAGATTATACAACACTATTGAATGCCTTTGCTCGGCTATCTTTACAAGTTGACGCTCGTCTTCTCATTTTGGGGGAGGGTGATTGCCGTACATTATTGCAGGATCAGGCAATTCGATTAGGTATAAACAACTCTGTTTTTATGCCGGGCTTCACAAAAGATACCAGACCTTATTACCAGCTTGCAGATCTGCATGTTCTGACTTCAACAGCTGAAGGGTTTGGTAATGTCATTGTTGAGGCGCTATCCGCTGGTACTCCGGTTGTGAGTACAGATTGTTTTTCCGGACCGAGAGAGATTCTGAAAGGCGGTTATTATGGCCGATTGGTTTCGGTTGGTGATGCACAGGCACTTTCAGAAGCCATGGCTTCAAGTTTACAGGAAATGCATGATCGTGATGCACTAAAACAACGTGCCCTTGATTTTTCTGTTCAGAAGATATCGGATCAATATCTCGCTCTTATGTTTCCTGAATATTCACGTTCCAGAAAGGGGAACATAAGTACATCATGAGTGTTTTATATATTTCATACGATGGTATACTGGAGCCCTTGGGTCAGTCACAGGTATTAGCTTACCTTAATTTTCTTTCGAAACACCGCCGAATCTATCTTATAAGTTTTGAAAAGCCTGAAGATTGGGATAATGCATCAGAACGCAATCGAATAACTGCTTCCGTTGCAGCATCAGGAATTTTGTGGTATCCGTTGCGCTACCATAAAAAGCCTTCTTCGTTAGCTACACTATGGGATATAGTTTGCGGTTTTGCCACGGGTTTATTTCTTGTTTTGCGTTATAGATTACGTATAGTGCATGCTCGCAGCTATGTATCATCAGTCATCGCCCTGTTACTCAAGCGATTTACAGGAGTGAAATATGTTTTTGATATGCGGGGATTTTGGGCAGATGAGCGTGTGGATGGTGGGTTATGGCCTAAAGGGGGCAGTTTATATCGTGCAGCAAAATGGTTTGAGCGGCATTTTCTACTCAATGCTGATTTGGTGGTATCTCTGACTCACGCGGCAGTGACTGAGATCAATACATTTTCTTATCTGCAGGGGAAGATAATACCCTTTGAAGTTATCACCACTTGTGCTGATCTTAATCTGTTTCATCCCAGGCAGATGGATTCCTTATCGCACCCTTCTGATCGTCCCTTCACTCTTGGTTATGTCGGTTCTGTTGGCGTCTGGTATCTTTTCGATGAAACCTTGCGTTGTTTTAAGTTGCTGCGCAAGCAAGTGCCTGATGCACGGCTATACATAGTAAATCGTGGTGGTCATGCTTTTATTCACGAGCGCCTTCAGGCAATGGGCATTGCTCCTGATTTAGTAAGAATTGAAGCTGCAGATCCCGGAGGGGTAGCCCTTGCAATGCAGGAGATGGATGCGGGTATATTTATTATCAAACCGGTTTATTCTAAAATTGCATCTGCCCCGACGAAACTTGGAGAGTTTCTTGGCTGTGGTGTTCCATGTCTTGGCAACACCGGAGTGGGGGATATGGCAGCAATTCTTGAAAATGAACAGGTCGGGGTGGCATTAAATTCTTTTGATGATGCGTCAATGTCTCAGGCCATTACCCGCCTGCTGGAATTAACAAAAAAAGAGGATATCAAAACACGCTGCCGGAGTGTCGCTTTGCGTTACTATTCGCTTGATGAAGGGGTTCGCCGATATGCATCTATCTATAAAAGATTAGAGTGAGGGTTTTAGCTTTATCCCGCTATACCCGTATGGGTGCAAGTAGCCGGTTGCGTTTGATGCAGTATCATCCCTGGCTGGAGTCAGCAGGAATTGAAGTTGTGGTATCGCCGCTGTTTTCAGATGAGTATGTTTCAGGTCTGCAGCACAATCGGCGCCATATAGGAGATGTTGCCATGGCATATGTCACGAGGCTGAAAACATTACTTCACGGCGGGAAATTTGATCTGATCTGGATAGAGAAAGAGGTTTTGCCCTGGCTGCCGGCCTGGATAGAGCTTATGTTGCTGTCGAAGGGTGTTCCCTATGTTCTTGATTATGACGATGCTTTTTTTCACTTCTATGATCTGCATTCTCAACCTGTTGTAAGATGGCTGCTTTCCGGAAAGCATCCGACCTTGATGCGTAAATCGGCGCTTGTTATTGCAGGCAATAACTATCTTGCCGATTTTGCCCGGAATGCAGGTGCAGAGAGAGTGGAGATAATTCCTACAGTAGTTGATCTCGACCGCTATGACATGCGCAGGCTTGCAAGGTCGGATCATTCGTCCGGGATGCCCTGTATCGGATGGATAGGCCAGCGTGCATCTGCATTGAATCTTATGAAGTACAAAGAGATTTTTTATCGTTTGTCTGATGATGGACGGGCTTGTTTTTCTGCAATAGGCATTGATGCTCAATCATTAGGCCTGCCCATGAAATCCGTTGCATGGACTGAGGAGACCGAGGTTGCGAACATAGCTGATTTAGATATCGGTATCATGCCTCTTGTTGATGCTCCGTTTGAACGGGGAAAGTGCGGTTACAAGCTTATTCAGTATATGGCATGCGGATTACCGGTTGTAGCTTCCCCTGTTGGAGTGAATAGTGACATTGTTGAGCATGGAGTAAACGGGTTTCTTGCTGACACAGCCGAAGAGTGGGTGCGTTCGCTCAGTTTGCTGCTGGAAGATAAAGAGTTGCGACGCAGGATGGGGCATGCCGGACGGCTGAAGGTAGAGAAGGAATTTTGCATTCAAGTTACAGGACCTCGACTGGCAGGATTATGCAAGGAAATTGCTACGATCAACAATATTGAAAAATAATTGATGTGTGGATTTGCAGGTTTTTTAAATGATTATGATGACAGTGCGGGAAATTGGATGGAAGATATTGTTTCCCGTATGGCGATGGCCATTCAACATCGTGGTCCGGACGATGCAGGTGTCTGGGCTGACCGGCAATCTGGTATTGCGTTAGGACACAGGCGTCTTTCGGTAATAGATCTCTCTTCAGCCGGGCATCAGCCGATGCACTCGTCTTCCGGACGTTTTGTAATAGCTTTTAATGGTGAGATATACAATCATAATACGCTCCGCACCGAGCTGGCAAAGATCGGATCGGCTCCGGAATGGCGTGGCCATTCGGATACAGAAACACTGTTGGCCGGATTTGAAGCATGGGGTATAAAAGCTACACTGCAGCGTGCTGTGGGCATGTTTGCTTTTGCCCTCTGGGACAAGGTAGACGGGACCCTTAAGTTAGCTCGTGATCGCTTCGGGGAAAAGCCGCTCTATTACGGCTGGACAGGGAAAGGAGCTCGGCGAGCTTTTGTTTTTGGTTCAGAGCTGAAAGCTCTTCGTGCATATCCCGGTTTCGATAACCCGGTAAACAGGAGTGCTCTTCAGCTATATTTTCAGTTTTGTACGGTACCGGCTCCATACTCGATTTACGAGGATATCCACAAATTAATGCCGGGCGCCCTACTTACCTTACGATCAGAAAAAGATTGCGTCACAAGGAAAGCTGAAACCGAAACCTACTGGAGCCTGACTGATGCTGTTCGTATCGGGCTTTCCAATAAAATACTTGATGAGAAAGAGGCGCTTTCCCTGCTTGAATCAACGCTACGCGAGGCAGTCGCATCGCAGACAATTGCTGATGTACCGCTGGGCGCATTTCTTTCCGGGGGTGTTGATTCTTCTGCTATTGTTGCCCTGATGCAAACACAGTCAAGTCGTCCGGTTCAGACCTTTACGATAGGCTTTGATGAGGCTGGCTTTGATGAGTCGCCTTATGCCTCGGCAGTTGCAAGGCATCTCGGTACCGAGCATCATGAAATTCGTGTTTCGTCGGACGATACCCGATCAGTCATTCCTCTCTTGCCAAAATTATATGATGAGCCCTTTGCCGACAGTTCCCAGATTCCCAGCTATCTTGTCTGCAAGGCAGCGCGAAGCAGCGTTACGGTAGCACTTTCAGGGGATGCCGGTGATGAACTGTTTGGCGGCTATAACCGCTACTTGTGGGGCAGGCAGATATGGAATCGTATTTCGTTTCTCCCCCCCTCCTTACGCCAGTTATTGGGTGCCGGAATTCAGGCGTTTCCAGTCGATACCTGGGATTGGTTGGGGCAGAAGCTGCCGGATGCTTTTGGCACTTCACGGTTAGGTGACAAGGCATATAAATTGGCGAACCGTATGAAAACTGTGAAGAGTATTGATGATCTCTATCGTAGTCTTGTTACTGAGTGGCCTCAGGATATAAATCCAGTCAAATGTTCATCTCTGTTGCCTTCTCAACTGGATAATTCTTCACTTATTGCAGGCTTGTCTGATACTGAGCATCAGATGATGCTATTGGATAGCATAACCTATCTGCCTGATGATATTTTAACAAAAGTTGACCGGGCAGCTATGGGCGTGAGTCTGGAAACGCGAGTTCCATTTCTTGATCATCGTGTGGCGGAGCTTGCCTGGCGGTTGCCGCTGAACATGAAGATAAGGGCCGGAGTCGGCAAGTGGGCTTTACGGCAGGTACTCTATAACTATGTGCCTCGAGAGCTGATTGAACGACCGAAAGCCGGATTTGCAATACCCGTTGGTCAGTGGTTGCGTGGCCCTCTTCGTAACTGGGCTGAATCATTGCTTGAAAAAGAGCGTCTGGAAAAAGAGGGTTACCTGAATCCGTTTCCAATTCTTAAGATATGGCGAGAGCACTTGACCGGTCGTTATGATTGGACAAATCGACTGTGGGTAGTATTGATGTTTCAGGCATGGCTGGAGGAAAACCAATGACAACATACTGGCTTATGTTTCTTGTTCCGATGCTTGCAGGGTTAAGTCCCTGGAAAGCAAAAGGAGCTCTGCCAAATGTTCAGTGGTTTTTATATGGTTTTCTCCTGATTTTCATATTAGGACTGCGACATGAAGTGGGAGGAGACTGGAGCAACTATATAGATAATTTTACCTGGCTTAAAGAGTATAAATTTTTAGAAGTTATTTCCTTTTCGAATTTATCTCTTGATCTTGGATATTTAATTGTTTATTGGTTTTCGCTGCATTATCTCAATGGCATCTATGCTACAAATATAATTTGTGCGGCTATTTTTGTTTCAGGTTTGTTAAGAGTGTGCCGTGAAATGCCTATTCAGTGGCTCGCATTGTGTGTCGCCATACCGTATTTAGTGATTGTCGTAGCAATGGGATACACTCGTCAGGCTGCTGCGATTGGTTTTATTATGTGGGGGTTGATCGATCTGATAAAGGGCCGGCAGATTCGGTTCTATATCATGGTCTTACTGGGATCGCTCTTTCATAAAACGGCTTTTTTAATGCTGCCTGTCGGCTTTTTATATACGAATTCACTTCGAAACCTGAAAGATTTAATCATATTTATCATCCTGTTTGGTATAGCATTTCTTGCTTTTCTTGCCGATCGCATTGCTAATCTTGTGCATTTCTATATAACCGATACCGGAGGAATGGAATCATCAGGTGCCTTTATACGGGTCATGATGAATGTTATTTCAGCATCAGTCTTTATCTATTTCAGAAAAGCCTGGGCTGAACGGTATGATGATGGCAAATTATGGCTTATTTTCAGCGTAGTAAGTATAGTTATGCTTCCGCTTACCATTGTTATTTCTACAACCATTGATCGAATGGCTCTTTACTTTCTTCCCATGCAACTTGTTATCTTATCAAGAACACCCTCATTGATAAAAAGCACCTATGTAAGAACACTGTTTATATTGAGTGTCTTGTTTCTCTATATCGGGGCGTTGTTCGTCTGGCTTAATTTCGGTACACATTCAAGTAACTGGCTACCCTATCAAAATCTCTTTTTTTTGTGAGCGTAGTCAGTTGATTGCTGTTCATTACCGGGCTATTCAATCCCATTTCCTTTATTGACTTTTATTTGAACTTCAGGCAAAAGCTTTCTGCCTCGTCACGAATCATTTACATGTTATCAAACCGCTTGCCATCATAGGCATCGCTTCAGCCCCTTTTCGGACAGCACTCACAATTCGGGAGTACACTCGTTTCCGCCAGATGAGTGCATAATTATTGATCTTCTCATGCTTGTAATACCTCTTATGTAAGTGTCAGTGAAACAGGCACATCGATGAATGAATGTATGATTATCTCCTATGAATAGCGATACAATAAAAAGAATCCTTGTAACAGGTGCAGATGGCTTTATTGGCTCACATCTCACTGAGGCTCTTGTCCGTCAAGGCTACAATGTTCGAGCATTTGTTTACTACAACTCTTTTAATTCATGGGGCTGGCTGGATCATTGTGCACCTGAAGTTAATGGACAATTTGAGATATTTGCCGGAGATATTAGAGATCCGCACGGCATCAGAAAAGCGATGACCGGATGTGATGTAGTATTGCATCTCGCTGCTCTTATCGCGATCCCATTCTCGTACCACTCTCCGGACACCTATGTGGATACAAACATCAAGGGTTCGCTCAATGTCCTTCAGGCAGCAAGGGAGCTTGGGGTCCAGAGAATAGTGCATACCTCGACCAGTGAAGTCTACGGTACTGCGCGCTTTGTGCCTATTTCCGAAGAGCATCCTCTTCAGGGGCAGTCGCCATATTCAGCTACCAAGATAGCTGCGGACCAGATGGCGTACTCATTTTACAGCTCATTCGGTCTTCCGGTAGTTATAGTTCGTCCCTTCAATACCTATGGTCCCCGTCAGTCTGCCCGTGCTGTAATTCCAACCATCATTACCCAGATAGCCAATGGAAAGAGGCAGATAAAGCTGGGAGCAGTATCGCCAACTCGAGATTTCAGTTTTGTACAAGACACGGTTTCCGGATTTATTGCGGTCATGAATTCAGAGAACGGTCTGGGAGAAGCTGTCAATTTCGGCAGTAACTTTGAAATTTCCATAGGAAATACTGCAGAGCTGATAGCAGAAGTTATGAACACAGAGATTGAAATCATTACAGAAGAGAGTCGTCTTCGTCCCAAAAACTCCGAGGTAGAACGTCTTTGGGCTGATAACTCAAAAGCTGACCGCCTTTTCGGCTGGAAGCCCGATTATGGAGGCCTCGATGGTTTCAGAAGAGGCATTGCTGAAACTGCTGAATGGTTCATGAATCCGGCCAATCTGGCCAGTTACAAATCAGAGATCTTCAATCTGTGAATGCATTGTATCCACCATCCTCCTTTATTGATAAAGTCATAGCAGCGATTCGAACCGTTATCGGTTCTGCTCCTGCGGTTCTCCATGAACCTGCCTTTGCTGGTAACGAATGGCTATACCTCAAAGAGTGTCTTGACTCAACATTTGTTTCATCGGTCGGCAAATTCGTCGATCGTTTTGAAGCTGACTTGGCAGCATTTACCGGAGCCAGACATGCGATTGCTGTTGTTAACGGTACAGCGGCGCTGCATATTGCACTCATGCTTGCAGGTGTTAAAAGAGGTGATGAAGTGCTGATTCCTGCACTCACCTTTGTTGCAACAGCAAATGCCGTAAGCTATTGTGGAGCAACACCTCATTTTGTTGACAGCGAAGAGCGCACTTTTGGTGTTGATGCGCAGAAACTGCGAGACTATCTTGATAGATGCACTGAGCAGCGGGCCGGCTTTTGTATTAACCGCTCAACAGGAAGGGTTATCCGCGCACTGGTGCCGATGCATACATTCGGTCATCCTGCCGCTATTGATGGTATAATGGCTGTGGCCCGTGATTTCAATATAGCGCTGCTCGAAGATGCGGCGGAGTCTCTCGGAAGCTACTACCATGGCAGGCACACAGGAACCTTTGGCTTGATGGGCACCATAAGTTTTAATGGCAACAAGACTATTACAACCGGAGGCGGGGGTGCAATATTGACTGATGATGCCGAACTTGCGCGTCATGCCAGGCATCTGACGACAACGGCAAAACTGCCGCATGCATGGGAGTACCGGCACGATGAAATCGGGTACAACTACCGTATGCCGAATATTAATGCTGCATTGGGTTGTGCACAGTTGGAGCAATTGCCGGCAATTCTTGCGGCAAAACAGGTGTTGTATGAAAGATACCAGACTGCATTTGCCTCTGTTTCTGGCGTCAGATTGATGAAAGCGCCGGAACACTGCCAAAGCAACTACTGGCTGCAAACTCTTCTGCTTGACACAAAATATGTTGATCAACGTGATATTCTGCTTCAGTCAACCAATGGTGCCGGCATTATGACTCGTCCTGCATGGGTTTTGATGCACGAGTTGATGCCATTCAGGGAGTGCCCGCGTATGGATTTGGCCGGTGCAGAGTTGCTTGTGCCACGTCTGATAAATATTCCGAGTAGCTCAGGATTGATATGATAAAACTAAAGATTGGCTATTTTGCAGATGGCCTTTGGTCTCACAAAGCTTTGACCATGTTACTGTTAGACGAAACGATACAATTACGTTTTATTTGTGCCCGTTTTGATCTCCCTGATCCAGTATTACGCGCTATGGCCCTGGAAAATGGAATCGATTTTTTAACGAATCCGAAAATTAATTCAGCAGAGTTTATTGAACGTATGGTTGGATACAACTGTGACTTGTTTGTGTCAATGTCATTTAATCAAATATTTCGCAAAGAGTTAATGAACATCCCACCACTAAAGACTATTAATTGTCATGCAGGCAAGCTTCCGTTTTACCGTGGTCGTAATATTTTGAACTGGGTGCTTATCAATGATGAAAAAGAGTTTGGAATAACGGTTCATTATGTAGATGAAGGTATAGATACCGGAAATATTATTCAACAATCCTGTTACCCGATAACAGATGCTGATGATTATGCGACATTGCTGGAACGAGCTTATGATGGATGTGCAGTAAATCTTTATGATGCTATAAAATCCATACAGGCAAACAGAGCACGGTCAATAGTCCAAAAAGATATTCATCCTTTTGGATTTTACTGTACAACCAGAAAAGCAGGAGATGAGCATTTGGTTTGGAATCAAAGATCCCGCGAAGTTTTTAATTTTGTAAGAGCTCTTTGCAGACCTGGGCCGGAAGCAAGAACGTTTTGTAATGATCAGGAGATAAAAATCAACAAAGTTATCTTTTTGCCAGATGCCCCTGATTATAAGGGAATTCCTGGTGCGGTTGTGGCAGTTGAATCCAATGCTTTTTTTGTCAAGACCGCCGATAGTTACATAAAGGTTATCGACTGGTCGGGATCTGTTCGGCCGCGAATGGGGGATCGTCTGACATGAAAACTATGGTCATTGCCGAAGCCGGTGTCAATCATAACGGCGATATTGAGCTGGCCAAACGTCTGATTGATGTAGCTGCCGAAGCGAAAGCTGACCTGGTTAAATTTCAGACGTTTAGTTCCGATCGACTTGTTACAAAAACCGCAAAAAAGGCTTTCTATCAGCTTCAGACAACTGATGTTATGGAATCTCAACACGGGATGCTTCGCCGATTAGAGCTTAGTGTTGATATGCATAAAGAGCTTATTGCGCACTGTAACAAGCGCAATATTGGTTTTTTTTCTACGGGCTTTGATATAGAGAGTGTCGATCTGCTGGTGAGTCTCGGTCAAAATCAGTTTAAAATTCCATCCGGAGAAATTACCAATCTTCCTTACTTGCGCCATATTGGCCGACGGGGTCAGCCTGTAATACTTTCCACTGGCATGGCAACGTTGGGCGAAATAGAAGCAGCAATAGAGGCGCTTGAGCAAGCAGGGACACCTCGTGCCAATTTGACCGTACTGCATTGCACCACAGAATACCCGACACCCATGGTAGAGGTGAATCTTCGATCCATGCTGAGCATACATAATGCGTTTGGTGTAGATGTAGGTTATTCCGACCACACACAGGGTACCGAAGTTGCCATTGCTGCTGTTGCCCTGGGTGCAACGGTAATTGAAAAACACTTTACCCTTGATCGCAATTTACCGGGCCCTGATCACAAGGCAAGTCTTGAACCTGCGGAACTCCAAGCTATGGTGTCAGCTATTCGGAATATTGAAGTTGCACTTGGTGACGGTATCAAGCGCCTCACCCTGAGCGAAGCACGCAACAAGTCTGTTGTACGTAAATCACTGGTTGCAAGTCATCCGATTAAAGCTGGTGAATTATTCAGTATACAGAACGTCACCACAAAACGTCCCGGGACTGGAATTTCACCGATGGGCTGGGATGCAGTCATTGGCCGCAAGGCGGTCCGTGATTTTACTGTTGATGAATTGATTGAACTATGAGTCGCAGGATTTGTGTCATAACCGGAACTCGTGCCGAATATGGTTTGCTTCGGTGGGTGATGCAAGGCATCAGGGATGCTTCTGATCTTACCCTGCAGGTTGTGGCAACCGGAATGCATTTGTCACCTGAATTCGGGATGACCTATCAAGAGATCGAACGGGACGGATTCACTATTGACCGTAAGGTTGAAATGCTGATGAGTTCTGATTCGGCTGTAGGTATTGCCAAATCAATGGGTCTCGGTCTGATTGGTTTTGCTGATGCACTGAGTGAATTGAAGCCTGATCTCATTCTGGTGTTGGGCGACCGGTTTGAGATCTTTTCAGCGGTATCTGCCGCTTTGGTTGCTCGTATACCGGTAGCACACCTGCATGGAGGTGAGGCAACGGAAGGTCTCATAGATGAGGCTTTTCGTCATTCGATTACCAAGATGTCACATCTCCATTTTGTTGCCGCCGAAGAGTACCGGCAGCGTGTTATTCAACTTGGAGAACAGCCTCATCAGGTTTTTCTTGTGGGCGGGTTGGGGCTTGACAGTATCAATCGTATGAAACTTCTCGATCGGAATGAATTAGAAACAGCCTTGAACTTTCAGTTTGGGCCCAAAAATCTACTCATAACCTTTCATCCGGTTACTCTTGAGATTGCAACTGCTGCGGAGCAGATGAATGAACTGCTTGCCTCTTTGGCTGAATTACAGGATACACATTTAATCTTCACCATGCCGAATGCCGACACTGATGGTAGGGTGCTGATTGATATGGTGGAAAAGTTTGCCGCGCATCACTCTCATGCTTGTGCTTTCACATCTCTTGGACAGTTGCGATATCTTTCGGCGATCGCACAGGTGGATGGTGTGGTAGGGAATTCATCAAGCGGTCTTGCAGAGGTGCCAAGTTTTAAAAAAGGGACTATCAATATAGGTGATCGTCAGCGGGGAAGGCTTTTGGCAAAGAGTATCATTTCCTGTAAACCTGAACGCTCAGAGATCAGGGCGGCTATAAAGCGGCTCTATACGCAGGAATTTCAGGAACTTCTTCTTTCAGTTGTTAATCCCTACGGAGAAGGTGGGGCAAGTAAAAAAATCATCGAGGTTATCCGTTCTGTTGATCTTGGCGGGCTTCTGAAAAAAGCATTTTATGATATTTCTGTGTAATGCGAATTGTTTTTATCGGTACAGTTGAGTTTTCACGGCAGGCGCTTGAAAAGTTGTTCTCAATCGGCGCTGAAATTGTTGGTGTTTGTACATTGTCCGAATCCGGATTTAATTCGGATCATGTTGACCTTGCTCCTTTATGTAAAAAAAAAGGCATTCCATGTTATAATGCTCTGGATATCAACTCATTGGAGGTTTTAAACTGGATCAGTTCGAAAACTCCTGATATTTTGTTTTGTTTTGGCTGGTCAAGGCTGCTTAAAACTGCATTGTTGCAGTTAGCTCCCCTGGGTGTAATTGGTTTTCACCCTGCAGCATTGCCTAAGAACCGGGGGCGTCACCCGCTGATTTGGGCTCTCGTATTAGGCCTTGATAAGACAGCCTCAACTTTTTTCTTTATGGATGAGGGTGCAGATACAGGGGATATTCTTTCACAACGGGAAGTTTGCATTGATCCTTTTGATGATGCAGCCAGTTTGTATGCGAAAGTGACCAAAACAGCTTTGGTGCAAATTGAGGAATTTCTGCCTCAACTTTCCGCAGGCAGCTTTGTTCGTTCAAAACAGACAGGCGGTCAGGCCAACACATGGCGTAAGCGTAGCTATGCTGATGGCAGGATTGACTGGCGTATGACAGCACTCTCTATATACAACCTCGTACGCGGATTAACCCGTCCGTATCCGGGAGCGCACCTTGTTGTTGACGGGCAAGAGATAAAAGTATGGAAAACTGCTGTTGTCAAGGATGACGGGCAAAATATAGAGCCAGGTAAAATAATTGCATACAGCGGTGTGAGTCCGGTAGTAAAATGCGGGCAGGATGCGATTTGCCTGCTGAGTACAGAGCCATCATTTCAACCAATAGTCGGGAGCTATCTTTGAAAACTATAGTTGTGGCGCCTCATCCTGACGACGAAGTACTTGGCGTTGGCGGGACGATACTGCGTCGGAAAGAGGAAGGCGTAAAAGTTGCCTGGCTCATAGTTACGAATGTTTCCGTAGAAACGGGCTGGAGCAAGGAAAAAGTCAGAGAAAGGTCTGAAGAAATAAACCGGATTACAAAGCTTTTTGGTTTTGATGAGGTGTTTATGCTTAACTTTCCCGCGACTCAGCTTGACCGTGTGCCGATGAGCGACCTGGTTTCTGCAATTTCTGAAGTATTCAGTTCATTTCAACCGACGGAAGTCTTTGTCCCTCACCAATCAGATGTTCATACTGATCACGGAATGGTTTTTAAAGCAGTTGCAAGTTGCACAAAATGGTTTCGCTATCCTTTTATCAAGCGTGTTCTTGCTTACGAAACCCTTTCAGAAACAGATTTTAATTTGGATCCAAAACAATGCTTTTATCCAAATGTGTTCATAAATATCAGTCCATTTATAACCGAGAAATTGCGGGCAATGGGTATTTACTCTTCAGAAATTGGAGAATTTCCATTTCCTCGCAGCTATGAAGCTGTTCGTGCTTTAGCCGCGTTACGCGGTGCAGCATCCGGTTGTGATGCTGCTGAAGCATTCATGCTTTTAAGGGAGATCGAATGATCTATGCAGCAAATCGTAGCGTTGAAGTTATGCTATATACTCTTAATGCCACAGGATAGAAATCGTGAACGTTATTGAAAAGATATATTGTCAGGCTATTCTGCCTCTCGATTCCACGATTCAGGATGTAATAAGTAACCTTGACAAGGTTGCTATCAAAATAGTGTTGATAGTTAATGAATCAGGTGTGCTTGAGGGAACAATATCGGACGGAGATATCCGGCGAGGTTTACTTAGAGGTTTAGGACTCAAAAGCCATATTGATAGCATAATTCATCGTAATCCCATTGTTGTGCCTCCTGAAATGGCTCGTGAGACGGTTATGAAGCTTATGGTTGCTAATAAAATTCAGCAGATACCTGTTGTTAATGAACAGAATCATGTTGTTGGCCTGCATCTTTGGGATGAGATTACCATACCGGCAGTTCGTCACAATCTCATGGTCATTATGGCTGGAGGGATGGGTACCAGGCTTCGCCCTCATACCGAAAACTGTCCTAAACCCATGCTCCCGGTAGCCGGTAAGCCTATGCTGGAGCATATCATCGAACGAGCTAAATCTGAAGGGTTTAGCTCGTTCGTATTGGCTATTCATTACCTTGGTCAGATGATTGAAGATTACTTTGGAAACGGTGAACAAATGGGTGTGCGGATTGATTACCTTCGGGAGCAATTCCCTCTGGGCACTGCCGGAGCTCTTGGACTGCTCAACTTAAGACCAAAGACTCCTTTTTTAGTAACGAACGGGGATGTATTGACCGACATCCGGTATGGTGAGTTGCTTGATTTTCATATACGCAATAGCGCTGCAGCCACAATGGCTGTAAGAGCACATGAATGGCAGCATCCCTTTGGAGTTGTGCAAACCAAGGGGATTGACATAGTCGGTTTTCAGGAAAAACCGGTGCACCGCAGCCATATCAATGCCGGGGTTTATGCTCTTAATCCGGAGGCTTTGAGTTTACTGGAGTCAAATGAACATTGCGACATGCCGGCCTTGTTTGAACGATTGCAGGCGCAAACCAAACGTATAGCAGCGTATCCGATACACGAACCATGGCTTGATGTGGGTCGACCTGATGACTTAAAGCAAGCTTCAACTGCAGTAGAGAATAATTGAAACATTGGGAAGTACTCATGAAAAGAGATTTAGTTAAACTATATAACCTGCCTGTTAAGGTCGAATTCTGCAAAAAATGCACTATATCCAATCAACGTCCGCGAATTACCTTTGATGAGCACGGTATTTGTTCAGCATGTAATTTTGCTGAATACAAAAGAACCAAGATTGACTGGAAGGAGCGTGAAGCCGAACTTGTCGCACTCTGTAACAAACATCGAAAGGATAATGGAGAATACGATGTTATTGTGCCGTGTAGTGGTGGTAAGGATGGAGGATTTGTTGCACATCAATTGAAATACAAATATGGAATGAATCCTCTTGCGGCGACATGGGCGCCGTTAAAAGCTTCAGCTATTGGTCGCCGGAATCTTGATGCATTCATTGCTTCAGGTTTTAATCATGTACTGGGTACACCAAATCCACAGGTCACAAAAAAGCTTACATATTTGTCCTTCAAGCATCTTGGTGATCCATTTCAGCCGTTCATCTATGGTCAAGCAAACTTTCCGCTACACATGGCAGTCAAGTATAACGTGCAACTGATTATGTATGGTGAAAATGGCGAGGTCGAATACGGTGGTGATATGAAGAATGCATTTCGACCAACACGTGATATAGAGGATCATGACAAACATTATTTTTCAGGACTACCGCCCGAGTTTTGGGTTGAACATGGTGTTTCTTTAGCAGACCTCCATCCATTTATGGCGCCGAAATATGAAGATATAAAGCGAAATAATACCGAAATCCATTTTATGGGCTATTATAAGTTTTGGGACCCACAGGAGAATTACTACTATTGCCATGAGCATACTGGTTTTACAGCGAATACTGAAAGAACTGAAGGCACGTATTCCAAGTATGCAAGTTTGGATGATGAAATTGATGGATTTCACTTTTATCTCTCTTTTATAAAGTTTGGTATTGGACGAACGACATCAGACGCGGCGCATGAGATCCGTGATGGTAAAATTACACGTGAAGAGGGGTTAGCGCTGGTCAAGCGTTATGACCATGAGTTCCCGATAAAATATTACAAGGAGTTTCTGGATTTTTGCTCCATGACTGATGAGGAAGCTCATGCTGTGATTGATAGTTGGCGTTCCGAGCACATTTGGCTTAAAGAAGATAATGAGTGGAAGTTACGTCATGCTGTTTGGCATGAGCAACAGGAGAGGCGTTGACCGGGGTGAGTAATATTCGTCTTATCGCACGACTTGACATTAAAGGGTGCAATCTTATCAAAGGTATTCATTTAGAGGGATTACGCATTATCGGTAATCCTAACGAATATGCCATGCGTTATTATCAGCAGGGAGCTGATGAACTGATTTACATGGATTGTGTTGCGAGTCTTTATGGTCGTAACCATTTGGGAGATATCATCCGTTCAGCAGCAAAAGATATATTTATCCCTTTGACAGTTGGCGGTGGTATTCGGTCAGTTGAAGATGCCACGCAGATATTGCGATCCGGTGCCGATAAAGTAGCCGTGAACACTGCAGCAGTTGCGAGACCAGAGCTTATCAGTGAAATATCATATCGTTTCGGCCGCCAGTGTATGGTGCTTTCTGTTGAAGCGAAAGAAATAGGTTCGGGATGCTGGGAAGTCTATACAGATAATGGTCGAGAGCGTACTGGACTGAATGTCATTGATTGGGTGAAAACGGGTGTGTCTATGGGTGCAGGAGAGGTATTACTGACATCTGTTGACAGGGAGGGGACGCGGAAAGGTTTTGATGTCGCATTGATCAAAGCGGTAACATCAGAGGTTTCTGTTCCCGTTATTGCTTCAGGAGGTATGGGTAAACAACAAGATATGGTAGATGCTGTGACTTTTGGCGGTGCGGATGCGGTTGCTATGGCAGATATTCTTCACTATAATCGAGCTGGTATCGGTGACATCAGAGCGGCAGCTAAAGCAGCAGGCATCGGAGTGAGGCTCTATGAGAGTGTCTGAAGTTACTATTATTGATTACGGGGTTGGTAATTTGCTTAGTGTTCAACGCGGTTTTGAACATTGTGGAGCCACGGTTATTGTAACACGCAATCCGGAAAAAATACTCGCTTCAAACCGGGTTGTGCTACCAGGAGTGGGGGCATATGGTAATGCCATGCAATCACTTGAACAGCTTGGATTGATTTCTGTGATTGCAGAGATTGCTCGGAGACAAACCCCATTACTTGGTATTTGTCTGGGTATGCAACTGCTATTTGATGAAAGTGAAGAGTTTGGCTTGACTCCCGGATTAGGTCTGATTCCAGGGAGGGTAATTCCAGTACCTTCAAAGACATCTATTGGTACATTTCTGAAGATTCCGCATATCGGCTGGTCTGGCTTGGTTCCTTCTTTTAATTCTAAATGTTGGAGCGGAACCATAATGGAAAATAATAATCCGGGTGATGCAGCATATTTTGTCCACTCATTTATGGCGGTTCCAGTGAATTCAATCCATCGAATTGCCGATTGCATTTATGGTGGTCATCAATTACCGGCAGTAGTATGCCGGGATTCGATAATGGGCTGTCAGTTTCATCCAGAGAAAAGTGGTGCGGTTGGTCTGAAAATTCTTCGAAGGTTCCTCCTCCAATGAGAATTCTTGTTCTGATTACTGCTCGTGGCGGTTCTAAACGACTGCCGGGTAAAAATCTGCGAATGCTCGGAGGAAAACCTCTGATAGTGTGGTCTATTGATGCAGTTAAAGATATTCCTGAAATCTGTGATATCCTTTTATCTACAGATGACGTTGCGATTGCAGAAGTCTGTAAAGAAGCCGGAGCATATGTTCCCTGGTTACGACCGGCTGAGCTGGCTTCAGATACGTCAAGTTCAGTCGATGTGGCACTGCATGCACTTGATTGGTACGAGGCAGAACATGGCAACGTTGATGGCATCCTATTGATACAGCCAACATCACCATTCAGAACCAAAGAGACCGTTCGTAAAGGGATTGATCTTTTTTCCAAAAAAGGTGGTGGGTCTGTTCTTGGGGTTTCTCCAACCCATGCACATCCAATGTGGGCCTTGAAAATGGATGGAGATTTTATTGTACCGTTTATAGCGCAGCATGGTTTTGGATCTCGTTCGCAGGACCTTGAACCTGCTTATATAGTAAATGGAAGTTTTTACTTGATCTCACCATTGGAACTGCGAGACAACCACTCGTTTATGGGGAAAAACATAATTCCCCTGGTGATGGAATCACCTCAGGAAGCATTGGATATTGATACGGAATGGGATTTCAGTATAGCTGAATATCTGATTTCTAAATAAGAAAACCGGTATGAGTGCAAGCGTTCTCTTGATTGTTTACGACAATGATTCATATATACACTGGTTTCCACAGGGTGTTGGTTACCTGGCAGCGGTACTGAAAAATGCAGGTTTTAATGTTACGATATATAATCAGGATTATCATCATTATCCCGATTCACATCTTACTGATTACTTGAATAAAAACACCTTTGATTTTATCGGGTT
Source organism: Candidatus Chlorobium masyuteum (assembly GCF_011601315.1). Taxonomy (NCBI): domain Bacteria; kingdom Pseudomonadati; phylum Chlorobiota; class Chlorobiia; order Chlorobiales; family Chlorobiaceae; genus Chlorobium; species Candidatus Chlorobium masyuteum. Next base: position 271,279 of record NZ_JAAORA010000001.1, on the reverse strand, counting down.
CAGTTTCATTGCCGGCTACTACCAGTATAGAAAAACGATTGCGATATCAAATGCTATCAATGCATCAGACAGGAGGCCTTATTATGTAATTGGCGGTCATGGTCCGAGTCCGGAACCTGAATATTTCCTGAAAATAACAGGTGCTGATGCGGTCGTGATCGGTGAAGGCGAAGAAACTATAGTCGATTTATTAACTTCGGTAATCGAAAAAAAAGGACTTGAAACGGTTGACGGAATTGCCTATCTGAATGCAAAAGGTCAATATGTGATTAATAAAAAAAGGCTCTTGATAGCAGATATTGATACAATTCCATTTCCTGCCTATGAATTATTCCCTGTCCATTATTACAGGCTGCTTAGAATGCCTCATTGCTCAAATAGCGATTTTGTAATGCCATTGCTTTCTGGTCGAGGATGTACTTTTACCTGTAACTTTTGCTATAGACTTGATAAAGGTTTTCGTCCAAGGTCAAGCCAGGGAATTATTGAGGAAATCAAGTTCCTGAAAAGAAATTATGATATAACCTATATAGCTTTTTCTGATGAGTTGTTGATGTCATCGTTGAGCAGAATTGAGGAGTTGTGCAGCGCATTTATTCGATCTGAAATCAATATTAAATGGGATTGTAATGGACGTCTGAATTATGCAAAACCGGACATATTGAGACTAATGAAAAGTGCTGGATGTGTATTTATTAATTATGGTATTGAGGCGATGGATGATCAAGTGCTGCAGAAAATGGGCAAAGGATTATCTGTTCGTCAGATAGAGAAAGGTATTAAAGCTACGCTTGACGTCGGGATCAGCCCCGGTTTTAATATAATTTTCGGGCATATCGGGGATAACGAGAAAATTCTTCAAAAAGGTGTTGATTTTCTTCTGAAATATGATGATGGTGCCCAGCTTCGAACAATCAGGCCGGTGACCCCATATCCCGGTTCACCGCTATATTATTATGCAATTGAATCGGGTTTGTTGCAAGGGTGTGAGGATTTCTATGAAAATAAACATCTCAATTCAGATTTGATGTCCGTAAATTTCACTGAGTTATCTGATGAAGAGTATTATAAGGTTTTGGCTGAGGCGAACTCAAAATTGCTAAAAAATTATTTCGAGAAAAAAACCGCTTTGTCCTTAAGCCAGGTCAACCGATTGTATACTAAAAAAGATTCCTTATTTAGAGGATTCAGGCAGTCATAAATATATTCTATTGTTTGTTTTTTTAAAAAAGATATATTCGCGATTCGGTTTGTTAATGAGATCGAATATTCATTGGTTCTCATTGCCGAACAAGTGCGATGTGCTTATTTTTAATTTAGCCGGTTATGCTAAATTAAAGCCTTATCTTGATGGTTATAAGTGCACTGTCTTTTCCTCAGAAAGGGAAGAAATCTATTTATTATGTCTTATCAGATCACTTTTCTTGTCAATATTTTGGCGCGGTGATTTCATGGGGGCTTATTATAGTGCATTTGTAAAGTCATCATTGCCGAAAATAGTTATTACTTTTATTGATAATAATCCTGATTATTACAGAATATCCGCACTAAATAAAGATATCAAAACTGTTTTTGTGCAAAATGGATGGAGAGATAAGTTTTTAGAGATTGTTCCACTCCCGCCATCACCGTTTGTTGACCACATGTGTGTATACAATGACTTGATTGGGCAATATTATACAAAACATATAGGGGGTCAGTATCATGTTATAGGATCTGTCCCAAATAATCATGTTATCACCTCCAAAAAACTTCCGGATAATTCAGTGCTCTTTATATCTCAGTACAGAGACCGCCCCAAAACCGGTAGCGACTATTTTTATACTGATGCGTTTGGGCGTAAAGTGTTGTATTCAATATTTTATTACCCGGAAAGTGTTGTGTTGCCATTGTTATCCCGTTGGTGTCAAGACAATCAAAGGGAATTAGTTGTTGCGGGATCATCTATTACTTCCTTTGATGATGAAAAGGCGTTTTTCGACAGGTATATTAAGGGCGAATGGTCTTTCATGAAAAAAGAAAATGAATTAAGTTCTTATGAAATAATTGATTCTGCTGAAATTATTGTTACGGTCGATTCGAATTTAGGTTATGAGGCTTTTGTGAGAGGTAAAAAAACAGCTTTTGTTACATGCAGAAACAATGATTTGGATGTCGATGATATGGGTTTCTGCTGGCATGCCGGTTTTTCTGATAGCGGGTTATTCTGGACGAACAGTTGTGAAGAAAATAAGATTCTCATGATTCTGAATTACCTGGCAATGGTAAAAGATGAAGAGTGGAATCAATTAGTTAGGAAATATGCTGATGATGTCATGATCTATGACCCCGGTAATACCCGTTTTAAGTTGCTTCTTGATCAACTGCTTCAGAAATCCGATGACCTCTCCTGAACATACCTGTTGACGCCATGCTGTCAATAAAACCCATTGAAATATCTTGAAAGATCACCATTTATTGACTACCGGAATTCGAAATGCGCGCAATGTCTCGCGCTACCTTTTTGGAACGGGATCACTTAGCAATTTACCGGCTATATTAAACGTTCATCGAAGTTCTGCTTCTCATAGAGTTATTATTTTTATCGATCATTATTTTCAGACGCACACTCTTTCTGATGATTTCAATGTCATCACCCCGGCGGACCAGATTATTTATGTTGATACCACTCATGAGCCAACGACATCCTTGATGAACTCCATGCGTGACAGGGTTCTTACTGAATCTGCAGAACTGCCCTGTGCAATTGTTGGCATAGGCGGAGGGATTACGATGGATGTTGCAAAGGCGGTATCAAACCTGCTTTCAAACGGAGGCGATGCTGAGGATTATCAGGGCTGGGATCTTGTTCGAGTACCCGGAATTTTCAAGGTGGCGCTACCGACGATATCCGGTACCGGAGCTGAATCAACACGTACATGCGTGATGACCAATACCGCCAGTGGATTGAAGCTCGGAATGAATAGTGATTTTACCGTTTTTGACCAGATCATCCTTGATCCGGATTTGACCCGTACTGTTCCGCGCGATCAGTATTTTTTTACAGGCATGGATGCATTCATTCACTGTATGGAGTCACTCAACGGATCATATCGGAATGCCATAGGCGATGCCTATTCCTCCCAGACCATGCAACTTTGCAGGGATGTTTTTTTTGGGGACGATATGATGTCCGATGAGAATCGTGCAAAACTGATGGTGGCCTCCTACCTTGGCGGGTGTGCCATAGCGACAAGTTATGTCGGAGTTCTTCACCCGTTTTCAGCCGCACTGAGTGTTGTGCTTGGGCTTCACCATGGCGTTGCCAACTGTATTACCATGCGGGCAATGGAAGAGTTTTATCCTGAAGGTTACAGCGAGTTTTACCGGATGGCGGAACGACAGGGGGTGAGCATTCCTGAAGGTGTATGCCGGAATTTGACGGATGATCAATACGAACGCCTCTATAGCGCAACCATTATACACGAAAAACCGCTTACCAACGCACTTGGAGAGGATTTTAAAGATATTCTGACACCATGGAAGGTCAGGGAACTCTTTCTTCGCATTTGAACGGTACTGATTTGATGATTTGTTCTTATACGCAGGCTCTTCATTCTCTGTAAAATTTCTTTTTAAATGAATGGATTACTTATTGTTATTCCTGCTTCAAAGAAAAGTGTTGCCTTTCCGGATGATCTTGTAAAGAAGCTTGCTGGAGTTACCCTGATCCAGAGAGCTATAACCCTTGCAAAATCAATAGTGCCTGACAATCAGATAATGGTGATGACCGATTCGGAGGAAATCAATCTGATATGCATGCGTCAGGGTGTCGCATCATATTTTGACAAAGAGCTCTGCTGGCTTGCTCAAACGGTTTCTGCCCTTGAAATTGTTCCTTATCTCAATTCATGCAGCATTTGGTGGCACGATTTGATGCTGCTCTCTCCGTATGCACCGCTGTTGCGTGCAGCGACGCTCCGTGCAGCATTCGAACGTTACTGTGATGCGGGAGCAAAACTGCTTTTGCCTGTTATCTGCTCACCTACCAACCCGTACCGGCAATCACCGTTGTCTCTGAAAGAGAGGTTAAAAAAAAGAGATGAGTTGCTGACCGTAGAATCTTCGAGCTTCTCTATTACAAGCCGTAGCATTTTGGAAACTGAAAGTGAAAACAAAGTCCGGCCACTGGCATTCGAGCTGGATGAAGCGCCGATTGAAATCCGGAGTTATCATGACTGGTGGATATGCGAAAAACTGCTTAACCGCCGGCGCATTGTTTTTCGGGTTATAGGTCATTCTGCAGTTGGTATGGGGCATATTTCGCGCTGTCTGGCGCTCGCCCATGAGATTTCTGATCATGAGGTGTATTTTGTTTGCGATACAGAAAGTTTTATTGCGACAACCAAGCTGGCAGGTTATGACTATTGGCTTGGTGTATACAAACCTGAAGCAATTGAGCAGGCAATTATCGATCTTCAGCCTGATATTGTAGTCAACGATATGCTGAATACAGATGCCGACTATGTTGTTCGATTGCGAAATGCCGGAATTATTGTTGTCAATCTTGAAGATCTCGGAAGTGGCGCAAGTGTTGCCGATCTGACCATTAATGATCTCTATGATGATCCTCTTCTTTCCGGAGAGAGAATTTTATGGGGTCACAGCTGGTTTTTTCTGCGAGATGAATTTCAGGATGCACTGCCTAATACGTTTCAAAAACGGGTGAATAGACTGCTGATTACATTTGGCGGCACCGATCCAAGTGATTTTACAAGAAATGTGCTCCCTCTTGTTGCGCCTTACTGTGCAGAACAGGGGATTGCCATTGATGTTGTTTCGGGTGATGGATACAGCTACAAGGAAGAACTCCAGAGTTTAATTGCCGGACTTGATGCCGAGGTGACCTATACGCATGTTACCGGCGTTATCTCCCGAATCATGGAAAATGCTCAACTGGCTATATCTTCCAACGGGCGTACCGTCTATGAACTGGCTCACATGAACATTCCTGCCGTGGTGCTCTCTCATCATGATCGTGAACGGACGCACCTGTTTGCATGCGAAAAGAATGGCTTTTTGCCGATCGATATCGCAAACAGGCCCGAACACGACAGCCAAATTCTCCTTGAGTTGAAGCGGCTTGTTGAGGATGTTGATTTTCGGCATACCTTGTTCAACAACATGTACCATCATGATTTTTTACAGAACAAGCACAAAGTGGTCGGGCAAATACAAAATCTGCTGCACCGGGTATCATGAAAAGACCGGTTATCGCTCTTATACAAGCCCGCATGGGTTCATCCCGACTGCCCGATAAAATGATGCTTCCGCTTCGTGGCATTCCTGTGGTTGAGTGGGTTTGGCGGAGAGTCTGTATGGCTGATGAGATTAATGGTGTGGTTGTTGCAGTTCCCGATACTCCGTCCGATCAGCTCCTTTATGATCACCTTTTGCGTATTGGTGCCAGAGTATTCAGGGGGAGCGAAACAGATGTTCTTGGTCGTATGACTGAAGCCGCCCGTTCGGAAGGTGCTGAAACGGTCATTCGTATCTGTGCCGATAATCCGCTTGTCTGCGGTTCGGAGATCGACCGTCTTGTTGACTTTTACGCAAGTGGAAGCTATGATTATGCATACAATCACATTCCGCGCGGCAATAGTTATCCTGATGGACTTGGTGCGGAGATAGTCTCCATGGAGTTGTTGGAAAAGCTGAATGAATACGTGACACTGGCTGCACAACGGGAACATATATTTAACTCTATATGGGCAAATCCTGATCAGTTTCGTATCGGTACCTGTGATCCTCTTGACACTACGCTTGCCCATCCGGAACTGAAGCTTGATCTGGATACCATTGATGATTACACTGCATTGCTCAAACTGGATATCAATCCTGAAATGAGTGCATTCGAGGTGGTCAGAACAGTCCTGCAATCTTTACCGCATGCCACATGAACCTTCGTCATTTCATTGAAAATTACTGTTCCGGAAAGCCCGATTCCTGGTTGAATCGGCGTCCGTATCTGATTGCCGAAGCGGGGGTCAATCATGAGGGAGATATGGATCTTGCCAAACGGCTGATTGACGAGGCACTTGAAGGAGGGGCTGACGCTATCAAATTTCAGAGCTACAAGGCGGAGACCATTGCTTCAAAGGATTCTCCATCCTATTGGGATTTAAGCAAGGAGCCGACAGAGAGTCAATACCGTCTGTTTAAAAAGTACGACAGGTTCTGGAAATCGGAATATGAGGTGCTTGCCCGGTATTGTCAGGACCGTGGCATCGAGTTTCTGAGCACACCCTTTGATGTCGAGTCCGCAAGGTTTCTCAATGACCTGATGGATGTTTATAAAATCTCCTCATCAGACATGAACAACAAGCCCTTCATTGATATTCTTTGCAGGTATGGAAAGCCTGTTATCCTTTCTACCGGAGCAGCATGGATGTGGGAGGTCGAGCAGTCAGCCGGATGGATTCAGGCACACGGAAACCCGCTTGCCCTGCTCCACTGCGTCCTCAACTACCCGACAGCGGATGTAAACGCCAACCTTGCCATGATTCCGGAACTGTCGCGCAAGTTTCCTGACCTGTTGATAGGATATTCCGATCATACCCTGCCCGGAGAGATGAAAACACTTGAAGTTGCGGCCCTGCTCGGTGCCCGAATTCTCGAAAAGCACTTTACGTTTGACAAGTCGCTTCCCGGCAACGATCACTATCACGCCATGGACAAGGAGGACATCAAGTGTTTTCGTAAACGCATGGCGGTGCTTGATCTGCTTTTGGGAGAGCGTGTCAAGCAGCCGCTTGAGAGCGAAGCTCCGGCGCGGGCCAATGCGAGGCGGAGCCTCGTTTCAGCAAGAGCTATTCCAGCAGGCAAACTGGTGGATTCAGCAGATATAACATGGAAACGACCGGGACGCGGTATTGATCCCCGTGATTTTGATAATCTGATCGGCAGCAGGGCAACAGAGGATATCGCTGAAGATACCGTATTGCAGTGGAGGATGTTCGGTGCCTGATTTGGCGAAGGAAATAGATGGTTTTCTGCGGCGGCTGTTTCCGATTTGCCGCAGTATCACCGGTAATGGAAACCGGGAGACCCTTCGTATTCTGCAGGAGATTATCCCTTTGACTGTTCATGAAGTTCCATCAGGCACCAGGGTTTATGACTGGGTGGTTCCTGATGAATGGAATATCCGCGACGCCAGCATATCCACAATGGACAATCGTCGTATTGTGGATTTCAATGTCAGCAACCTCCATCTTGTCAGCTACAGCGAACCGGTGCAGGGTACATATACCTGGAGCCAGCTACAGTCCCGACTGCATCTTCATCCCGAAATTCCGGATGCTATTCCCTATCGTACCAGCTATTACAAGCGGGACTGGGGGTTTTGTCTTACTGCCGCCCAATACCGTGACCTTGAACAGAAGAAAGAGCCCTACAAGGTCGTCATCGACTCTTCGCTTGAACCGGGTTCACTCACTTATGGCGAATTGCTGATACCGGGGCAATCCAGAAGGGAGATTCTGATCTCCTGCTATATCTGCCATCCGGCAATGGCCAATGACAGTCTGAGCGGTGTTCTGCTGACGGCTTTTCTTGCACGCGAGCTGTTGGCAAAGAGCGATCGATATTACTCCTATCGCATTGTTTTTGTGCCGGAAACCATTGGAGCTGTTGCCTACTCTGCACTGAACGAATCACCCATGAAGCGGATTGATACCGGTCTGGTTATTACCACCGTTGGCGGACCGGGAAAATTCGGTTACAAGAGGAGCTTTGAGGAGGGTCATGTTATCAACCGGCTTATTGAAGAGGTTTTGAATGAAACCGGCGAAGAGTACCTGACCTACCCCTTCGATATTCACGGAAGTGATGAGCGCCAGTACTCCTCGCAGGGGTTCCGTATCAACACGGCAACAATATGCCGTGACCGATACTATGAATATCCCGAGTACCACACCTCTCTGGACAACCTCGATTTTGTGTCGGGACAGCAGATCAGTGAAACGCTTGGGCTCTACAGCAGATTGATTGACAAGCTGGAAGCCCTGCGCTACTACCGGAACACTCTGCCTGACTGTGAAGTAATGCTGTCACGCCACAGCCTCTATCCCGAAACCGGAGGGGCTCAGCAGCCCGAGCCGAATGGCTGTTCAGAACTTGACATAATTCTCTGGCTGCTTTTTTTGTGTGACGGAAAGCTTGATTCGGAGAGTATAGCTGAACGTCTCGCAGTGGATACAAAAACCCTTCAGTTACTCATAAATCGTCTTACAGAGAAAGGAGTATTGGCGCTTGTCTGATAAAGCCAAATTTACCGTTACGGCTCCTTCCTGTATGGAGGAATGGGATCAGATTATTGCTGCATCTCCTCAGGGCACGTTGTTTTCTGAATCACAATATCTTAACGCATGCGGTCGTGATTTCGGCTTGTTTGTCATTCATCAGGGTCGTCAGGTAAAGGGGGCACTGTGTCTTGTTTATGGTGATAACCGGACAACTTGTGAACTCGATGATCTTGTTATTCACAATGGCCTTATGTTTGTACCTGATGATACAAAAAAGCAGGTTCGCAGCCGTTTTGAACGGTTTGCAATAACTGAAGCTGTTATTGAGTTTTTGGATCACAACTTTAGCCGGATTGAATTGGCACTGGCTCCTGATTTCGAGGATTTAAGGCCTTTCATGTGGCATAACTACCATGAAACTGTGTCCGAAAATAAATTTCAGCTCGACTTGCGCTATACATCTTGTGTTGATGTCAGTACACTTAAGGGTATGATGGATAATTTCGAAGATAGTGACTGTTTTCGAGCTATGGAGACCTTGCGTCAACGTCATATACGTGAAGCGCAAAAAAAGGGAGCAAAGATGGTCATGATGCACGATACATCTGTTTTCATTGCCTACTATCGTGACCTTATGGAAAGGCAGGGTGAACCTGTACCGGAAGAAAAACTTTACAGGATGGCAACTTTGGTGAACGCTTTACAATACCAGAATAAAGCCGCGATTTATTCAGTACAAAATCATCTGAATGAAGTTGTCTACATTGTGGTTTATGGATGGGACCGGAAACGGGCATATTACCTGTTTGGTGCCGGTCATCCTGAAATCAGCGAAGCCTATCAGGGAAGCTATGCACATTGGTGTGCGTTTGTTGATCTGGCGAACCGCATTGGAGTTGCTCAAGTTGATATGGAAGGGGTAAACAGTCCAAAACGCGGATGGTTCAAACTTGGTTTTGGGGGTGATTTAAGGTCCTATTATCAGATATACAAGCATGAGTAACCGGGATTACCGTGAAGTTAAGCTATCGTTGTAAGAATTATGTCGAATGCGTCGGGGTGTAATAATGTTATTATATGTTAATTCTGAGTGCATGAACGACACATCAATCAAGAGCAAGGGAGCTTCTGAAATTTCCGACTCATTGCCTGAGGAGAGCGCATACGAAGAACGATATATTCCAATCAACAAGGGACATTTCGATCTTGATACACCTGACCGCACTCGTGCCTTCAGCGAAAAACTTGCTCAGGGATGGGAAAAAGAGTATGAAGAGTATCGGCGATTATGGGTCGATTTAGCTAAAACCCGTCAGATCCGTGATTATCCACTACTGGTTGATCTGGAACTCTCTTCCAGATGCAATCTGAACTGCCCTATGTGCTACACCACAACTGAAGCATTTCTCAGTAAAGTCGATCGCAAGTATATGGAGATCGACCTGTTCAAAAAAATTATCGATGAAATTGCAGGCAAGGTTTTTGCCGTTCGCCTGAGTTTGCGTGGCGAAGCAACTTTGAACAGGCATTTTATAGAGGCCGTTGCCTATGCCAAACAAAACGGCATCAAGGAAGTTTCAACTCTCACCCATGGCAAGAAGTTCACAGGCGATTATCTTCGCAAAGCGGTTGAGGCCGGTATTGACTGGATTACCATCTCCGTGGACGGGATCGGTGAAACCTATAACAGTATTCGCAAACCCCTCAAATGGGAAGAGACACTGGGCCGGTTAAAGGAGATAAAAGCACTGAAAACCGAAATAGGGGTTATGAAGCCGGTTATCAAGGTGCAAGGGATATGGCCTGCAATTCGAGAAAATCCTACAGCATACTTCGAGGCATTGGAACCATATACTGATTTGATTGCCTACAATCCGCTCATTGACTATTTACACAATGATTTACAAATTGTGTATGAGGAGAATTTTGCCTGTCCGCAACTCTACCAGCGTTTGGTTGTTGGCAGTGACGGCAAGGTGATGATGTGCAGTAACGACGAAGACGCGCTCCATCCGGTAGGCGATGCCTATCAGCAAACGATACATGAAATATGGCATGGAGATGCTATGAATAACGTCAGGCAACAGCACAGTCACCCTGATGGCTTCAAGGAGCTTGAGGTCTGTCGTCATTGCTACTACCCGCGTAAAGCCGTTCCGGATGAAACTGCCTATGTTGGTGGACGGAAAATTACCATAGAAAACTATGTCAATCGTGCTCAGCAGGTGGGAAAATGACGCCAGGAAAAACACTTTCCCCTGTCGACCGTGTTGGGCATTATCAGTGCATGTAAAGTTCTTTATGCACAATCATTGAAATCAGGCCTAAAATGTTAGAGACAACAGCTCCTGAATGCCGAAAGGTTCTGATATATCTTGCAGATTTAACTCACACCGGCGTCATGGTGGCTACCGAAAGCATTCCACTGAACATCGGTTTGATAGCAGCGTATGCGAATAAATATCTGGGAGATGCGATTTCTGTACGTTTGTTCAAGTACCCTGAAAAACTGATCGCAGCCTTGAAGGAGCGTGTTCCGGATATCCTCGGATGCAGCAACTATGTATGGAACAGTAACCTTTCGGAATGGATGCTGGGTTATGCCAAACGTCTTGATCCGGCGGTGGTAACCATCCAGGGTGGTACCAATTATCCGTTCAGCCAATCCGGACAGCTTGAATATCATCGAACGCACCCGAACACAGACTTTCATGTCTATTACGAGGGTGAGGTGGCTTTTCTACAGTTTCTTCGTCGTTATTTGGCGGTACGCAATCTTTCTGGCATGAAAGAGGCTCCAATAGATGGCTGCCAGTTTTTGTCGCCAGGTGATGGTTCTCTTGTGTCGGGACCACCGCAGGATCGAATCAAGGCACTGGACGATATCCCTTCGCCCTATGTAACGGGGCTGCTCGATGAGTTTTTTGACGGAAAGCTGACTCCGATGGTCGAGACCACTCGTGGCTGTCCATTTACCTGCAATTTTTGCAATGCGGGAGATCGCTATTTCAACAAAATAAATATGTTCTCACTTGAGTACATAAAGGCTGAGCTTGAATACATTGCTCCCCGCGTTTCTGCAGTTGGCGTGTCGCATCTGACCCTGGCTGACAATAATTTCGGAATGTACCCTCGCGACGCTGAAATTTGCAGCACGATCAAATATATGCAGGACAAGTATGGTTGGCCCATGGGCCTTATAGCAACGACGGGTAAGAACAACCACGAGCGGATCATCAAGGCGACCGAGATTCTTGGTTCGGCGCTTCTGGTGAGCATGTCTGTCCAATCCCTTGACCCGGTAGTACTTGAGAACATCAAGCGAGACAACATCGAGCTTGACCACTACAAAAAGGTCAACTTCGCCCTTATTCAGGAGGGTCGTACGGGGCAGGCAGAAGTGATTGTGCCGCTGCCGGGCGAAACTTATGAAACCTTTCTGAGCGGTGTCGAGACGTTGATAGAGGCCGGTGCATCCAAGGTGACATCACATACGATCCAATTGCTTTACGGAACAGATTACAAGGAGGCTGAATACCGAAGAAGTTGGGGGTATGTCAGCAAGTGGCGTCTGATTCCCTACGATTTTGGCGAGTACGAAGGTGAGCTGATTTTTGACGTGGAAGAGGTAGCTATAAGTCATAACAGCATTACTTTCGAAGACTATCTGAATATCCGTGGTTTTGCGCTTGCGACTGAGGTTGCATTCAACAATTATATTTTTCGTGAGATTCTTGATTACGTTGAGGACTATGGGATCTCTGCATTTACATGGCTAAGAGCAGTCTGGGAGAGACGCGAGGAATTCCCGCCAGACATTCGCCTGGTTTTTGACGGTTTTATTGCTGATACGAAAGCTGAGCTTTTCAACTCAGAAGAGGAGCTCCGATGCTTCTATGGCAGACCAGAAAATTATGAGCAACTGGTCCGAGGCGAGATTGGTGGCAATGTTATTTACAAGCACAAGACACTGATATTGAGTCATCATATCGTCTCGTGGCTTGACTATATAACGAGGATTGCAGAGGATCTGGTAAGGGATAGCGTTGCCGATGCCAGGGAGCTGGAGAGTGCTGTCGATGAAATCGCAGAAATACGTCGCTACCTTCAATGCAAACTGACCGGCATATTTGATAGCAACATCACCACCGAGCTGTCACAGGTGAGTTTCCGCTACGATATTTTGTCATGGCTTTTGGCGGGTACCGGACGACTGCGTGATTTTTATCGGGCTGACAGAGTGGTGTTCTCTTTTTATTTCACCGATGAACAGCTCCTTGAGCGGCGAGATGCATTTCAGCGCTACGGCACGCATCTCTTGGGATTGACCAAGATTTTGCAGCGGATACCTTCTCATGACAGGCTCTTCCGCTCGGTAGCACATGTGCTGGTTTGAGCAAGCAACGCTGAAGCTTGTGTTGATAACACCAGGAACGGGCTGTTAAACAATGATATCGTCTTGTTGGCACAATTCGGATATTGCGAACATTTCGAAATAATGTTGGAACGTGTCAATCCAGCCCGGAAAGCCGGGAAGTAATAACTTTATTGAGTGGCTTAAATTAAATCAATATAACCAAATAGATGCCTAAAGATTTCAAGGTGATGTTCGTTTTCTTTAATGATAGAATGCGAACAGGGATACCGCTTAATATTTCATATCTATCAGGTGCACTTAAAAATAATGGATACAAGGTCGTTGTATTTGATACGTCGTTTTACGAAGAACATGAACGACTTTTTGAAGAAAAGAAAAAGGAGGAAGCCGGTATTTTCAAGATGATTGACTATTCTTCTATAGGGGTTAAAATTAAAAAATCCTCTATGAAAGATGATCTCGATTTATTCATCAAAAAAGAACGGCCTGATTTAATTGCATTCAGTGTTTTTTCACAGGCGAAAAATGAAAACATTGCCCTTGCAAATCATATAAAATTGAAATATCAAGATATACCAATAATATTTGGAGGAATACATGTAAATATAGAGCCTGATAAAATATTACGTAATAATTGTGTAGACTATATTTGTGTTGGTGAAGGAGAAGATGCAATAGTTGATTTAGTCGATGATTTATTGAAAGGAGGAAAAGGTTATGATGTTGAAAATATTGGATATAAAAAAAACGGGCAAATTATATTAAATAATGTCAGGGCGCCGAAATCAATGGACTCGATGCCGATGCCGGACTGGAGCCCTTTTGAATTATTTCATATATATGGCCCATATAGAGGTCGGCTTTTGAAGATGGCTCTTGCTGAGTATTCTCGAACATGTCCTTATCGCTGCACCTATTGTGGGAATGAGATAATAAAAAAACAATACAGTAAAAATGGAAATAAACTACGATACAGGCATAAATCTCCTGAAAAATTTATTAAGGAGCTGAAGTATTATAAGGATCATTACGGCATAGAGTTTGTTTATATTGTGGATGGAACATTTGTTGCTCAAAGAGAAGAGGTGCTTGAGGAATTATCAAGCCTTTATGTACGTGAAATTAATTTGCCTTTTTTTTGTGATGCTACTGTTCATTGTGTAACACCCGGAAAAGTTGCGGCACTTAAAAGAATGGGATGTGTTTGCGTAAATATGGGGATCGAGTGTGCTAATGAGCAGTATAGATCGAGGTATTTGGATAAAAATATGACTAATCAGAAAATTATCCAGTCATTTTTAATGGTAAAAGAGGGAGGTATCGATACACGGTCATACAATATTATCGGACTTCCTTTTCAGAAGAGAAGCGACATCATGGAAACAATTGAGCTTAATAAATCCTGTGAGGTCGGATCGGTTTCGCTTTCTATATTTATGCCTTATGAAGGGACGGTATTACGAGAACTATGTATAAAGGAAAAGCTTATTTCTGAGAATCAGGATATAACGGGTGATGGGACCCTGCCGATAATTAAAAATCCATATTTGTCTGATCCGGAGTTGATTGGTTTATACAATACATTTTCATTATATATCAAGCTTGATAAAAGTTATTGGCCATTAATAAAAAAAGCCGAAAAAGATAACAGATTAAGAAATGAATTACTTGAAAAAGTGAATGTGCTTGACTCTGAAAAAAGGAAATCTATTGCATAGATATAATAGTCTAAAATTGAAAATAATAGATAGACATAGTGGTGGAATATGTTTTTAGCTACTACCTCTACAAGAGAATTCTGGAATCCTTCCGGAAAGCTGATATATTTAGGAGAATGGTGCCTGCTTTATTCTGAAAAAAAACAAAAAAAGTCTTTTGATTCTGATATAATCCCTTTTTACTGGGATTCCGGATCCAAAACAGAAGTGGCAATACGTTATTGCCAGCTTATTCTTGAAAAATTATACACAGAATTAACCAGAGTTTTAAATTCCTACCATGGTGTTGATTATGAGATCAAATACTACAAGCTGTTGCTCGGTACATGGCCATTTCATTTTATACATCAATTGTACGACAAGTATATCCATTTAAAAACCGCAATAGCCCTATATCCCGATCTGCATACCTGGAGCCTCGATAAAGATCAACACTATATTCCTGTCGATCCGATTGATTATTTCAAGGTTCTTTTAACCGGTAATGATGATAGATACCAACTGCAAATATACTCTGATCTTTTGATTTTAATGGAAATTCAGTATTCCAATAAAAAGCTGCTAAATCCTTTATTGCAGAAGAGCAGATATCAAAGAACAATTAAAAAATATTCTAAAAGCAATATATACAGGATAATATCCGGGCGTATTTCAAAGTTACATACGTTTTGCTTAAGTGATGTGCCGCTTACTTTTTTTCAGATGATATCTCTTTTTATCCGAATGAGGGGTAATATTTTAGTTGATAATTTCAACTATGATATTGATATCAGTTGCAAGCCGGACCTTCAGTATCGAAAAGAGATTAAGCTGGAAATGAATGGAGATCACTTCGAGTCGTTATTGTCATCAATAATATTAAAGCATTTGCCGATTATATATTTAGAGGGATATAAGGAACTTCATGCTCAGGTATTTCAAAAAGAAGATAGAAATCCGTCTTCATTTTTAACATCACAAATTGCCGGCAATGTATGCCGGAGCATATATGTTGCTGAAAAGTACAAGATAATGAACATCTATTCATTGCAGCATGGTGGTGGTTATGGTGTAGATAAGCTGAATCCCTCGGAAATGTATGAACGCGATGTCTCGGATCTGTTTTTTACATCTGGCTGGGTTGATGATGAAAAGACAAAACCGCTTTCAATACCGATATTCAAAAACAAGAGTTATAATATTAAACAAAGAAAAGATATATTGTTCTGTATAAACGACCTTCCAAGGTATGTTTTTCGTTTCCATTATGTTCCTATGGGTGCCGCTGCTATGAATAATTATCTTGCGGATTCGATAAGGTTTCTCTCCGCCCTAAA
This sequence comes from Candidatus Chlorobium masyuteum, assembly GCF_011601315.1. Classification (NCBI taxonomy): domain Bacteria; kingdom Pseudomonadati; phylum Chlorobiota; class Chlorobiia; order Chlorobiales; family Chlorobiaceae; genus Chlorobium; species Candidatus Chlorobium masyuteum. The sequence goes on along the minus strand of NZ_JAAORA010000001.1, from coordinate 255,585 downwards.
TAATAAAAGTCGTATCATTATTCGTATATATCCTGATGATAATAGATTCGGAAATTGCACAAAAGAAAGAGTTGATTATGAGCATCCTGGTTTAAGGTATGATTCTTCGAGGCGCTCTTTTTTGACTGCATTAAAGTATTCAAGGTTATTTGTTTCAAATTATTTTAATACAGCTTCGTTAGAAGCACTTGCTAATAACATTCCTACTGTTGTTTTTTTGGATAAAGAAATATTTGCCTTTTCGGATCATGCTATGCCTTTTATATCCATGCTGTATTCTGTTGGAATACTGCATGAGACGCCTGCATCAGCTGCGGCATTTATAGATAAAAATTATGCCGATATTATGTCCTGGTGGGAATCTGCGTCAGTACAAAAAGCCAGGATCTCATTTGTTAATAAATATGCTTCCTGTGTTGATAATTGGCAACAGGAATGGCATGGTGTTATTGAGAGAAATATAGTCGCAAAAAAAATATGAATACTTGTTGATGAAAAAAATTAATCATTGATTATTTATTATAGTATTTATCTTCAAGATAAAGTCATTCTATACAATTGAAAAAAGTATCTAAAGTTCTTATTACAACCGTTCCGTTCGCTGAAAGGAATCGTCTTCCGCTGGAGATTATTGAGGATGCCGGCATAGAGTATTGTATCAATCCGTTATGTCGCAAGTTAACGGAAGACGAAATGGAAGAGATGATTTCCGATTTTGATGTCGTTATTGCAGGCACTGAACTTATAACCGAGAAGGTTATGAACCGTGCCAGTCGTCTGAAGCTGATATCACGTGTCGGTATCGGACTTGACAGCATTGATTTGCTTGCGGCAGAACGGAGAGGTATCAAGGTGAGTTATACTCCGGATGCGCCAGCTCCTGCAGTAGCAGAACTGACGATCGGGCTTATGCTTTCACTGCTGCGCTCTGTACATCTTGCCAATGTAGAGATGCATCGCGGTGAATGGCATCGTTACTTCGGGAGGCGAATTTCTGAAGTTACGATCGGTATTATTGGTGCCGGTCGCATCGGAGGACGAGTGTTGCGGCACCTCTCTGATTTTGGTTCCCCACGAATACTTGTCAATGATATACATCCGGATCACCATTTGTCCGATGAGTTGACGCTGGAGTGGGTGGGTAAGGAAGAGATTTATCGGGAGGCTGATGTGATTACACTTCATCTTCCCATGACCGTTCATACGAAAAACCTGATCCGAAGAGAACATTTGATGCAAATGAAATCTGATGCACTGCTCATCAATACATCCCGGGGAGGAATTATCAATGAGCATGATCTGGCTGAGGTGCTCAAATCTGGGTATCTTGGAGGGGCGGCTATTGATGTATTTGAGCATGAACCATACTGTGGTGAACTGACCGGGATTGATACGTGTTTGTTGACCTCGCATATGGGCTCCATGTCGATAGATTGCCGGACAAGAATGGAGATTGAAGCGACTGAAGAGGTCGTGCGTTTTCTTGCCGGACAAGCTTTGACGGGAGTTGTGCCCGCAGAAGAGTATGAACTACAAAGGCAAAGACTATGAGATGGATATGAAAAAAGTATGTGTAGTTGGCGGTTCGGGTTTTCTTGGATCGCATGTCTGTGATCAACTTTCCGAGGCTGGTTATGCTGTTGTTATTTATGATCAGGTAGCCTCTCCCTGGCAAAGATCAGACCAGACCATGACCGTTGCGGATATTCTTGATGAGCGTGCTTTGGACAGAGCTGTTCAGGGTTGCGAAGCTGTGTATAACTTTGCCGCCATTGCGGATCTTGATGAGGCTGTCGATAAGCCAATCGAAGCGGTCAGGGTAAATGTGCTGGGCAATACGATGCTGCTTGAGGCCTGCCACCGGCATGGTGTGAAGCGCTTTGTATATGCAAGTACGGTTTATGTGCACAGTCGAGAAGGGGGTTTCTACCGGTGCAGCAAGCATGCTGCGGAACAGTTTGTTGAAGAGTATCAGCATCGCTATGGGCTGGACTTCACCGTGCTTCGTTATGGCTCCCTCTACGGTCCGCGATCCGACCATCATAATGGTTTGTGGCGCATTGTTAATAAAGCAGTTGAAACCGGACGTGTTCTCTATGAGGGTAGTCCGGAGGCTATGCGTGAATATATCCATGTTGAAGATGCTGCCCGCGCAAGTGTGGCGGCTCTCGGAGATGAGTTTCTAAATCAGCATGTAGTATTGACAGGGCAGAATCCGATGCGTGTGATCGATTTAATGAAGATGCTTGCTGAAATACTTGGACTCTCCCAGGATGTTGATTTTGTTGAATCGGAACACGCAGGCCATTACATTCGTACTCCCTATGCCTATCAAACTCGTTTAGGAAGAAAATACACTCCGCCTTTACATGTCGATTTAGGACAGGGGTTGCTGGAGTTGATTGGTATCATTCAGAAGGAACAATATTCCTCGAAAGGAAGAGCTGAATGAATGCGCAGGCTAAACGAATAATAAACACTATAGTTCGTTTACTGGTTAATACGTGTAGCCGAAACAGGATTGGACAGTATCTCCTGAGTCAGATACTTCATGCCTCGATGGAGACATTGGCCGAGGTCTCTTATCACAATCTGAAATTACAATTTGGCATACCGAATCAAATATGTGACTTCAGGATAAAAACATTTACGAGCAAGGAACCTGAAACTTTGGAGTGGATTGATCGTATTCCTGAGGGTTCTGTTTTATGGGATATCGGTGCAAACATCGGACTGTATAGCTGTTATGCTGCAAAAGCAAGAAAATGCAGGGTTTTTGCTTTTGAACCTTCGGTTTTCAATCTTGAACTTCTTGCTCGAAATATATTTGCCAATCACCTTGTTGATAGCGTAATGGTTGTTCCTTTGCCGTTAAGTGATTTTTTGCAAACGAGTACACTTAATATGACTTCGACTGAATGGGGTGGTGCGCTTTCATCCTTTGGCGAGGTTTTTGGCGATAATGGTCTTCCTATGCAGAAGGTTTTTGAATTCAGAACAATCGGACTTACCATGGAAGATGCCATTCACCGGCTTCTTATTCCGCAACCTGACTACATAAAAATGGATGTGGACGGGATTGAACACTTGATAGTCAAGGGGGGGGTGGGCGTTCTCAGTAAGGTCAAAGGAATGCTGGTTGAGGTTAATGAAGACTTTAACAAACAGGCGGATGATGTTGCTCATTATCTGAAGGCTTCCGGGATGGAGCTTAAAGAAAAACGGCATGCTGAAATGTTTGAAGGTTCTGAGAGGTTTGGACACAGTTATAACCAGATATGGCATCGTCCAGAGTAAATAATGAGCATAACACCCGCCTCACTGTTTGTAGTCTGCAGATATTGTATCTCTTGGATGCTTGATGGAGCAATGAAGGAGTCAATGGATATAAGACCGGTTATTCGATGATTATACTGATCCGTATTTAATAGATTTTACTGTGCTATGAATCGTCCTGAAAAAATTTTCGGTATACGCAAATTACTTGCAGCAAACCTGCCCTCTGTCGGCAGCTGGATGCAGATTCCTCATGCTTCTATTGCCGAAATAATGGGGCAGGCGGGTTATGACTGGGTGGCAGTAGATATGGAGCATGGTGCATTTGCGGTGAATCAGTTACCGGATCTGTTTCGTGCTCTGGAGTTGGGTGGTACGTTATCTCTTGCGCGTCTGGCAGAAGGAAGTTTCAAGGATTGCAAGCAGGCGCTTGATGCCGGTGCCGGTGGTGTGATTGTTCCCATGATTGAAAGTGCATCCCAGTTGATCCAGGTTCGTGATGCATGCCGCTGGCCGCCAGCCGGCAAGCGCGGTGTCGGGTTTTCTCGTGCGAATCTTTTCGGCAAGCATTTTGACGCTTATTGTATAGAGGCTCAGGCTCCGCTGCTGGTTGCTATGATTGAGCATATTTGTGCTGTTGAAAACCTTGATGAAATATTGTGTGTCGAGGGATTGGATGCGATTATGATTGGGCCGTATGATCTGTCCGCCTCCATGGGGCAGACTGCAAAGTTTGAATCGAGTGAGTTTATTTCAGCAATGGACCATATCCTTAAACTGTGCAGAAAGCACCACATTTCCTGCGGTTTGCATGTAGTCATGCCGGATGTCGCTATACTTCAGCAACGGATAAAAGAGGGTTATCTGTTTATTGCCTATTCCATAGACTCGGTTTTTCTGCATCAAAGTGTTGAAAAACCACAATACCCCCTTCCTTGAGAAAGTATTTGCTATCACTGAAAGAGATAGGGATGTTCAAGCAAAAATGATTTGAAAAGTTCTATGAAAATTCTTGCGCTTATACCTGCACGCATGGGTAGTGGACGTTTTCCGGGTAAACCTATGGCCCCGATTCTCGGAAAGCCGATGATCGGCCATGTGTATGATCGTGTTCTTCGTTCTCCCCTGTTAGATCTGGTGGCAGTAGCGACCTGCGATCAAGTAATCTATGACTATATAGAATCGACAGGCGGCATTGCTGTTATGACTGGAGATAAGCATGAGCGTGCGTCAGACCGTTGTGCTGAAGCTTTACTGCTGTTGGAGAAAGCTCATAAAACAAGGTATGACATAGTAGTAATGGTTCAGGGTGATGAACCGATGACCCATCCTGACATGATTGCTGAAGCGGTGCAGCCGATGCTGGATGATTCAGATATTCAGGTCACTAATCTGTTGGGTCAAATTAAGGACACAGCTGAATTTGAGGATCGGAACTGTATCAAGGTTGTATGTGATCTGAAGATGAATGCGCTCTATTTTTCAAGGGAGCCTATTCCAACGCGGAGCAAGGCTGCTGAAGTCCCCATGGGTAAGCAGGTATGTATTATTCCTTTCCGGCGTGACTTTTTAATTGAATATACTGAATTGGCGCCAACGCCTCTTGAAGTTGCAGAGTCAGTTGATATGATGCGAATTCTTGAGCATGGCCTGAAAGTGCGTATGGCCAGAACCATTCACAATACACAGGCTGTTGATACTCCGGACGATCTTAAAAAAGTGGAAGAGTTGATGGCAAAATTAAATAGTTGAGTTCGTTTGAAGAACAGTGAAGCTACCGGTGAACAACTATTTATCTGGGATTCAGAGCAGATTCCGCCGGTTATGGCCGATTGGACTTCGATGCTCTGGCGCAGATTTGGAGATGGTGTTTCGCCAAGAGAAGTTTCAATTCCGAAGCTGATTGAAGAGAATGCAGCTGCTTTGAAAGCAAGCTATCTGTCGTGGATTTATAATCTTGGAGAGTTGCGTATCAATGGTCAGCGTGTTGTTGACCGATTGGAAATACGATCCGGGTTCAGTTATTGGTGGATGACACATTTGGCGGAGAAATGCAACTACAGCAAATCTCCTCAGATTACCGTTGCTTTCAGACTATTAGCCTTTGCGCTTTGGGCAACTGGCCGGACCTTTGACAGAGTGATACTTGCCAGCGATGACGGCCGACTGGCAAAATGCATTCGGTTATGGTGCTCTGACTCAGGATTGAAGTTTGAATGGCAGCGTCTGAAAGTGAGCCGGGCAAAGCCGAAAACTTTTTTAAAACGCTGCTATCATCGCTTTCCTTATTCCTTTCAGGCGCTTTTCTCATTGGGATATTATCTTTTTCATCGTTGGCCTTTAAGGGATTCAGGGCGTAAGGCCTGGAGAGAAACAACCGGTCAGCTAACGTTCATCTCATATTTTTTTAATCTGGATCCTGACGCGGCTAAAGAGGGTTGTTTCAAGAGCCGTTACTGGGCGCATCTGCCGGATAATCTGCAGCGGGAAGGTGTTCAAACCAATTGGCTTCATTTATATGTAAAGGATGGATTGCATCCATCAGCCAAAAAAGCTGCTATTACCCTGAAGCAATTCAACATAACAGGCAAAGGAAGTCAGACACATGTTACTCTTGATTCTTTTTTGAGTGCCAAAGTTGTTTTGATGGTTTTGTTCGATGCTTTCAGACTGTCAATGGTGAGCAGAGGTTTACGAAAAACGATCGCCTCTTCAAGAGCTGCTTCCGTGAATCTCTGGCCATTATTCGATGAAGAATGGCTGAATGCATTAAAAGGCCCGGCAGCCTTGATGAACCTCCTTTTTTTTCGTTTATTCGAATCTGCGATTAATGAATTGCCAAAACAACGAGCCGGTGTTTACTTGCAGGAGAATCAGGCATGGGAGTTTGCATGTATTCATGCATGGAAACATGCTGATCATGGCCTGTTAATAGGTACTCCGCACTCTACGGTTCGATATTGGGATCTTCGTTATTTTTTTGATTCCCGAAGTTACAGGCGAACAGGTGTGAATGATTTGCCCCTTCCGGACAAGGTCGCACTTAATGGGGTAGCTGCACTGGATGAATATCTGAAAGGAGGGTATCCTGAAGCAGATTGCGTTGAAGTTGAAGCTCTTCGCTACATCTATTTATCGGACTTTACAGCGAAGCGTAACCGGGTGCTGATGCCATCGAATGTTGTTGTGCATCTTCTTGTTCTCGGGGATTATTTACAGAGCAATACCCGGAAGCAAATGCGCCTGCTTGAACAGGCAGTACCTTTAATGCAGGTAGATTTGACTATTATCGTCAAACCCCATCCAAATTGCCCGATAGTACCGGAAGATTATCCGCATTTGCGGATGAATGTAACAATGGCTCCAATATGGACACTTGTTGCAGCCTGTGACGTTGCCTATACAAGTAATGCTACTTCAGCAGCAGTAGATGCCTATTGTATGTCGGTGCCGGTAGTTTCCGTTCTTGACTCTGATGACCTCAATCAAAATCCTCTTCGCGGGAGGGGAGGTGTTTTTTTTGCCGGTTCGCCAAAAGAGCTGGCTGATGCGTTGATTTCGGCTTCTACCTCCTCAATTTCCACAGAGGGCAGGAGTGTATTCTTTACGCTTGATCCGGAGTTGCCTCGCTGGCGAACATTGCTGCTGAATTTCCCGTCTTTGTGATAACATATCGGCATAACGGGTTGCGGCCAAAGATTAAAGAATTGAAAAAGTTGGTATCTGCTATTAACAGTTATAGAGCAATACCTCTAACATAAATGTCATCAAAAGATAAAATGAAGAGTTCCTACATAAGGACGTTGGTAACTGGGGGTGCAGGCTTTTTGGGGTCTCATTTATGCGATAAATTAGTTGCAGCAGGTCATGATGTGCTCTGTCTTGATAATTTTTTCACAGGGAGTAAGGGGAATATTGCCCATCTTCTGAAAAAATCAAATTTTGAACTTATCAGGCATGATGTGACATTTCCGCTCTATGTCGAAGTAGATGAAATCTATAATCTGGCTTGCCCTGCTTCTCCTGTGCATTATCAATTTGATCCGGTTCAGACCACCAAGACTTCTGTTCATGGTGCAATCAATATGTTAGGGTTGGCAAAGCGGTTAAAAGCGCGAATTTTCCAGGCATCAACATCAGAAGTATATGGCGATCCTGAAATCCATCCTCAGACTGAAGAGTACTGGGGGAATGTTAACCCGATAGGAATCCGTTCCTGCTATGACGAAGGGAAAAGATGTGCGGAAACACTATTTTTTGATTATCGGCGTCAGTATGATCTTTCTATAAAAGTCGGGCGTATTTTTAATACCTATGGCCCTCGAATGCATCCTGATGATGGCCGGGTAGTCTCAAATTTTATCGTACAGGCATTACAAAACAGACCGATAACTATTTTTGGTGAAGGTAACCAAACCCGATCATTCTGCTATGTTGACGACCTTATCGATGTCATTATTTTGTTTATGCAGACCCCTGATTCACTGACAGGGCCATTAAACCTGGGCAATTCGAGTGAATTTACCATTCGTGAACTTGCAGAGCTGGTTATCGATTTAACGGGATCTCAATCTAAACTTCATTTTGAGCTTTTGCCGGAGGATGACCCAAAGCAGAGACAGCCTGATTTGACGAAAACAACTTCAGCTCTCGGGTGGGCTCCAAAAACAACACTGCACGAAGGCCTTGTTAAAACGATTCATTATTTTGATCAACTGTTACAGAAAGGAGTAGAGATTAATAATTGCTCAACGGATAAAGGATATTCATAGTATGAAGCCATTCTTTTCTGTAATTATTCCAACGTATAACAGAGCTGAAATATTAAAAAAAGCAATTGATTCTGTATTGGCACAGACTTTCAATGACTATGAAATACTCGTAATGGATGATGGCTCTACTGATAATACAAGAGAGACCGTTGAGTCATTTCATGATTTTAGAATTTATTATCATTGGGCTGAAAATTCCGGGGGACCAGCAACCCCAAGAAATCGGGGTATTGAAGCTGCACAAGCGGATTGGATATGTTTTCTTGATGCTGATGATCTATGGTATCCGGATAAGCTGAAAATATTATCAGAAACTATCAACAGTTTTCCTGATATAGATCTTTTTTGTCATAATGAAATGTTATTTCACATTAAGACAGGCAGGAGGACGCTCCTGAAGCATGGCCCGGACAGCGCGGATATTTACAGGATCATGTTGATGGAGGGTAATCGGGTATCAACCTCCGCGACAACGGTTCGGCGGAGTTTTCTTAATAAATATGCATTGCGGTTCAATCAATCTTCAGATTATGTGATAGTAGAGGATTATGATATGTGGCTGCGAATAGCTTGTTTTGGCGGACAATACCACTTTATTTCTGATATTTGTGGTGAATATATAATTGATACGGATAATATCTCTTCAGATTATAAAAAAATGCGACATAATCATGAGGTATTACTAAAAGATCATGTATACTATTTGCAGACATTTGAGCAAGACAAGAATCGTTTATGGGGTAAAATAAACGCACGTTTATTGCTTGGTGACTCGCTTTATTTGTTTAGAAGCAAGAAGATTCTATCAGGCATTTCTTTGCTTCTTCAATCGATTCAAAGTTCTCCAATCGGCTTTATTGCGTACATTAATTCGAATCTTGCGGCAAGACTATGTAATTACATTGATTAACTCATGAATTCGCAATTATATGCATTTATAAATAAATATACAGTTGATACTGATGGAATATATTGCCGAGTCTTATCGGATATCTCTTCATCCCAATCGGTCGAAAAATCACTCCGTGAACGTATAGCGGCGGATAGTTATGACAATTATCTGCGGGTTATCAGTAACAGTCATTCGATACCGGTGATGGATCATGAAGTTGATCGATTTCTTCTGAACATGCCTCAAAAAGCATTGATTCTGGATATAGGCGGTTGCTGGGGCTGGCATTGGCGCCGTCTTGCCCGGAACCGTCCGGATGTTGGCGTTGTGATTATTGATTTTGTGCGATCGAATCTGACTCATGCCAAAAATGTTCTGGGTGATCTTGTCGGGCGACAGGTGGCACTTGTTCATGCAGATGCGACAGCGCTTCCTTTTTTGATTAATGAAGAGTTTTCCGGTTTTGACGGGGTATGGACCGTTCAGACATTTCAGCATATTCCGGATTTTAAAAAGGCTTTGCTGGAAGCGTTCCGGGTACTTAAACCGCATTCCGGTCTGTTTGTAAACTATTCACTGAATGTTCAACCGCCTTTACGCTGGCTCTATCAACTGTTCAGGAAGAGTTACATTATAAAAGGAGATGTACCGGGGGCTTTTTGGTTGGCAAGAGCATCGGAGGAACAGAAAATGTTCATTGAAGAGGTTTTTGGCAGTAAGGTTTCCGAACGATGGAGTGAAATTCTTTTCACTCCTGAACTGCACATTCTATTTCCAGGCAGAGCAGGAAGCCGGCTCGGTCAATTCGACTCTTTTTTATCAAATAATTTCGGATTATTAAGATATTTCGCCCGTCAGCACTCATTTCATTGCAGAAAACAGTGATTATTTTCATGATCCCAGCCAACGGTGATCTGTCCTGATGTGTTACAGGGTGAAGAAATTTTCAGCGCTCAGCCCTGCATGTGCGCATTCCACTTTAGAGCATAACGGTTGAAATGGCGCCATTAAATCTCGATGCGGCATCTGATTTTCCGTTTGATATGGAGAGATATGCGTCAAAAGTCCGGTATTACCGTCTTGCTCGTCATGCACTTGCGGAGGCAATGAACTGCATGCAGATGGTGCCGGGTGATCGGGTACTGATGCCGGCATTTATATGCAGAGATCTGCTGGCTCCCATTCATGCTGCAGGTGCAGTTCCTGTATTTTATGAAGTAGGAAGAGACATGAAACCCCTTGAGCTGCCTGTTGTGGACCGCGTGCGGGCAGTGCTGGTTGTTAATTATTTCGGATTCCCGCAGGATCTTTTTGAGTTTCGCCGTTACTGTGCAGCTTATGGTGCTGTGCTGATTGAAGATAATGCACACGGTTTTTTCAGCCGCGATGCCGCAGGGCGGCTATTGGGGGAAAGAGGGGATTTCGGCCTCTTTTCAATTCGTAAAACATTTCTATTGCCGGATGGCGCCATGCTTATGGCAAACACACCGGAGTGGCAGTCCCGCATGAGTGAACAACTCCCTTTTCGTCAGGAATCTTTGTCTCCGTCATTTTGGATGAACTCTTGCCTGGCATCTATAGAGCGGAAGACCGGGATAGCTTTCCATACGCTCTCTCAGGAGCTGATTCGAAAATTCCGGTTCTTTCGGACAGGCCACGCCATAGCACCTCCACTAAGCGCGGATGAATTTGTGATGCCTTCGCTGCCTGCACCGCATCGTGTTTCTATGTCAATGTTTGCAAAACAGAATTTTTCCAAAGAGATTGAACGGCGCCGCAGGCTCTATGGTGTGTTTCATGAGCTGCTTTCATTACTGCATATTAAACCGCTCTTTAATGACCTTCCAGAAGGAACGGTTCCATACGGTTATCCATTTTATGCCGAAGAGGCAGCAGCAGAGCAGGTCAAACGAGTTGCCCGTTTGCAAGGTTTTGATTGTATTCATTGGCCGGCTCTTCCGGTGGCAGTTGAGCAAAATGCCCCTTCGCATTACAAACAATTATGGTTGATAAATTTTCTATGTTGACCTGGCAAGTATGGAGTGGAACAGAGGTCGCATGGGATGCATTACTTTGCGGTTTTCATGACTATTCTGTTTATCAAAGTTATCGATGGGGTGAGCATAAAGCCCGTTTTGGCTGGCGACCGATAAGGCTTGTAGGGCTAAATGGGCATACTATCACTGCTATGGTGCAGGTGCTGGTAAAGTTCTATCCCTTGAGTATTGGAGTTGCCTGGATTCCAGGTGGACCAGTTGGCGATGTTGCACATTGGGATGCTGGTTTGCAGGGTCAGATTAGCGATATCGTTGGCGCGCGATTATTGTATTGCAGATTCAATTCCATGAAGCCATTATTATCTGAAGATGCGTTAACATTATCAGCATCGGGTTGGCGGCGGCCCTCTTATCCACTGCTGAGCGGGTTGAGTTTGGTGTACCAGCCAGCTTTAAGGGAAGCTGAATCTTTAAAGCAATGCAGTGCAAATTGGCGGCATAATTTGCGTCGGTCAGAAAAACGAAATCTAAGGGTATACCTGTGGAAAAATCCTGATATAGATAAGATGATCCGGGTTTATGATTTGATGCAGCATTATAAAAAACTGCCTCCGCAGACTACGCGAGAAGAAATTGAGTCAATGGTTGACATATTTCATGACAAGTGTGTATTGGTTCGTTGTGATGATGAGGATGGAAATATGCTTGCATTTCGCGGCGCGTTGATTAATGGAGAGAAAGCCTGGGATATTTTTGCTGCAACTACTCCATCCGGTCGTAATGTATATGCATCACATGCTTCATTCTGGGAGTTGATGAGGCAATGCAGGGATCGTAACGTGCAATGGTATGATATGGGCGGGGTTGACCCCGTAAATAATGCCGGCGTGTATGATTTTAAACGAGGAACCGGTGCGAAAGATCTTGAATATCTCGGTGAGTGGGAGTATTCCAGGCCTTCTGTTTTCCATGTTATAGCAAATCGAATCATCGCTTGGCGCGGATATTCATGAGTTGGAAAGGTTTTGTGATGCAATCTATTGCTAACGGTGCGGCAATAGTCCGAAGAGATGAACGTGTCCGTTCAGGTTTACGGATATTGATGTACCATTCAGTTGGCTCTCTTGTCTTTGGCGATAAGCTTGGTCTGCACACCATATCTGAAAAGCGTTTTCGAGAGCATTTGGATAGTCTTGCCGGAATGGTAACAGTTCCGCTCCAGCCATTACTGATTCCGAAGAGTGATATGCACATTGCAGTCACCTTTGATGATGGTTATGCAGACAATCTGAATACTGCAGCTCCTCTGCTTGTTGAAAGAAGCATTCCTTTTACTGTTTTTGTCACAAGTAGTTTTATTCGTAATCATGAACCCGGCTTTTTGTCACCTGGAGAGTTGAAGCAATTAGCCCAACTGCCGGGTGTGATTATTGGTTCACATGGCTGTACACACTGTCACCTGAATCATTGTTCCGATAATCAACTGCGTGCTGAGCTGGGGGAAAGCAGGCGCTATCTTGAGGATCTGATCGGCCGCTCTGTTACAGCTCTGGCCTATCCTTATGGCTCTTCCGACCGGAGGGTGAGGGATGCAGCGTTGTCTGCAGGCTATCAACTCGCCACCTGTAGCCGATTTGATATTAACCAGGGTTCACGCGAACCGTTAATGTTGAATCGCTGTGTTATTTTAAGCGAAGACAATGAGAAAATTTTTCGACAAAAAATTGCCGGAGACTGGGATTGGTATCGCTGGCGTAGTAAGGATCCGCTGAATATTAAACAGGTTGACTGATGTTTTCCGCATCACATTGCTGAGCCTTTTGTTCGGGTTGATAAACTATTTTCTTTATGAAAAACAATAATGTCGTCATTATTTCTTCCATAGATTGGTCGACGCATTGGCAGATGCATCATCAGTTAGCTACATCTATGATAGGTGAGGGCAACAGGGTGCTATTTGTTGAGAATACCGGTGCTCGCGGTCCAAGGCTTGCTGATATTGGACGTGTGCGTGAGCGTATTATCAACTGGGTGAAAAGTGTTCGTGGATTTCGTGAAGTACAGCCCGGGTTGACGGTTTTTTCACCTTTGTTTCTTCCATTCCCTTATTCCCGTGTTGCGAGAGGCCTCAATAGATTTGTTTTGTCGAGATCAGTAAAGCAATGGATGCGGTCCGCGCATTTTCATAATCCGGTTATTGTTACTTTTTTACCCACACCGCTGGCTCAGGCTCTTATTAAAGATATAGATGCGGCACTGGTTATTTATTACTGCGTTGATAATATGGCAGGCTCGTCGCCTGAAGTGCAGCAGTTGAAGCCATGGGAGGAGATGCTGTTCCGTCAGGCAGATTTGGTATTTGTAACCTCTGCAGCTATCCGTGAGCGGGCAGAGGAGTATGCGAAACATGTATTTGCATTTCCTTGCGGGGTTGATTTTTCAAAGTTTGCACATGCTCTGGAGCGGGCCGATATTCCTGATGATCTTGCTGCATTTCCCTCGCCTGTTATTGGATATGTCGGGGCATTGAGCGGTGTGCTGGATCAGACTCTGCTTTTAGAAATGGCGCGGCAACTGCCATTTGCAACATTTGTTTTAGTCGGGCCATTCTTTACGGATGTTGCCCGGCTTAAAACCTGTGAGAACATAAAATTACTCGGCCCCCGCCCGCATGACGAGATTCCTGCCTATATAAAAGGATTTGATGTTGCTTTGATTCCATATCTTCGCACAGCTTTTACTGATAGTGTATACTCATGCAAGCTTAATGAATATCTTGCAATGGGCAAGGCTGTTGTTTCAACCAATATCCGTGAGGTACGCTCCTTTGCCGAGCGATCACCCGATACGCTCTTGATCGGTCAGGATAACATGGATTTTATCTCTAAGGTTACGCGTGCTTTGGATGACGCTCATATAAGATCAAAGGTGGTTACAGATAATCGTATTGCAGTGGCAAGGGAAAATACCTGGGAAAAGCGGTTTTCCGGGATTGTTGAGGTTATAGACCGGCATCTTCTGCTGAAGTCACAGCAGCCGGTATCGTGGAAAGAGAGTCTGGCTAAATATTACAAAGACGCCCGTACTCGCTGGGCAGAGCGCATAGTCATTATTGTGTCACTTTATTTGATTATTTTCACTACGCCTCTGGTTTGGTTTGTCGGAGATCAACTGGTTGTAAGGCATGAGCCTCGTAAAACGGATGCTATTGTGGTTTTCAGTGGCAATGGCGAAACCTCTTATCGAAACAACAGTTACCAGCGCAGAGCGCTTGATGCGGTTCGTTTTTACAAAAAAGGCTATGCTCCCCACATTTATCTTTCATCCGGCAGAAATCAGGATCTTTCGGAAGTAGAGGTAATCAAGCTTTACCTATTGGAAAAAGGAGTATCTCCATCAGCAATTCATATTCTTGATCAATATCCCGGCAGCACTTTTGAGAATGTTCAGATGGTCACCCGGCAGTTACGGCAACAAGGTGCTCACTCCATTATCTTGTTGACAGCACCGTATCACGGTCGCCGGGCCCTGTGGACCTGGAGAAAAGAGACTCCTGATCTTCTTGTTTACACTCCTGCAGTTGTCGATACTCCTGCAGCCACACCACAGTGGAGTGCAAATGTTGATCAGATTCGTATCATTTCCTATGAATATGCGGCTATTGCATACAATTGGCTGCAAGGCCGGTTATGAGATAACTGTTTGAAATTATGACCCATAAGCATCTCGTCTCTCTGGTTATTCCTGTTTATGCCGGCAAAAAAACGCTTCCATTGCTTATGGAGGAAATTTTGCCGTTGACGTTTGAACAGAGGTCGCCAAACGGTAATCAGTATATCATTTGCGAAGTGCTGCTTGTTCATGACTGCGGACCGGATGCATCAGATCGAATCATAGAAGAACTCAGTGCTGAATACCAATTTGTCAGGCCGGTGTGGCTGACCCGGAACTTTGGCCAGCATGCAGCAACTTTAGCAGGAATGGCAAGTGCCACCGGTGATTGGATTGCTACCATAGACGAAGATGGCCAGCAAGCACCTGGTGATATAGGTCTTCTTCTTGATAGAGCATTAGCTGAATCTCAGCAGGTAGTCTATGCTCAACCGATAATGCCGCCCCCTCATGGGTGGCTCCGAAATTTGTTAAGCAGAACGGCGAAAGGAATTGCTCATAAGTTACTTGATAGTCCTAATTCTGGTCAATTTAACAGTTTTCGGCTGATTGATGGTGAAATAGGACGGATTTTAGCGGCTTATTGCGGGAATGGAATATATCTGGATGTTGCTTTATCATGGATTGCCGGGCGAATCGGGTATTGTCCTGTTATGTTGCGACATGAAATGGCAAGGCCATCCGGATATTCCTATATGAAACTACTGGCTCATTTTTGGCACATGATCATTGCTTTAGGGACACGGCCCTTACGATTTATTACGATCATGGGTTTGTTTTCTGTTGCAATTGCTGCTTCTCTTGCTGGATATGTAATTTTTTTGAAGATGTTTGGCGATATGCCTATTCAAGGCTGGACCTCACTTATTATAACAATAGCTTTCTTTTCCGGCTGTATTTTGACTGCCCTTGGTGTTATAGCAGAGTATCTCGCTTTAAGCCTTACTATTGCGATGGGGAAACCATTATATATGGTCAGTACGAAGCCAACAAGGTCTGGGACTATCAGATGAGTCGCATATGGGTAATCGGAAGTCATGGTCTTTTAGGTCAGGCATTATGCTGGAATCATACCCGTAATGGTAACGTGTTATTTGTTCCGAATGAGCGTTTTAATTGGGGCGATGAGAAAATACTGTTATGTCAAATTACTTCAGCAGTAAAAGCATTTTCTGTGTTTGTTAGTGAGTCGGATAAATGGGAAATTTATTGGGCGGCCGGAATAGGTTCTATGAACAGTTTAGCTTGTGATCTCAACACTGAAACCAGAGCGCTTGAGAGATTACTTCATCAAATAGAGTTGGATGAACGTTTGATCCGCAAAACCGGTGCTATTGCATTTAGCAGTTCTGCAGGTTCAATTTATGCGGCATCTCAGGACTTCATTATCAATGAAAATAGTGCTGTAACTCCCACAACAGACTATGCACAAGTAAAAATTGCTCAGGAGCAAATAATTTCAGAATTCACAAATAGAAATCAGTGTATTACATCATTATTAGCGCGTCTATCAACTCTATATGGTGCTCATCAATCATTTGGAAAACGTCAGGGGCTTTTAACGCATATCGCGAGATGTATTCTGAAAAAGCAGCCTATAAAGATTTATGTCCCTTTAGATACTATTCGGGATTACATCGCAGTTGACGATGCGGCGTTAATAATGATACATTCATTAAGAGCAATAAAGGATCCAATCTCGAGTATTAAAATTATTGCTTCTGAACAACCTACTACAATTGCGAATATAATTTCAAGCTTCAAAAGCATTACCCGGCATGCTCCTCAAATTGTTAATAGTGTTTCAGAGTTAAGCTTTGTATATTCACGACGTATGACTTTTAGATCAATCGTTTACCCTGATTTTAATAGATTTATAACCACAAATCTATTCGTTGGTATTTCACGAATATTTGCTTCTGAGTTGGCTGCGATCAAAAAATGTAATAATTAAATTATTATCTTATATTCCAAAATGATAAAGATTGAAAATATTTTTGAATAATATGAATCAGTTTGATCGATACACTGACGATTATAACGCTCTACTCAATGAATCATTGTCTCTGGTTGGCGGATTTAATGATTACTATTTGAGCAGAAAAGTTGAAGTTGTAAAAAAATATATAGGGGTAAAAAAGATAAAATTTGTATTAGATTTTGGCTGTGGACTTGGCGATACCTCATTGATGCTTCGCAATGCCTACCCTGATGCGCAAATTATCGGTGTAGACATTTCTGAACTATCTATAGAAAGAGCTCGTGAGAAATACCAGAAAATTGATTTTTTTTGTATTTCTGATGAAGAATTCATTGCGACCTACACAGCGTGTTTCGATGTGATATATGTTGCTAATGTTTTCCATCATGTCCCGATTAATGAAAGAGTGCAAGTGATTGGGATATTAAAAACCATGCTTGCCTGTAAAGGGCAAATCTTCTTTTTTGAACACAATCCATATAATCCACTAACAAAATGGGTGGTTTCTCGTTGTGAATTCGATCAAGATGCGATACTCCTTTTATCTCGGGAGACCCGCATGCTTTTTAAATCTTCAGGTTTTCACATAGAGAGAACGGTGTATTTTCTCTTTTTTCCATATATGTTTAGAAATCTGTCAAAAATTGAAGATTTATTTAGCTGGTTGCCATTCGGAGCTCAATACTGTGTTGTAGCGTCCCTTATATGATTTATTTCTTTAAAACCAAGACGGCAGTTGAATAAGTAAGCTTAATAAAATGCACTACACTCTAAATGCTGAAGATGCAAAGATAAAATGTCCTGTTTGCAATTGCGGTTCTTACTTTTGGGTTAGGCTGAATAATGTATTGTTAAATAAATGCGATGAATGTAATCATGTATTTACCGATATAGTTTCCATCGCTAAAGAAGAGACTTATGGTAGTGAATACTATTTAAATACCCATCGTAATTGGTTTAAAAATCCCAACTATAAATTGTTTTCAATTATAGCTGAAAATATAAAAAGTTGTAATGCAAAATCTCTTTTGGATGTGGGTTGTGGTGACGGGGCACTGTTAAATTATTTAGGAAGAATATTGGGTGACATAGAGTTAAATGGAATTGATCTCTCTGCAGTTGTACCGCGAGAAGCAGGATTCACTTTTTTGCAGGGAGATTTCATGACTTTCGATTTCAAAAGAAAATTTGATGTTATCGTTTCGCTGGCTGTAATCGAGCATATAAATGATGTCTCTTCGTATGTTCAGAGAGTACATGGGCTTTTAAACAGTGATGGTACTGCATATTTGATGACAGTGAACAGTAGTGGTATTCTGTATAGACTGTCATATTTATTAAGACGATTAGGGGTCGATTCTGTGTTCAATCGATTATATGATCCACATCATCTGAATCATTTTAGCAAACAGAGCCTATCCCGCTTATTAACAAAAGAAGGTTTATTCCGGGTAGAAAAAATAATTAATCATAATGCGCCTTTAGCTGCAATTGATTGCCCTGCAAGTAATAATTTAATTGAACGGATGATGAGGTTAGGTGTTGGTATTGTTTTTTTTATCGGGAAAATCACTCAAAAAACTTATCTTCAAACGATTATTGTTTCCAAGATAAGTTGACATATTGTGATTTAAGATTGTAGAATCTAAACTAATTTATACTTCGTAAACTGATCTCCGGTTGGATATATGAATGTAAAATGGAACCCTGATAGAAAATATGTTGTAATATTTGTTTTTTTTATCCTGTATTATCTGTTATTTAACACAGGCTTGCATGGAGATGACTATAGTGAAATAGCCGGGTGGAGATTTCAGGGACTGCCATCATTTTTAATGCCGGGAGGAGTGGCATTAACTATTTTAGGCTCACATTATTGTTTTTGGTGGGCATATCCTTTTCTTGGTTATGATCATCAATGGGTATATGACTTGGTAAAGGTTGCGGCACATATTCTCAGTTTGCTATGTGTCTACAGGTTTGCCATTGATTACCTTCCCCGCGACAGGGCTATAATGATGTCTTCATTATTTGTTCTGTATCCGCTTCATGATACGACCATGTACTGGTATATGACGGTTCCGTATGTGTTCTTTCCTGCGGTTATGATGTACGCTCATTCATTGTTCAGGCATGAGCATCTATTTCCGGGGTTTATACTTGCCTTGTTCGGTGCTTTTGGCGGCTATTTCTCGCCACCTTACGTGTTCGGATTGACAGCAATTTTCATTTATGAGCGAAAATTCCGGGAGGCAGTGCTTTTTGCTTTTCCTGGCATAATTTATATTGTCTATTACTTCTTTATAAAGTATGCTTTTTCAGGTATAGAGAAGCGTATCAATTCAAGTTTAACGATAGCTGATTATATCAGACAGCTTCTCTTACAGCCCCTCAGTTTTATTGATGCCGCTTTCGGACCTTCTTATTGGTTAAAAGTTTATTATTCAATTGGATCGATTACCCTTTTATCAGGTTTGATCGTCCTGGTTATTGTTGTGCTTCTACTGATCAGGATCCCTTTGTTTTCTAAACGACCGGATGTACCTAAATCCCTTTTTATCGGCCTTTTTATTACCCTTGTTCTTTCATTTGCAATGTTTGCCCTTACAGGACTATATCACCATTCAGCTTTCAATTTAGGCAACAGAACCACAGTATACGGCTCACTGCTTATCGCTCTTTTAATTGCAATACTTCCATTCAACAGGAAAACAGTAGTTGTATTGGCATTGATTTTCATTATTCCCTTGTTTGGTTTGTCGGACCACTGGAAGAGATGGAATGCTCATCAAAAAAACATAATTGAGAACATTCATACAAACTCGTCCCTCAAGGCTTTGGAGCCTGAGAGTACACTTTTAGTCACGGGTAATGTTTACAGCAGGTTGGGGCCATTTTCGCACATTGAACTCTTCAGCATGCCCTGGGTAGTTAAAGCTATCTTCAAGGATAGTGTGAAATGCAGAAATATAATAGCGATAACATCATACCTCCATCTTGAAAAGCAAACTCTTGTCGATCCAAAATTCGGCGGGCAATATTATCTCGAAAGTCCTATATATTTATACGACAGTGACAAAGATGCTCTTCGTCTTATCAAGCTTTCTGAAGTTCCGGTATTGTTAAGTGCGCATCCACGTGAAATAAGGCACTGGGTACAGTTAACAAAAGGCAGCTGGATAGAATCGAGTATTGTCGGATTGAGTCCAAGGCTTGCTTATCTCTTTGCCAAACAGTAATAATAAGGATGCATTGTATTTAATCCCTATAGGTGAATTCCCCAAGGCCTTGCTTCGTGAATGAATTGAGCATCTTTGAATTAATACCTCGTAGTTGGGCTGCGAGGATCCTTTATTATTAGAACCATGAATTTGCTTTAAATATGAGATTTTTATTTATATATCCTCCATTAAGAGATGTGGGAGATTTATTTTTGCCTTCAGGAATATTGGCTTTATCTTCAATATTAAAAAATAATGGATGGACGGTTGATGTTTTGAATGTTGACGTAGAAAGAATAACGGATGAAGAAGTTATTGCTTATATAAAAAAATATAATCCAGATGCAATCGGGTGGAGCGCTGTCGCCTCGACGGCATATGGTTATATAAAAAGGATGACACAAAAAATTAAAAATCTATGTGTTGGAGTTCCAATATTTCTTGGTGGAAATCTATGCTCTATTAGTGAACTTTTGTTAAAATGTGGTATTGATATAGTTTTTATCGGCGAAGCTGAGATCAGTTTAGTAAAGGTTCTTGAGCGATATGGGGGTGAATTTATCGGCAAAAAAATCCCTGACATATCAGATATCAAAGGTGTTGTTTATTATGAAAATAATGAAATTATATGCACAGGTATATCTGAAAAAATGACTATATCTGATTCAATTCCATCGCTTGAATCTACATTTGATGAAATTGATATAAACTATTATATAACTGATATTATTATACCAAGTCATTATGGCTTGGATCAAAATAATTATCTTGATTATATGAAATCAGGTAAAAAAATGATTATATTGATGATTCAAAAGGGGTGTCAAAATGCATGTACATTTTGCCATAGGAATTCAAGATATACTGTTTACGCTGTTGATGTGGTTATAAAACATATTGAGTATTTAAAGAAAAAGTACAATATATATTATTTTCGAATTTGTAGCGAGTCATTTATCGGGAAAAAGAAATGGATTTTGGATTTCGCTGCAAAAGTAAAAGATTTAGATATTATTTTTGATATCTTGGGCGCAAGAGTTGATAAGGTTGATTATGAGATATTAAGTAATTTGAAAAATTCGGGAATGATAGCTATTATGTTTGGTTATGAATCCGGAAATCAAGCCATACTAAATCAAATGGGGAAAAATGTTCTTTTAGAGGATAATTATAAGGCGGCAGAATTATGTGACGAATTGCATATTGCATCAACACCACAATTTATTATTGGTTATCCTGGCGAAACGGTGACTACTCTTTTGGATACAAAAAAATTCGTAAAAAAATTAAAAAAAACGAATATATCATGTAATATGCTTCAGGTATTGCCTGGTACCCCTATATACCATTACGCATATGTTCATGGGTATATTAAGGATGAAGATTCTTATTTGATGTCAGTATCGGATAAAGATGCTGCTGAATTTGATTCTTTTATTAATATGACGTGTATGCATTCATCTTACATTAAGGTTATGCGCTATATTATTCTTAAGGTTGCCCGGTATTCGGTATTGCCCCGCCCATTATATTTTATTGTCATGTTGTTTTATAATCTTTTGGCGTCTGCATATCTTGTTTTAAAATTAGGAATATCAATTTCAACATTTAAGTATATAGCATCTGTTCTATTCGGTATCGATTTATTTGGTGTATATGCAGAGAGTATAAATATTCGCGAGATGATGAGGCCATATGCTGTCGACTTAAAATGTTATGAAAGAATCAAGTATGGTTATTTTATGTGATAATAACTATATGAGATTTATTTTTATGCCGTATATGATATTTTATTCCACATCCTTCCGGTAATTTATATGGCAAATGGGAGGTCATGCTAAATGAAAAATATACCAATTTAAAGTGTATACTATTTCGTCAAGCAGTTATCTATATAATGTGTCAAAAAAAAATAGAAAAATATTAATAAGTGCCAATACTACATGGAATCTTGTTAATTTCCGTGGAGGGTTAATTACGAAGCTTGTTGCTAACGGTTATGAGGTTATTGCCCTTGCTCCTGAGGATGAATATCGTGAACGGTTGACGGCACTTGGATGCCGCTATGTTCCTTTGCAAATGGATAATAAGGGAACTCATCCAGTTCGCGATTTCCAACTGATGCTTGGCTTTTTAAAAGTATTATTTCATGAAAAGCCTGATGCGATTCTTGCGTATACAGTCAAGCCTAATATCTATGCATCACTTGCTGCAAAAGTAACAGGTACTCCGGTAATCAATAATATTTCCGGTCTGGGTACTGCTTTTATCCGTGGAGGATGGATGGCTGCTCTGGTCAGTCTGCTTTATCGTACAGGATTGAGCCGGTCAAAAAGGGTATATTTTCAAAATGAAGATGACCGTACTCTTTTTCTCGAAAAAGGGCTTGTTAAAAGAGCAAAGACTGACCTTCTTCCCGGATCGGGGATTGATCTGCAGCATTATAATCCGGTTAAGCATGGTATTGGGGACACTCCGGGTGATGGCCCTGTATTTCTTATGGTTGCCAGGCTTCTTTGGGATAAAGGTGTAAGGGAGTATGTTGATGCAGCCAGAATTGTCAAAAAGCGGAATCCTGAAACGCGCTTCCATTTGCTTGGCTTTCTTGATGTGAAGAATCAGACGGCTGTTCCCCGCGAAGATGTAGAGGCCTGGGTACAAGAGGGTGTCATTGAGTATCTCGGTACGTCGGATGATGTCAGACCGTTTCTTGCTGCTGCGGACTGTGTTGTTCTCCCCTCCTACAGGGAAGGAACACCCCGCTCCCTCCTTGAAGCTGCGGCTATGGGTAAACCTTTAATTGCGACCGATGTTCCCGGCTGCCGTGAAGTTGTGTGTGACGGAGTTAATGGGTATTTATGTAAAGCCAGAGAGAGTAATGATTTAGCTGAAAAAATCTTTACGTTTATTGCACTGCCAAAAGCATTGCAATTACAGTTCGGTAGTCATTCGCGAAATATTGCCGAAACACGCTTTGACGAGCAGATTGTGATCCGGAAGTATTTACAAGTTGTCGATGATGTTACCGGGAGTAAAGGTGGTAAGGGGAGATGACCGGTAGTTGGAACTCCCGTTATATCTGGTGGTGTATCATTTGAAAAATATGGTTGTTTAATGCAGGATTATAGAGATAGTATCATTGCTGTGGTGCAGTGTCCATCGTGTGCCTGCGCGTTGCACGAAAAGGATGGAGAGTTTCTCTGTTCGGGGTGTCAGAAAAGATATCCGCTCTCTGCTTTTATTGCGGATTTTGTTGAACTGCAGCAGAGAGATGCGATAGCAAAAAAGGCATTGGTTACCTGGGGAGAGAACCTTCATCATGTATCATCTGATGAAGAGGTGCATTCCGGACATTTTTCGCAATTTGAAGATGTATTCGGCTCCGGTTTTTTCTTTGCTGAAGGTTCAAGGCTACTTGAGATTGGTTGCGGTGCCGGTGAAGATGCCGTTAAGCTCGCAAAATCAAGGAGTGACCTTGACATTCTGGCGATGGATATTGGTGAGAATGTCAAAACGCTGGCAGAACGGTTCAGGACTGTCGTCAATCTGCATTTTATCCGGGGTGATGCCAGGTTACTGCCACTAAAGGCCTCACTTTTTGATTATGTCGTTTCTTTCGGTGTGTTTCACCATACGGATGATCCTGAAAAGTGCGTCAAAGAGGCTTTCCGGGTGCTTAAAACGGGCGGGACGGCCTTTGTTTATCTCTACAAGAACCATGAGGATGACCTTTTCAAACGGTCGGGCATTATTGCGGAAACCTTGTTGATGCAACTCATCAGATATATGCCTCACCGGATGGCGCAGTTCTTTTGTCATCTTCTCGCCTGGCCCTGCCTTCTGTTTTTTTCCTGGCCTGCATGGATTATGAAGCGCATTCCCCACCTTTCAAAGCTTGGAAATGCAATGCCTTTGCATTGGGGGACATCACCGCATTCAATTTATGGAGATCTTGAAGACCGTTTGCTTGCACCCGTTAACCATCGGTATTCTTATAAGAAGTTTTTGGAGTTGTTCAGGGATGCAGGTTTTACGGAAATAAAGGTTGTGACCGGTTCAGGAGGCCATTATGCCCGTGCTACCAAACTCGGATGATTTTCATAAGAAAGATTTTTTTGCGGTTGCACTGTCAGTCGGTATTGCGCTATTGTTCCAGGAACAGGAACAGATATTCTGATTCTTTTTTATTATAGGTATATAGACACGATCTGACTGAATTGTTGTGTATTAATTTTTGAAATAAAATCATTTCCCCCATTAATTAATGACGCCTATCAGAATTGCCGTTATCGGCCTCGGTTATGTAGGGTTGCCTCTTGCTGTGGAATTTGCCAAAAAGTATCCTGTTATCGGGTTTGACATCAAACAGGATCGGGTTGAAGATCTGCAATCCGGTCATGATGCCACGCTTGAGATAACGGGCGATCACCTTAAAAGTGTCCTTAGCTGTAATAACAATAGCGGTGCAAACGGACTTTTTATTACTGCAAACGCGAGTGAGCTTGCTGCTGCAAATTACTACATCGTTACGGTTCCGACTCCAACGGATAAAAACAATCGTCCGGTTCTGACTCCGCTTGTTAAAGCCAGTGAGACGATCGGAAGAGTGCTCAAGCAGGGTGATATCGTTATCTATGAATCAACGGTTTATCCAGGAGCTACCGAAGAGGATTGTGTTCCAGTTCTTGAAAGGGTTTCCGGCCTCATCTTTAACCGGGACTTTTTTGCCGGTTACTCTCCGGAGCGCATCAATCCCGGCGACAAGGAGCATACCGTTACCAAAATAAAGAAGGTAACCTCAGGGTCGACTCCTGAAACCGCCAAAAAAGTTGATGAACTCTATCGCTCTATCATCACGGCCGGAACGCATTGTGCTTCCTCCATCAAGGTTGCCGAAGCAGCAAAAGTAATTGAAAACTCCCAGAGGGACATCAACATTGCTTTTGTCAATGAGCTCTCCATGATATTCAATCGTATGGGCATTGATACACTGGAGGTGCTTGCCGCAGCGGGTACGAAATGGAACTTTCTTCCCTTCCGGCCAGGTCTAGTTGGCGGTCATTGCATTGGTGTTGATCCCTACTACCTTGCTCAAAAGGCTCAGGAGTATGGTTATCATTCCGAAATCATTCTCGCCGGCAGACGGCTCAATGACAATATGGGCAAATATGTTGCCTCTGAAGTCATCAAGCTGATGATTGCCCGGGATCACAAAATAAAGGGAGCTAACGTACTCATACTCGGTATTACCTTCAAGGAGAACTGTCCCGATATCCGCAACACCAAGGTGGTCGATATCGTTCATGAACTCAAGCAGTACGGCACACAAGTAGATATTTATGATCCCTGGGCAAACCCGGAAGAGGTTATGCATGAGTACCGGCTTGAGTCGCTTTCCAACTTGAACGCCAACCATTATGAGGCAGTTATTCTCGCTGTAGCTCACGATCAATTCAAAACACTGGACATTGCTGCGCTCGCTTCCACTGAAAATTTTGTGGTTTATGATATTAAGGGGGTATTACCTCAGGATTCAGTCGATGGCAGGTTATAAACGGTTTTCATATGCTTCTAAGTACCGTTAAACAAGTATGGAATAAAACGTGCAGCAGGAGCTTGCAATTTGGTACACGTTATCTGGATCGCCTGAGCCTTGAAGCAGATAAATCTTCCAGAAAACGGCAGCACAGGAACATTCACTCAAGCTATCAGGATCCTTGCCAAAGGTTATTCAATGCAATAGCCGTCGACAGCTATATTCTTCCTCACAGGCATGCTCTTGATCCTAAAACAGAGACATTGATTGCTGTTCGAGGGCTGTTTGCCCTGATTTTGTTTGATGAGACTGGGGTTATTGTTGATACGATAAAATTCGGCTCTGAAAAGTATGCTTCAACTGAAGATCTGGCATCCGGTGTTGAGTTACCTTCCGGCTCATGGCATACAGTCGTTGCATTAGTTCCCGGGTCGGTACTTTTTGAAGTTAAGGCTGGGCCATTTAATCCTGACCAAGCTAAAGAGGTTGCTCTATGGGCACCTCAAGAAGGCAGTGAAGAGGCTGCTTTGTATTTGAAAAATTTGCAAGTTATTGTGCAAGAGGATAAGAGATGATGCAGGTGATTACTAATACTTCAAGAGATTATTGGTTTTGAATGCCGATTTTGGAATTAAGAGGGGGAGGTGAGTGTGTTATGCAAATTCCCGGAAATATTGTAATCAAGTACGAAGTATGAAAGGAATAATTCTTGCCGGGGGATCTGGTACGAGGCTCTACCCGGTAACAAAAGGAATATCCAAACAGCTCCTGCCGGTTTATGACAAGCCGATGATCTATTATCCCCTGACGACCCTGATGCTTGCAGGAATCAGGGAGATACTCATCATCACCACCCCTGAAGACCAGTCGATGTTTATCAAATTGCTTGGTAACGGCAGTGACTGGGGGATTTCACTCTCCTATACTGTCCAGCCCTCTCCGGATGGACTTGCTCAGGCGTTTATTCTTGGTGAATCTTTCATTGGTAGTGATGACGTGGCGCTCATTCTCGGTGATAATATCTTTTTCGGATACGGGTTTACGCAGATGCTTGAAGCAGCAGTCAGAATGGTGGCGGAAGAGCGTCGGGCAAACATATTTGGTTACTATGTCAGTGACCCCGAGCGATATGGTGTTGCTGAGTTCGATGCGGCGGGAAATGTACTCTCGATTGAAGAAAAACCGGTATACCCGAAATCGAATTTTGCTGTCGTCGGGCTTTACTTTTATCCGAATGATGTGGTGGAGATTGCAAAAAATGTTTGTCCATCAGCAAGAGGAGAGCTTGAGATTACCTCGATAAATGAAGTATATCTGAAGCGTGAAGTATTACAATGTTCGATGCTTGGTCGCGGTTTTGCATGGCTTGATACGGGAACGCATGAATCCTTCCAGGAAGCGGGAAACTTCATCCAGACGGTCGAAAAACGGCAGGGGTTGAAAATCGCATGTCCTGAGGAAATTGCCTGGCGTTACGGGTGGATAACAGATGCAGATCTTTTGCTGTTGGCGGAACCGCTCATGAAAAATCATTATGGAGAGTATCTGAAGAAGCTGCCTTTTCAAGGAAAATATTGATGGTGTTGTGACGCGGCGCTGTATTTTGGGCTTAATTTATATTGAATAAAGGTTATGCGAGTAACTGTTTCAGCTATACCTGATGTGCTGTTTTTTGAGCCGGAAGTTTTTGGAGATAACCGTGGTTATTTTTTTGAGTCATTTCGTCAGGATGAGGTCGAGACGCAGATAGGAAAGGTTTCGTTTGTGCAGGATAACGAGTCGAAATCCGGTTATGGCGTGCTTCGCGGTTTGCATTTTCAGAAACCGCCCTTTACCCAGTCGAAACTTGTGCGTGCGGTTCAGGGCCGGGTGCTTGATGTCGCGGTGGATATCCGCCAGGGATCGCCCTGGTATGGCAGGCATGTATCCTGTCTGCTTGATGGTGATCGCAAGAACATGATGTGGGTGCCGAAAGGGTTTGCGCACGGATTTGTTGTACTCTCGGAGGCGGCGGTTTTTGCCTACAAGTGTGACAACTACTACACCCCTTCGCACGATGCCGGTATCATGTGGAATGATCCCGCTCTCGGTATCGACTGGACTCTTCCGCAAGAGGATATCAGGGTATCTGCAAAGGATGCCTGTCAGCCTTTTTTCGATCAGATCGATCTGTTCCCATACAACGAATACAGGCAGGAAAAACTCTATCCGGGTAAAGCCCCGCACGTATAACCCGTTTCATAATTCATAAGAGGGAAGCAGGTGATTAACAAGATACTTCCGATACTGGTGCTGCCGTTGGGTTTGAGCCTGCTGCTTTTAGTTGCAGGGCTGTTTTTTCGCCGTCGCCTGCTGATTGGGCTCGGTATCATGGTTCTGGGAATGTTCAGTATGCCGGTTGTCAGCGCTTCCTTGATACGGGCAGTGGAGGGCTGGGCAAGCAGGGTTCCGGTGAGTTCTCTGCACAAAGTGGATGCTGTTGTGGTATTGAGTGGGATAGTTGGTCAGATTAAAGGGGCACCTTTGGGAGAATGGAATGGCGGGGTAGATCGTTTTGAAGGTGGTATTGATCTGTTCAAAGCAGGCAAAGCTCCGGTGATTGTTTTTACCCGAGGTCAGGTGCCATGGCAACCTGAATCAATTCCCGAAGGTGAGCTGCTTGCCAAAAGGGCTATGCTTATCGGTGTGCCCGAAAAGGCGATTCTCTTAACCGCAGTTGCAGGAAATACAGCGGATGAAGCGGTAGCAGCAGCGCGGCTGCTTGGGGTCAGAAGTGGTGCGCGGAAAAAAATTATACTGGTTACGAGCGCATTCCATATGCGTCGAGCTGCAATGCAGTTTGAAAAGGCAGGATTTCAGGTAGAGCGATATCCTGTGGATTTTCAGGCAGGAGACAATAGTGAAGTGACCATTTTGGATTTTCTTCCTGATCCCGGTGCGCTTGCTCTCTCTTCAACAGCCTTGCGGGAGATGATCGGATTGATTTATTATTGGGCGAAGCCCTGATAATAATGATTCTGAATTTTGAATTATTGATTTTAAATTAAAAACATAAAAACGAGGACTACCCTTTTTAAAATCCGGCATCCATAATAATCAGGGCCGAACAATTACTCTAATCGCGCTTTCAGCGCTTTTTTTTGGTTCATTTTTTGCCGCTGAAAGGGTAAGATGACGAGGAGAGATTTTTTATGGTGCATTTTGTGAACTATTGTGCAGTGGTTACCTTGTCTTTCATTCTTTTGGTGGGAATTGCGCATTGGTTTAAATAAAGAGGTCCGGATATTATGGTTGAGGATGAGAATCTGCGTTGGTATGCTGTTTATGTTCGATCCCGTTATGAAAAAAAAGTGTACCGGATGCTGGTTGAAAAGCAGATTACAACTTTTCTACCGCTGATTGAAACATGGAAGCAGTGGAGTGACCGGAAGAAAAAAGTGAGCGAGCCTCTGTTTCGGGGTTATGTGTTTGTCAATATCGATATGCGCCATGATCATCTTCCTGTACTTGAGACGGAAGGTGTGGTCAAGTTTATCGGAATCGGTAAAGTGCCTTCGGTGATAGCGGAAAAAGATATTGATTGGCTCAGAAAACTTGTCAGGGAGCCGGATGCGATTGGACGTACAGTCGCCGATATTCCGGTTGGACAGAAGGTCAAGGTTCTTGCCGGTCCATTCAGGGATTTAGAAGGGGTGGTAGTGAAGCATGGTCGGGAGACAAGGCTTGTTGTCTTTTTTGACAGTATCATGCAGGGGGTCGAGGTCAGTATTTTTCCGGATGTACTGCAGCCGGTTGCCGGTTTACGGAAGCCTTTGCCTGGAGAAGAGCATAAAGAGCTTGAGGCGGTTGAAAAGCATTTTCTGAAGTTGTGAAGAAAGTGGACGCCTGTGGACGAAGAGATGGTGGATGGAAGTGGACGGAGTGGACAGGATTTAAGAGATTATGGATTTTGGATTGAACCCCGGAGGGGTGCGATATTGGTAGCGGCGAGTGCTGAGCGAAGAGAAAGAGATCGTCCACGAATTTACACGAATCAAGGGGCGGGTTGCACCCGCCCTTTGTTTGATTTATTCAATCGCCTTAAGGGCAATAAACCTTAGAGGGAGGCTTTGTGGAGCTTAAGGAGCATGTTTCGGTTCGTGATATTTTCAGCATGCCGGTTATTGTGGCGGCACTTGGTTACTTTGTCGATATCTACGATCTGGTGCTGTTCAGTATTGTGAGGGTGCCGAGTTTGAAGTCATTCGGACTTGGAGGCAAGGAGCTGATCGATTACGGGGTTTTTCTGCTGAACATGCAGATGATCGGTATGCTTGTCGGAGGTATTCTCTGGGGTTGGCTCGGCGACAAGAAGGGCCGGCTGAAAATCATGTTTGCCTCGATTCTGCTTTACTCACTTGCCAATATTGCCAATGGTCTTGTTACCACCCTTCCGGCTTATGCGGTGTTGCGCTTCATAGCAGGTGTCGGGCTTGCCGGTGAGCTCGGGGCGGGCATTACGCTTGTTTCTGAAGTGCTGCACACCCGTATCCGCGGTTACGGTACCATGCTGGTGGCTTCAATCGGTGTTTCGGGCGCGATTCTTGCCAACTATGTGGCCAATACCTATGAGTGGCATAACGCTTTTTTCATCGGAGGCGGACTTGGTCTTCTTCTGCTTGCTGCACGGGTGAAGGTTGCCGAGTCGGGGATGTTCAAAAAAATGGAGGAGAAATCCGGGGTGAGCAGGGGGAACATGTTTGCCCTGTTTACCGACAGGGGCCGTTTTTTGCGCTATATCAACTCCATCATGATCGGCGTGCCGATCTGGTTTGTTGTGGGTGTGCTGATCACCTTCTCTCCCGAGTTTGCCGTTGAGCTTGGTACAACAGGACCTGTTTCCGCCGGAAATGCGGTGATGTTCTGCTATCTCGGTCTGGTGTTCGGTGACCTTTCGAGCGGTCTCTTGAGCCAGCTGCTGCAGAGCAGGAAGAAAGTTATTCTGCTTTTTATGCTGCTTACTGTCGTCTCCATTGCACTCTATTTTCTCCAGGGAAATCGCACTCCTCAGTTCTTCTATGCAGTATGCACTGTTTTGGGTTTTTCCGGTGGATACTGGGCTATTTTTGTGACCGTTGCGGCCGAGCAGTTCGGCACCAATCTGCGGGCAACAGTGGCGACTACGGTGCCGAATTTTGTTCGCGGCATGGTGGTTCCCATTACCATGCTTTTTCAGTTCAGCAAGGGCTTTTTCGGTCTGGAGTCCGGAGCTCTTCTGGTCGGTGCACTCTGTATCTCGGCAGCCTTCATTTCACTTAACTCCCTTGAAGAGACCTTCCACAAGGATCTTGATTATTACGAGGAGTTTCTGTGAGGAAAGTGGACACCAGTGGACGAAGAAATGGTGGACAGCAGTGGACTGGACGGAGTGGACAAGATTGAAAAGATTCTGAATGTAGGGGGGGTACTGTGTGACTGCCCTCTTTCTTCTTGTCGTTGTTGTCCCTGATGTCTTTTAGGTCGTTTTTAGTGACCAACGGAGGTACGGTACCTCAGAAATCAAGCATTACCCCGTCAGGGGTGTCATTTCCATTTTAAGGTAGCGGCCGGTATGGGAGTGTTCCATGGTGGCTATCGCTTCGGGTGTTCCTTCTGCTATTATCTCCCCCCCTTCATTCCCCCCTTCAGGTCCAAGGTCTATTACCCAGTCGCTGTTTTTGACAATGTCGAGGTTGTGCTCGATGATAATAACGCTGTTGCCTTTGTCAACAAGCTTGCGCAGGACTTCCAGCAGGTGCTGGATATCCTGAAAGTGCAGGCCGGTTGTCGGTTCGTCGAGTATGTAGAGCGTTTTGCCGGTCTGGATTTTAGCAAGTTCAGCCGAGAGTTTGATGCGCTGCGCTTCTCCGCCCGAGAGCATGGGGGAGGGCTGGCCGAGTTTGAGGTAGCCGAGCCCGACGCTCTGCATGGTGGTGAGGATGCGCCGAATACGTGGAAAGTCTACAAAGAACTCCGAAGCCTCTTCGATGGTCATTTCAAGCACATCAGCGATGGATTTGCCATGGTATTTGACGAGCAGGGTTTCGCGGTTGTAGCGTTCTCCCTTGCAGTTCTCACACTGGACATAGACGTCAGGCAAAAAGTTCATCTCTATTTTACGGGTTCCCGCTCCCTGGCACACTTCACAGCGTCCCCCTTTGACGTTGAAGCTGAAGCGTCCGGCCTTGTAGCCGCGTATCTGTGCTTCAGGCAGACGGGTAAAGAAGTCGCGGATAAAGGTGAATGCGCCGGTATAGGTAGCCGGATTTGAACGGGGCGTGCGCCCAATCGGGGACTGGTCGACATTGACCACCTTGTCGATATTCTGGATTCCCTCCACGCTCTCATGGGGATAGGTCAGCAGTTTTGAGCGGTAGAAGTGGCGCGCAAGTATCGGGAAGAGCGTTTCGTTGATCAGGGTGGATTTACCCGATCCGCTGACGCCGGTAATGCTGACGAGCGAGCGGAGGGGAATGGTGATGTCAACGTTTTTAAGGTTGTTTCCTCTGCACCCTTTGATTTTCAGGTACTGTTTCTCCTCGGTATCGGTTAGACCTTCTCCCCTGAAGCTGACCTGCCGGGCTCCACTGAGATATTCAGCGGTGAGCGAGTGGGGGTCGAGGGATGCAGCAGTTCCCTGTGCAACAATCTCTCCGCCATACTCTCCCGCTCCGGGTCCGAGATCGATAATCTCATCGGCTGCCAGCATGGTATCCTTGTCGTGCTCAACCACGAGAACGGTGTTGCCAAGGTCGCGAAGCCGCTTGAGTGACTCAATAAGTTTGTGGTTGTCGCGCTGATGGAGTCCGATACTTGGTTCGTCAAGTACGTAGAGCACTCCGCTGAGCTGCGAGCCGAGCTGTGAGGCAAGCCGTATACGCTGGGCTTCACCGCCCGATAGAGTCTGCGAGCCTCTGTCGAGCGAGAGATAGCTGAGCCCTACATTCAAAAGAAATTCCAACCGCTTGACAATTTCATGCAGTACCGGTGTGGCGACCAGCAGCTCTTTCGGTGTGAGGGCTGGAGGCAAGGCAGTGAAAAATGCAAGGGCCTCGGGCAGCGGGAGCGCTTCGGCTTCGGCAATGTTGAGATTGTTGATTTTTACCAGCAGGCTCTCTTTGCGCAGTCGAGCCCCGTTGCACTCCGGGCAGGGCTGCCGGATCATAAAGCTCTCTGCCCACTCCCTGATTTTCGGTGATCCGGCATTCCGGCGGATCTCGTCAACATAGGGGAGGGCGCCGGGAAATGGCTGGGGATAGAGGGTGTCGTGGCCGGAGTAGGAGTAGCTGACGTTAAAGGTCCGGCTCCCTGATCCTTTAATGAGGATATTCAGGGCCTCTTTGGGTATATCGCAAAGCGGGGTGTCAAGGGTAAAGTCAAACTCTCTTGCAATTGCCCTGATCACCTGCCAGAGGTTTCGTTTGCCGGGTTTGCCGAACGGGTCAAGGCCACCTTCGTTGAGAGAACGCGAGAGGTCGGGGATCATCAGCTCTCCCGAAAGCTGCATGAGCTCCCCGAGGCCGTTACACTCCGGGCATGCGCCGTATGGGGAGTTGAAGCTGAAATGGTTGGGTGCAAGGGTATCGACCGGTACGGAGCCGTCAGAATAGGCGTAGCGTGTGCTGAAGACCAGCTCTTTCTGCTGACTTTCAAGCGGGTCGCAGATAACCGATGACTTGTGTTCCGAGAGGCTGATCGCAAGTGAGACAGCCTGCTTGAGCCGATCAGCGCAGTCGGGATCGATCACCATACGGTCCACCACCAGTTCAATCGAGTGACTTTTATATCGCTCGATCTGCATGTTTTTTTCCATCTCCCGGTACTCTCCGTCAATACGGACCCGGAGATAGCCTTTGAGCAACAGTCGTTCAAAGAGTTCGCGGTAGTGCCCTTTACGACCGGCAACAAGAGGGGAGAGAATCTGGATTTTCGTTCCTTCCGGAAGAGCAAGTATGGCTTCACAGATCTGTTCCTCGCTCTGTTTTTTGAGCATATGGCCGGTAACAGGGTCGTAGCGTCGTCCGGCCCTGGCGTAGAGCAGGCGGATGAAGTCATGAATCTCCGTGATGGTGCCGACTGTTGAACGGGGTGAGCGGTTTGTGCTCTTCTGGTCGATGGCTATAACGGGCGAGAGACCTTCAATAAAATCAACATCCGGACGCTCAATGCTGCCGATATACTGGCGAGCATAGGGTGAGAGGGTCTCCATAAAACGGCGCTGCCCTTCGGCATAAATCGTGTCGAAGGCGAGGCTGGACTTTCCTGATCCTGAAAGTCCGGTAATGACAACAAACCTGTTGCGGGGAATATCGAGAGAGATGTTTTTGAGATTGTGGACTCTGGCACCCTTGATATTGATATGACTGTATTCCATTGTTCTCTCTATTCTCTTTTGGGGCACCCCTATTAATGTATTTCGCGATCTGATCGTTTCGTTGGGTAGTGTTCGAAATCCTCATCCCAACCCCGACTTCATCGTGGGCTACCAATATTGCGCCTCTACAGGGCTTAATCAAGAATTCAAAATCCAAAATCTCTTCACCTACCAATATGTCGCTCCTCTGGAGCTTGAACTTCAAACAGCTCACGAGTACGTAATCGAATCGCTTGCATGGTGCCGTTTATCGGTTTTGCTTATTCTCCTTTGAAGGGCAGCATAACGGAACGAATTTCAATATCGATATTATTTTCCGTAAGCACATCTAAAAAGATCGGCCCACCTCTATAAATCTATTCCGCGACATGATGGTATCGTTGTGTGGTGCTCGAAATCCTCGAGTACTCCTTTGTACACTCCGGTTTCTGCGCTCCATACGCCTTGCCCTCAACCCGATCACGACAATTTATAGGTACCCATAAACAGCCTTCTGATTTTATAAATTCCACTCAGGAATCTGATCTGACAGCAAAATGACAACGGCGGCCTGGGGCCGCCGTTGTCATAAGAACATGGTGTGTGTGTGTGAAGAGCTTCAACCCTGCAGTGCAGCTCTTGCAGCGGCAAGGCGTGCAATCGGAACCCGGAAAGGGCTGCATGAAACGTAGTTGAGTCCTATCTGGTGACAGAACTCGACTGAAGAGGGATCGCCTCCGTGCTCACCGCAGATGCCGAGTTTGAGATCCGGTTTGACTGAACGGCCCTCTTTGGCAGAGATACTCATCAGTCGGCCAACGCCATCCCTGTCAATGGATTCAAACGGGTTGCGGGCAAAGATCTCCTGCTGCTGGTAGGTCGGCAGGAACTGGCCGGAGTCGTCGCGGCTCATGCCGAGTCCCATCTGGGTCAGATCATTGGTGCCGTAGCTGAAGAAATCAGCCGCGGTTGCAATCTGGTCGGAGGTGATTGCCGCACGCGGAACCTCGATCATGGTGCCTACGAGATATTTGACACCGGTTCCCTGTTCGGCTATGACGCTGCGGGCTGTTTTATGGATAACTTCGCTGGTGATCTCAAGCTCTTTTACGGTGCTGACAAGCGGAACCATGATTTCAGGTACCACTTCGAGCCCCTCCTTCTTGATTTTGCAGGCAGCCTCAATAATGGCGCGGACCTGCATCACCGTGATTTCAGGGTGAAGGATGCCGAGGCGGCAGCCGCGGAGTCCGAGCATCGGGTTGAATTCGTGCAGATCACTGATGCGTTCTTTTACGGCAGCAACCGATTTGCCCATCTTTTTGGCAAGGGATTCGATTTCGCTGTCGGTGTGCGGCAGGAACTCATGGAGCGGAGGATCGAGGAGCCTTATGGTGACGGGGCGGGATCCCATCGTCTTGAAGAGTCCGTAGAAGTCTTCGCGCTGATAGGGAAGCAGCTTTTCAAGTGCTTTTTTGCGACCGTCCACATTTTCGGCCAGAATCATTTCGCGCATCGCGTCAATGCGCTCTCCGCCGAAGAACATGTGCTCGGTACGGCAGAGGCCGATACCTTCAGCGCCGAAGGTGATGGCAATCTCAGCCTGGTCAGGCTGGTCGGCATTGGTGCGGATGTTGAGTTTGCGGTATTTGTCGGCCCACTCCATGAGCTGCTTGTAGATCGGCCAGGTCGGAGCATCTTCGGGCTTCAGGGTCTTGTCGACCAGAACCTCGATGATCTCGGAGTTTTTGGTTGCTACCTTTCCGGCAATGACTTCGCCGGTGCTGCCGTCTATGGAGATGTAGTCACCTTCATTGAGGACGATCGGGTTACCGCTGACACGAAGTTCACCTTTCTGGTAGTCAATGCTGAGTGCTCCGCATCCCACGACGCACACCTTGCCCATCTGTCGGGCAACAAGTGCTGCATGGGAGGTCATGCCGCCGCGTTCGGTGAGAATGCCTTCCGAAACAGCCATACCCTTGATGTCTTCTGGTGATGTTTCGATACGAACGAGAATGACCGCTTCTCCGCGCTTGCCGGCCTCATAGGCATCAACCGCGTTGAAGTAGATTTTTCCGGTAGCAGCGCCGGGTCCGGCATTCAGGCCGGTTGCAAGCAGACGTCCGCCGGCAATGGCCTCTTTTTTCTCGTCCAGGTTAAAGACCGGGCGGAGAAGCTGGTTGAGCTGTTCAGGCTCAATGCGCATCAGTGCCTCTTTTTCATCAATAAGCTTTTCGTTGAACATGTCAACGGCAATTTTGACAGCGGCAAAACCGGTTCGTTTGCCGACCCGGCATTGCAGCATGAAGAGCTTGTTGTTCTCGATGGTGAACTCGATGTCCATCATGTCGTGGTAGTGGTGTTCGAGAATCGAGCGTATATCTTCAAGCTGGTCGTAAATTCCGGGATTTTCAGCCTTGAGCTGTTCGATTTTAAGCGGGGTTCTTGTGCCTGCCACAACATCCTCACCCTGGGCATTCATCAGGAACTCGCCGTAGAAAATGTTATCGCCGGTTGCGGCATCACGGGTAAAGGCAACGCCGGTTCCGCAATCTTCGCCCATGTTGCCGAAGACCATCGCCTGGACATTGCAGGCCGTGCCCCAGTAGCCGGGAATGTGGTTGAGTTTGCGGTAGACAATGGCCCGTTCGTTGTTCCAGCTGTTGAATACGGCACCGATCGCACCGCGAAGCTGTTCGTGAGGATCTTCGGGGAATGTCTTGCCAGTTTTTTCGAGAATGGCTGCTTTGTATTTGCTGACGATATCCTGCAGGTCCTCAACCTTGAACTCGGTGTCGAGCTCAATACCAAGTTCATGTTTTTTGGCTTCAAGTATCTTTTCGAATGGATCAATCTCTTTTTTGTCTGCCGGTTTCAAATCCAGCACAACATCACCGTACATCTGCACAAAACGGCGATAGCAGTCCCATGCAAAGCGGGGATTGCCCGATTTTTTTGCAAGACCGGCAACGGTTTTTTCATTCAGGCCGAGATTGAGAATCGTGTCCATCATGCCGGGCATGGAGGCTCTTGCGCCTGAACGGACTGAAACAAGCAGCGGGTTTTCCGGATCTCCGAACTTCTTTTCAAGAACATCCTCGATTTTTGTGAGAGCCAGGGGAATATC
This sequence comes from Candidatus Chlorobium masyuteum, assembly GCF_011601315.1. Classification (NCBI taxonomy): domain Bacteria; kingdom Pseudomonadati; phylum Chlorobiota; class Chlorobiia; order Chlorobiales; family Chlorobiaceae; genus Chlorobium; species Candidatus Chlorobium masyuteum. The sequence goes on along the minus strand of NZ_JAAORA010000001.1, from coordinate 218,737 downwards.
TTTTTCAAAAAGGTTTGTCGGGTAGGTTTTCTGGTGGTCGTAATAGTAGGTGCAGACTTCAGTGGAAATGGTGAATCCGGGAGGCACCGGCAGGCCGATGTTGGCCATTTCCGCCAGGTTGGCGCCTTTACCGCCCAGCAGGTTTTTCATTGACGCATCACCTTCTGCAGAACCGCCCGAGAAGCGGTAGATGTACTGCTTGGCAGCAGCTTTTTCGTTACTCATCTCAGATGTTGGCATTGTTTTTCAGGAGTAAATTTATCTTTTCACCAGATTAACAAAAGGGGAGATGGTGAAAAAACAGATGAAGTTGACTACTATTACAAGAATTGAAATTTAATAAAAAAAACCTATGTAAAAATCTTCCGAAACGAAGATTATCTCTATTCGTTATGGGTGCTGAACTGATCGTTATTCTTTTGCAGATTTTGCGGATCGCCGTGCCTTACGTGCTGACCTCTGTGGGGGCCACTTTTTCCGAACGGGGGGGTATTGTCAACCTTGCACTTGAGGGGCTGATGCTTGCCGGAGCGTTCGGTGCGGCTTACGGCCAGTACCGGACAGGTTCTGCTCTTGCGGGGATTGCTCTGGCTCTGTTTTCCGGCTTCGCAGTCGCGCTGCTTTTTGCCTTTATTACCATTACCATTAAGGCTGACCAGATTGTTGCCGGCATTGCCGTCAATATTCTTGTCATGGGTGCCACCCGTTTCGGTCTTACTCTGCTTTACGGCAGTTCAATGAACTCCGAGCGAATTGCGGGGATTGAAGTTCCTTTTCTCTTTCTTGATCCTCTTTTTCTTGCTTCGATTTTCTCTGTGCCGGTCGGCCATTTTCTGCTCTTTAACACCCCATACGGATTAAGGCTTCGGGCTGCGGGACAGAGTGCTGAAACTGCGGAGAGTGCCGGAATCAATGTGGACTTTATGCGATATTCCGGAGTGCTGATTTCCGGTGGACTTGCCGCTCTTGCAGGTGCTTTTCTGGTCTTTCAGCAGCACACCTTTACCGATAACATGTCGGCCGGAAGGGGATATATCGCTCTTTCGGCCATGATCATCGGCAAGTGGACCCCTCTTGGAGCTGTAGCTGCAAGCCTGATGTTCGCCGCCGCCGAATCCATGGAAATATGGTTTCAGACAGGATGGATTCCATCCCAGCTTGTGCAGTCAATGCCCTATATCATAACCCTTGTGGTGCTTGCTGCGCTTTCGAAAAAGAGAAGTGGACGCAAGTGGACGAAGAGATGGTGGACATGAGTGGACAAGAACTGAAGAGGGGAGAAGAGTGCTGAGTAGCGAGTGCTGAGTGAAGGGAGGATTCTGTTTGGTTTTGTGATATGTAGCTTTCGTGTTACATTAAGTCTTGTTTAAGATAAATAGAGATTACAAATGCCGACACCTCATTTACCGACACCGGCAGTTCGAAAAGTGCTGCGCAAGTTAGGCAACAACATTCATGAAGCACGGATGCACCGCAAACTCCCGATGAGTGTAGTCGCTGAGCGTGCTTCCACCTCCCGGCCAACGCTCTCCCGTCTTGAGAAGGGCGATCCTTCTGTGAGCATCGGTATCTATGCATCTGTACTTCAGGCCCTTGGGTTGCTGGATGATCTTGCGGGTCTTGCCGACCCTTTGCGAGATAGCGTGGGTCAACAACTTGTGTCGGCAGCGTTGTCCATGCGGGCTCGCATTCCGGTCAACAATCGCAGGGATCGCAATGTCTGAAGTCGAGGTCTATATTGATTGGCAAGGTTCATGCCGATTGGTCGGCCGGTTGCACCGTCAATCCGGACGCGGGCGTGAGATGGTTTCATTTCAGTATGACAACGGATGGATTGATGCATCCGATCATTTTTCGATAGACGCATCAATCAAGGTGGGTCGTGGTGTTTTCGTTCCAAACCCTGGGCAGAATATGTTCGGTACGTTAGGAGACTCTGCTCCTGACCAATGGGGTCGGCGTCTAATGCGTCGTGCCGAGCGTCGTCGCTCCGAAAAAGAGAGGAGGACTCCCCGGACGTTATTTGAAACAGACTACCTGTTGGGAGTTGCAGATGAGACTCGTCTGGGCGCTCTTCGCTTCAAGTTCCCGGGAGAGGAGGCTTTTCTTGCACCGACAGATACTGGAGTACCAAAACTCATTGAGCTTGGAAAATTATTGGGTGTGAGTGAGCGGATTCTTCGCGATGAAGAGAGTGATGAAGATCTACGGATGATTTTTGCTCCCGGATCCTCACTTGGAGGTGCTCGCCCCAAGGCGTCAGTTATTGATCAGTATGGTCGTCTTGCGATAGCCAAGTTTCCAAAGGAAAACGACGAATACAGCATTGAAACCTGGGAAGAGATTGCGTTGAGACTTGCCGAAAAAGCAGGGATACGGACACCAGTTCATGAGCTTGTCAGGATTGCGGATAAAGCGATTCTGATATCCCGGCGTTTTGATCGAAACAAGGCTGGGCGTATTCCATTCATGTCAGCAATGTCTATGACCCGATCGTTGGATGGTGAGGGGGGAAGTTATCTGGATATCGTCGATGCGATTGGAGAATCCGGCGCTCAGGCGAAGGCTGACCGGGCTGATTTGTTTCGTCGCATGGTCTTGAATGTGCTGATTTCAAACGTGGATGATCATTTACGCAACCACGGTTTTTTGATGTTGAGCAGGCATGGCTGGACATTGTCTCCGGTGTACGATCTCAACCCGACACCTCAGGACCTGAAACAAAGAGTACTTGCTACAAATATCGACTTTGAAGATGGAACCTGCTCAATAGAGCTGGTACGGGAGGTCGCCCCTCTTTTTGGATTGCAAAAGGTTAATGCTGATCGAATGATTGCTGACGTGGCTCGTGCCACGCAGAGTTGGCGTGACGTCGCAAAAACCGTTGGTGCTCGCTCAGCAGAAGTAAAAAGAATGGAGAGCGCCTTTGAGCATGATGACCTCTATCGGGCATTACGGCTGTAAATGGATTATGGATTTTAGATTTAAGAGAAGAAAGGACGTGTTGAGGGACGAGTGCAGAGTTGAAGAAAGTGGACTTCGAGGACGAAGAAATGGTGGACATAAGTGGACGCGAGTGGACAAGAGCTGAAGAGTTGAGGGGAGATTGGTTTTTCGGTATTGTCCACTGTGTCCATTATCGTCCACTTATGTCCACCCTCCCGGCTCTCCACTTCATGTTAACAATCTCAGAGCATTGCTATGATTTCCGTAACGAGTTTGTCGATGCCTTTCGATACTTCTGCTATTGAGGTTTCGAGCATGTAGGCGGGGGTGCTTACTATTTTGCCCTTATTGCTTACAATGGTATTAGAGGCCGTACATTCGATGTGCCGGGCTCCCATAGCTTCTAAGTTATCGGCGGTCTCTTGGTCGCAGCCACTCGTCAGTTCAATCTGCTGGTCACCGAGTACCTTTGCGGCGATTACCGGGGTTATACAGATGAATCCAAGTGGTTTCCCTGCTTTGAAGAATGCGTGCAATATTTTTGAGACTTCAGGAATAACATCGCAATCGCTGCCTTTGAAGGCATAGGTGCAGAGATTTTTTCCTGCGCCGTACCCGCCGACAAGAATAAGGGCATCGAGATCAAGGGTATCAATGTTGCTGAGATCGGTGATGGCGCCCCGGGCAATGCGTGCTGCTTCGACCAGAACATTTCGGGATTCGGAGGGTACGGCTTCACCGGTGAGGTGGTTGACAACATGGTGCTGTGGTATGTTCGGCGCCAGACATTGAGCTTTTGCTCCGGCATTGTCTATTGCAAGCAGAGTAAGGACGGCTTCATGGATTTCCGATCCGTCAAGATATCCGCATCCGGAAAGCAGTACACCTATTTTTTTCATGGCAGTAATCAGTAACGTGTCGTTGTGACGATGATTCGTGAACACTAAGCGGTTCTTAAGGTGAAAGGTAATTGTTTGCGCTGAAATTTGAAATGGTTCAGGGGTTACGCTAATCAGTATATCCACGGGATGAATTTTTTTACACGATGCCTGTAACTATTATATTCAGGATGGCGTATACTGAGCCAGCGCTCTTCCTGTGCAGCCTTGTAGTCAAAGAAGAACAAGCCGATACCGGTCATGAAAAGATGGGAGAGGCTCATCTGGAAAGCACTCCATCCGAAGGCTGCAAAAAGCACGCCGCTGTAAAGGGGATGCCGTACGACATGATAAATTCCCGTAGTGACGAGTTGATTGTTCTCTGTCGGATAGGGGAGTGGCGTAAGCGATTTTCTGATGGAGAATAAACCAAGTGCGACCAATAGGAGTGCATATCCGGTGAAGAGTGAGAGTATTGTCCATCTGATGAACGCAAGCGATTTGAACAGTTCGAGGCCGGAAAGTTGCGGATAGACCGGTAGAACAATAAAGCCCGTCATCAGAATGAGCTGAAGCATGACCAGATATTCGCCCTTTTTGCCACGGGGCAATTCCCGCTCTTCCGGGGGTTTATTATTTATGGGACCGCTCTTCATATTTATCATTAAAAGTTACATATTTGTTGTTTTGTTGCTTTATACATACAACATTCTCCTGCTATCTAAAGTTTTTTCATTCAAGACGATTATGATTACTCCAAAGGAGACGCTGCTTCTGCTTATTGATGTACAGGGCCGACTGGCAAAGGGTGTATTTGAAGCGGCAAAGGTTGAGGGCACGCTCAGCCGCCTTATACGGGCTTGTCAGGTGCTTGAGGTGCCGGTTCTGGTAACCGAACAGTATCCCGGGGGGCTGGGCCATACCATTGAGTCTTTGATGGAGCTGCTGCCCGGAAATGTTCCCGTTGAGAAGCTTGCGTTCAGCTGTTGCGGCAGCCCGGAGTTCATGCACCGGCTCCGTTCATTCAACCGCAATGATATTCTTGTTGCCGGCATTGAGACCCATGTCTGCGTCTACCAGACAGCGGTTGAACTGATCGAGTTCGGTTATAATGTTCATCTGGTGACCGATGCCGTTTCATCAAGAACTGAAGAGAACAAAAATCTCGGAATTCGCTGTATTGAAAAGGCCGGCGCCTCCCTTACCAGCAGTGAAATGGCTCTCTTTGAGCTGCTGCGGGTGGCTGAAGGCGATATATTCAAGGCGGTTTCGAAGATCGTGAAAGAGTGAAAAGCGAAGAGGAAGTGGGCCAGGTGGACGAAGAAATTGTGGACAGGAGTGGACGCGAGTGGAGAAGAGAAGAGGCCGAAGAAAATTTCTGAGTGATGAGCTGAAGAAGAGGATTTTTCTCTTCGTCGTTGTTGTCTTTGCTGTCCTTTAAGTCCTCGTTACTCTATTTAATCCCGGCGGCTTCTCGCAGCATTTTTTGGAGTATCTCTTTGCCTTCAAAGATGTCGGTTTCTATTTTGAGGTAGTAACTGGGTCTTGCGGTTATGATGCTGATCAGTTCCGGACTTCCGAGCAGACGGAAGTAGTCTTTTTCGGTTGTAATCAGACACAGCCCCTTTTCATCGGCTTCACGCCGTATTGACTGAAGTTTTTTTGCAGTGAACGGCTCGTGATCCTTGAAAAAATGGTGAGCCGAGACGGTTATTCCCTTTGATTTAAGACTTTCCAGAAAGCTGCCGGGCGAAGCGATGCCGGCAAAGGCAAGGGCGTTAAGGCTTTCCGGCAGAGGGGCCTCATCTGAAGAGATGAATTCCCCTGAAAGGCAGACAAGGTCTCCGGTTTTGATACGGGCTTTTATAACCGGCCTTCCGGTTTTTTCCAGCTCTTTTTTCAGGATTTCGGCCTCTTCATGGTCACTGATTTTGTTGAGCAGAATCAGGTCGGCTCTTGCAATATTTTTCAGGGGTTCTCTCAATCTGCCTTCGGGCAGCATTCTGGCCTTGAAATAGGGTTCAGAGGCATTGATAATGGCGATGTCAAGCTCCCGGCCGATCTGACGGTGCTGGAATGCATCGTCAAGAATGATGACCGAGGGAACTCTTCGTGAAAAGTGCCTGATCATCCAGGTTACAGCAGCCTTTCGTTTTTCGCCAACAATGACTATGGCATCGGGATTGTTCCATGCAAGCATTGTTGTTTCATCTCCGGCCTCCCTGCTGCCGAGCAGAACTCTGTTGCCGTCTGAAACCAGTTTTACCCCTTTTGACTCCCGCCGGTAACCACGCGAGATGATTGCCGGTTTACAGCCGATTGAGAGGTAGTATTTGACAATCCAGTCAACGAGCGGAGTTTTGCCTGTTCCTCCTGCCGTAAGGTTGCCGATTGAGACAACCGGAATCGGGGAGCTCCATCGGTTGAAGCACGTTCGCTCGAAGAGTGCATTGCGCAGTTGCATGATGGAGCCATAGAGGAGAGCGACGGGACGGAGAAGTATGGAGAGCGGGTTATGCATGGCTCAGTTGTTCAGAAAGTTGTTTGCAGTAGGCGTGAAGTTCCTCTTCGCTTCTGAATTCGGGGAGTTCTATGAGCTGGAGTGTGACCGTCGTTCTGGTGAAGGGTTTCGGGATTTCAAACCGGTCCCAGCTTTTGAGTTTCCATGAGGATGCATAGCTGATTCGGGCGAAAATCAGAGGCGAGCGGTTTCGTGCGGCGAGGCGGAGCGAACCGTACTTGAACTGGTTTATCGGCCCTCTTGGCCCGTCAGGTGTAATGACGATAATCTCACCTTTGTCGAGGGTTTGCTGCATGCTGCGAACGACTTCAACGCTTCCTTTGGAGCTTGAGCCCCGAATAAGGGTGAATCCGAGTTTCTGTAGGGCATCAGAGAGAATACGGCCGTCTTTTGACTGGCTTACCACTGCAGCGGTAGACTCTCCGGGAAAGAGTTCCCTTGCCAGGAGCCATCCGGTAACCATTTTTCCGTGCCAGAAAGCGAAAATGGTTCCTTTTCCCTGCACTCTCATCTCTCCCTCCGGAGGTGTTACTGATATGCGGAGGCTTTTATAGAGAAGCTTCAGCACAAACGGCAGGATATGCCGGGTAATTACCGGTGAGAGTGCCATAAAAGGGGTGGCAAATTTTTTTTATTGTTTATTTTACCCTGCCTGCATTATATACATGCTACCTGCTGTATGAACGGGAGTAATTTAATAAACCACGCCGATAAACCACAGGGTGAACTGCGGCTGATGCCCACACTGAGAGCTATGAATGTTTTGATTATTGGAAGCGGAGCCCGGGAGCATGCCATGGCGCGGGCTGCAGCACAAAGTGAACGGGTGCAATCAGTTTTTGTTGCTCCCGGCAATGGCGGAACCGCACTGATGGGTGGTAAAGTCCACAATGTTGCGCTCAAGGCAACCGATCTGGACGGTTTATTACATTTTGCCGGAGAGAAGGGTGTTGAGCTGACGGTTGTCGGCCCTGAACAGCCGCTTGAGCTGGGTATTGTCGATCTGTTTCGCCGTTCCGGTAAAAAGATTGTCGGCCCGACAAGGGATGCTGCCCGTCTTGAATCGAGCAAGGTGTTTGCCAAGGAGTTTATGCAGCGGCATCATATTCCGACTGCCGGGTATCGTGTATTTCGCGATTCGGCCTCCGCTGTCAGCTACCTTGGTGCACTTCCGGAACGCTCCTGGCCCCAGGTCATCAAGGCCAGCGGTCTCTGCGGAGGCAAGGGTGTGATTATTGCCGAAGACCGTGACGTTGCTTTGCGGACCATCAGCGAGCTTTTTGACGATCGTATTTTCGGAGATGCCGCCGATGAGGTGGTTATTGAGGATTTTTTGAAGGGGGAGGAGGCAAGCGTTTTTGCCCTGACCGATGGTGTCAGCTACAGGTTGTTTCTCTCTGCACAGGACCATAAGCGGATAGGCGACGGGGATACCGGGAAAAACACCGGGGGAATGGGTGCTTATGCCCCGGCTCCGCTGGTGAATGCCGAGGTTATGCGAAAGGTTGAAGAGCGGGTTATCCGTCCTACTCTTGCCGGGATGGCTTCGGAAGGGTATCCCTATACAGGCTTTTTGTATGTCGGTCTGATGATTGATGGCGGTGAACCTTCAGTAGTGGAGTACAATGCGCGTCTCGGTGATCCTGAAACCCAGGTGGTGCTTCCGCTTTTGAAAAGTGATCTGATTGCGGCATTTCAGGCAAGTGTTGAGGGTGATGGACGGCTCAATGAGGTGCCTTTCGAGATGTATCAGCAATCAGCTGCGACGGTAGTTATTGCTTCAGGCGGCTACCCGGATCACTATGAAACCGGTAAAGCAATTACCATTGCCGACGGAGTCGGGAGTATGGAGGGGTGCATGGTGTTTCACGCCGGAACGAGCCTTGATGACGCGAGACTCTTAACGGCGGGGGGAAGGGTTTTTTCGGTTACTGCGCTCGGTGATACACTCAGAGAGAGTATTGACCGGGCCTATCAGGCGGTTGAAAAGATCAGTTTTGAGGGAGCATATTTCAGGAGGGATATAGGGGCAAAAGCGCTTTAGCTCTGCTTTTAATTTGTTGCGCGATCTGATTGCTTCGTTGTCCTGATGAGTCGGGATAACACTCAAACCGCTCATGACAATTTTAAAGGTGCCTATATCTACAAGGTTTACGTATCAAGTCAATCGATAGTTGTTTTATGAAACTACTCAGGCGTAAATTTGAGATTATTCAGGAACAGGCTTTCCGGGAACTGCCCTATGAGTGCTGCGGGCTGCTTGCGGGAGTGAAAAATGTAGATCACCGGGGCAATATTGAGAACATTGTCTATGAGGTTGCTCCCTGCAGGAACTGCCTTTATTCCGGACGGGAACATGGTTTTGAGATTTCACATAATGAGTATGACGCTGTCGAGAGGGAAGCCGAACGCCTCGGTTACCAGATTGTCGGCTCCTACCACTCGCATATCAATTCACCGGCGATTCCGTCACTTCACGATGTTGATTTTGCCCGATCGGGCCATACCATGCTGATTATTTCACTGATGAATCGTGAACCGAAAGAGGTGACGGCATGGCTGAGACGTGAGTCGGGCGGTTTTCACCAGGAGCAGATCAGGGTGATGGAATAAAGGAAGAGAGTGGACTTTAGTGGACGAAGAAATGGAGGACAGAAGTGGACAAAAGGGGTAAGAAAGTTTTAGTGACGAGTGCTGAGAGGAAGATTTTTGGCCACGAAATACTCGAAATTGCACGAAAAAGATGAAGAAAGTGGACTGAGTGGACAAGAAGAAGAGGGGAGGAAATGACTGGGGAGAATTGTGTCTATTGCATCGGGGGAGAGGGGTGAAACTCGGCAAATATTTTGTACATTACGTTCATTTTGAAGCTTACCAAGTATTAAAACCCGAAACAACGTGCCAAAGCGGGAAGATATAAAGTCGATTTTAGTGATTGGGGCCGGCCCTATTGTGATCGGTCAGGCCTGTGAGTTTGATTATTCCGGCACTCAGGCTTGCCGTGCTCTCAAGGAGGATGGTTATCGTGTTATTCTGGTGAACAGCAATCCGGCGACCATTATGACCGATGTAGAGTTTGCGGATGCCACCTATATTGAGCCGATTACACCGGAGTATGTGCAGAAAATCATAGAGAAGGAGAAGCCTGATGCGCTTCTGCCTACCATGGGCGGACAGACAGCCTTGAATACGGCGGTTTCGCTTGCCGAGTCCGGTATTCTTGAACGTAACGGGGTTGAGCTTATCGGAGCAAAGCTTCGGGCGATCAGAAAGGCTGAAAACCGTGAGTTTTTCAGTGATGCCATGAAGAAAATAGGCCTTGAGATGGCCAAGGGCGTTTTTGTCCGCAATGAAAAAGAGGCCAAGGAGGCGCTTGAGGAGATCGGTCTTCCGATCATTATCCGCCCCTCGTTTACGCTTGGAGGTACCGGCGGCGGTTTTGCCGAAACCAAGTCAGACTATTATGAAGCGGTACGCAGAGGTCTTGCTGAAAGTCCCATCAGTGAAGTGCTGGTCGAGGAGTGTCTCTTCGGCTGGAAGGAGTATGAACTTGAGGTGATTCGTGACCTGGCCGATAATGTCATTATTGTCTGTTCTATCGAAAATTTTGATCCGATGGGCGTGCACACCGGCGACAGCATTACCGTAGCTCCAGCCCAGACGCTTACCGACCGCCAGTACCAGGAGCTCAGGGACGCTTCGGTCAGGATTATCCGAGAAATCGGTGTTGAGACCGGCGGCAGCAATATCCAGTTTGCCATTCATCCCGGGAATGGCCGTATCGTTGTTATAGAGATGAATCCGCGTGTGTCACGCAGCTCTGCACTGGCCTCCAAGGCGACCGGATTTCCGATTGCCAAAGTTGCGGCAAAGCTTGCCGTGGGTTATACACTCGACGAGATTCTCAATGATATCACCAAAACCACTCCAGCCAGTTTTGAGCCGGTCATTGATTACTGCGTCGTCAAGGTTCCCCGCTGGGATTTTGAAAAGTTCAAGAATGTCGATGCCCGTCTGGGTGTGCAGATGAAGTCGGTCGGTGAAGTGATGGCTTTCGGTCGCAACTTCCGCGAAGCGCTGCAGAAGTCGCTCAGGGGACTTGAGATCGGTCGTGCCGGACTTGGCTCTGACGGCAAGGATATCATGAATGTGCTGGATATGACGCAGCAGCAGAAAAAGTTTGCCAAAGAGGATATTCTGGAGAAGATCAGGATACCGAAAGCGGACAGGATCTTTTATCTCCGTTACGCATTTCAGGCGGGTGCGACCATTGATGAGGTGCATCAGTCAACAGGAATTGATCCATGGTTTCTCGACAATATCCGCCAGATCGTTGAGTTCGAAAATGAGCTCAGGGAACTTGCTGCCGCCGAGTGAGCGCCATGACCTACCTTACCAGGATTTTAGAGGAGAAGAGACGGGAGATAGCGGAGCTCAAAAAAGAGAAGCCCCTGCAGCGCTATATGGCGGAGCAGGGCTCTTTTGCTTTGTGCCGTGATTTTACTTCCGCCATCAGAAGAAGTGACGGCGGGGTAAGGCTTATTGCTGAAATCAAAAAAGCCTCTCCCTCGCGCGGTCTTATTGTCCACGATTTTGATCCTGCAGCGATTGCCGGTCGCTACCGGGAACTCGGCGCATCAGCCTATTCGGTGCTGACCGACCGCCAGTTTTTTCAGGGGTCGAACGACTATCTCCAGCTTGTCAGCCGTTCATTTCCGCTGCCGGTTCTGCGAAAGGATTTTATTATCGATGAAACCCAGATTTTCGAGTCACGCCTGATCGGCGCGGATGCCATTCTGCTTATTGTTGCGGCGCTTGACAAGTGTCAGCTCAGCGACTATCTCCAGCTTGCAGCTTCAATCGGACTCCATGTGCTTGTAGAGGTTCATGACCACAAGGAGCTTGATATTGCTGTTTCTTCCGGCGCGGCGATTATCGGCGTAAACAACCGCAATCTCAAGGACTTTTCAGTTGATATCCAGACCTCTGTAAACCTCCGGCCCTGCATTCCATCCGGCGTATTGGCTGTGGCCGAGAGCGGCCTGAAAACCGCTGCCGATATAGCTCTTATCGAGCAGGCATCTTTCGATGCCGTGCTGATAGGAGAGGGGCTGCATACCAGTCCGGAACTCACTTCGCTTACCTGGTCAAGGCCCTGATTTTTGCCGCTGTTTCTGCCGGGTTTGCAGCCTTGAAGAACGCGGTTCCTGCTATCAGCGCATCTGCTCCTGCTGAAACAACCTCCTGGGCATTTTCCTCCGTAATACCGCCATCAATAGCTATAACCAGCTCAGGATTGAGCCTTGTGCGCATGTTGTGCAGTTCTCTGATCTTTCCTATTGAAGAGGGGATAAACTTCTGGCCGCCAAAACCGGGATTGACCGACATCAAAAGGACGAGGTCAAGGTCGGGAAGAATCGATTCAAGCGTTGAGACGGGCGTTCCGGGGTTGATCGATACTCCTGCTTTTACCCCGAGACTTTTGATGAACTGAATGGTGCGGTGCAGGTGCGGGCAGGCCTCCTGATGAACGGTGATCTGGTGTGAACCGGCTTTGACAAACTCCTCAATGTAACGGTCCGGTGCAGCAATCATCAGGTGTGTATCGATGATCATGGATGTGCATGAAGCGATTGCCTGTACGATGATCGGCCCGAAGGTGATGTTCGGTACAAAGTTTCCGTCCATGATATCGCAGTGAATCCACTCTGCGCCCGCTTGTTCAGCGATCGCTATTGAGGAACGGAGCTCTGTGAAGTCTGCCGAGAGAATGGATGGGGCCAGGAGTGTTGAGTGTGCAGGCATGGTTGAACTTCTGTTGATCGTGAAAAAAATAACCTCATAATGAAATAATTAAAAAGCCTCTCCAATTCCAAAATTGAAGGTGTAGTCTTTCAGGCGCCATTGCGATATTCTCCATGGCCGGGCTTCAGCAGGATCATGGATTTTCCAGGCAAAGTCAAAACGGAAGGGACCGATCGGGGAGCCAATTCTGAACCCGGCGCCTGCATCCCAGGCAAAGTCTCTTCTCAACGAGCGAAGTGTCAGGGCGTAAGGCCCTGTTCGATCCCATATGTTGCCGATATCGGTAAAGAAGGTGACTCCAGATTGCTGCTTGAAGAACTTGAAGAATTTGAGACGGTACTCCATACCGAGCTCAAGCTTGATGTCCGCGCCGAAATTTGAGGCAGCTTCACTTGCACTTCTGCCGGGTCCAAGGGTGTTGAAAAGCCAGCCGCGCATACTGTTAGGACCACCGGCATAAAATCGCCGCTCTTCAGGAGTTGTTTCAGCCTTGCCGTATGGCCTCATCAACCCGAGACTCCATCTCCCGGCCAGCTGGCTGCCGGGTGAAAGGTTTTTGGCAAACCCCATACCTGATTCCAGCTTGAAATACTGTGAATAGGCAATTCCGAATATCTGGGGTTCACTGTCGGTAAAGCCTGCATACGATTTTTTATCAAGATAGTTGTCAACGAGCCATGCAAGACTGCCGGACTCTTCAACGAGCAGGTCGAGGTTCCAGATAGTTTTTTCGGGCAGTGTGTTCAAGCGGTTTGAGTAGTTATAGCGAAGCCGGAAGCTCTGGTTGACATGGGTGTTGAGCAGGCTGTCAATTCCCGCGTTGACTCTGCTCTCATTTGCCGGGTCTATGCCGATATTGCGGGCAAGGTCGGTTTTAAAGAGCTTTTTAAAGCCGCGAAGGGAGTCCTTTTGTACCAGTTCAAATTCAAAGAAGTCGAAATTCAGGCGGGATGAAGGGCCAAGTTTTGCGCTGTAGCTGCTGCGGAGCAGTCCGTTCCGGCTTGAGAGCAGTATCGGTTGAGTTATGGTTGCATATTCTGCCGTTACGGAATAGAAGTTTCCCGGTTTTTTAAGAACAGGCAGAAGCAGCCTGTTTTTCAGGCTGAACTCCCTGGGTGTTACTTTGTCGTATTCACCCGGAGCAAGGTTTGAAAGCAGTCTGGTGCTGCTGCCTGACTGGGTGCCGTATGCTGCCGTTGAAAGGAATTTTTCGGCGCCACCAAAGACATTTTTGTTTTCAAAGGCCAGTGCTCCTCCGAAAAAAAGCTCCCCGTACCGGTTATCCACCAGCAGTTTAGGCTCTATCTGGTGCTTTGGTGCGGTTTCCAGATGGAGTGTGGTGAAGAGCTCGCCGGCGCGGACCGAGTCCTGATTTATATAAATAGAGGAAAAGAGGTTTGTAATGCCAAAATTCTGCAATGTGTTCTGTTCAAGACTCTGGCGGGTTGTATCGCCCGGTCTGAATTCTATGGCTGAAACAATGAGATCCGGAGATATTTTCTGTTTGCCGATAATGGTGGTGTTGATCCCCTCTTTTGTATATGAATTTACTTTTGCGGTGCCGGTGTTTCTCGAAGAAGTGTTGACAACGACATTGACACTGCCATATTTGAGGCGTTGCGGCAGATTGAACCTGAACCGGACGCCGGCATGGGTTCCGACGGTATCAACCTTGATGCGTATGCTGTCTTCATGAAAGAAGGCATAACCGTACTCTTTGAAAAAGGAGATGGTGCGGTTTCGTTCTTCAATCAGCCGTTCAACGGAAAAAATATCGTTGACTTTGAGGCGTTTCTGATTGAGAAAGAGCCTCTGGAGTTCGGCGGGAACGGGCTCAAGGCCAATGTAATTGAGACTGTCTACTCTTGTCGGGTCGTTTTCGCGGATCCGGATGCTGATGTTGACTTTCCGGCCGTCTCCTTTTTTGTCAACGGTGGTGTTTATGTCACTGAAAAAATAGCCTTTGTAGGTGTAAAGCTTTTTTATGAGGGAGATATCCTTGTTGAACTCTTCGGGGTTGAATGGTTTTTTTGCCCCGCCAAAGAGCCCTAATCCGAGGAAGGATGAGTGTTCTGTGGTAGCAATGATCTGGCGGAGTTCATCCTCACTGATGGATTTATTGCCGGAAAAGCGAATGTTGCCGACAAAGGGCGTTACCGTTTCTCTGACTGTTTCAGAAGGTTCGGGAAGAGCATTTACCGGTAAGGCACAGAGGAGAAGAAGGGCAACAAGTGCGAAGACTTTTGCCCTTGCATAACGGGATTTATTTAAAAAAAAAACACTGGCTCCCTTTTTGGCTCTATGTTAATGGTTCTTCATCGCCGTACAGAAAGTCTTCATCTGTAGGGTAGTCAGGCCATATCTCATCAATGGTTTCGTACATATCGTCACTATCGGGAAGATCAATAAGGTTGTCAATTACTTGCTGGGGTGCGCCGGTTCTGTTAGCGTAATTGATCAGTTCATCTTTTGTTACAGGCCATGGAGCATCGGCTATATAACGGGCCAGGTCTAAATTCCAATACATACTGCGTCGATTGAATCGGTTTAAGAGTTATTACCACTCTCTTCGGCTGAAGCGTCCTTTGTTGTGATGAATTTATCCGGATTTGCTTCATCAAAGAAATAGGCGGTTGGATTTACGATGAGATTGTTTTTCCGCACTTCGTAGTGCAGATGCGGCCCGGTTGAAACACCTGTGTTTCCTGAAAGCGCGATGATGTCGCCGCGCTTGACTCTTTGGCCCTGACGTACCAGAGCTTTAGAGAGATGGCCGTAGATTGTTTTATAGCCGTAACCGTGATTGATGGTGATTTTCTGGCCATACCCCCGGTCATATCCCGAGAAAGCCACGATGCCGTCACCGGTCGATTTCACTCTTGATCCTTCTGCAGCAGCAAAGTCAATGCCTGAGTGAAAAAGAGGAACATTATAAATCGGATGTACTCTGACACCGAATTTGCTGGAAATTGAGCCGGAAAGCGGTTTGATATTGGGTATGCTGGCAAAAAAGGATGTTGGTCTCGGGTTATCTGATAGTTCTCCCGTTTCAGGTGCGCTTTCCCTCTGGCGTTCAATCTGCAGGATAAGGTGCTCAATCATCTGTTCTGTACTTGCCAGCAGTCCCTCGGTACTTTTGGGACTATCGCTGGTTTTTGTAGCGGCAGGCTGTTTTTCTTCCGCATGAAGAGGTCGGGGTGACTGGAGCAAGAGAGAGAGAAGCAGCAGGGCAAGAACAGGTGTGACTGAAAAAGGGGTGGAAAAGAAGGAGTTCTTCACTTTTCTGACGTATTCGTTTCGAATCATAAATCGTGTATTTGAAGACATGGGCTATCCGGATTATCACGCTGAGCATACAAGTCATTAATCGATTGAGAAGTATAAAAAAACTTTTTCTATAACCCAATGTTTAGTGGGCCTCCAGCCAGTTTTTTCCGATGCCGGTATCGACCTCTACGGGAACATTTTTTAACCCGCAAATTATTGCGGCATCAATCATTGCCTCTTCTATTAAGTCGGAAAGCGGCTCTTTTTCTTCATCAGTAGTTTCGAAGAGCAGCTCGTCATGTACCTGCAGAAGCATGACCGAATGCATGGAGCTTTTTCGCAGGCGCTCGCTGCAGAGGTTCATGGCACACTTGATGATATCGGCCGCTGTGCCCTGGATCGGTGTATTCATTGCTGCCCGTTCCGCCGCTTTCTGAATATTGGAATTGCGGCTGTTGAGATCAGCAATATAGCGGCGCCGCCCGAGAAGTGTCGAAACGTAGCCATCTTTTTTTCCGGTTTCGATAATCTCCTGCAAGGCGAGGAAGAGTCCCGGATATTTGGCTTTATAGGTATCTATTATAGCGATTGCCTCGGAACGGGGGATGTTGAGCCGCTTTGAAAGGCCGAAAGGCATGATGCCGTAGAGGACACCGAAGTTCACCTCTTTTGCCTTACGCCGCATATCCGGGGTTATCTCATCGGTACCGAAAATTACCCGGGCAGTTGCTGTATGGATGTCTTCACGGTTACGGAAGGCTTCAATGAGCTGCGGGTCTCCGGAAATTTCAGCAGCGATTCGAAGCTCAATCTGGGAGTAGTCTGCCGACAGCAGCCACTTGTCTGGTGATGAAGGAATAAAAGCCCTGCGGATCTCCTTGCCGAGAGGGGAGCGGATAGGGATGTTCTGCAGGTTCGGGTTTGATGAGGAGAGCCTTCCGGTTGCCGTGATAAACTGGTTGAAAGAGGTATGCACTCTTCCGGTTAACGGATTGACCATTTTCGGCAGTGCATCAATATAGGTTGTTTTGAGTTTCTGGAGCGTCCGGTATTCAAGCAGACTTGCTACAACGGGATGAAGCTCTGCGAGCTCTTCGAGTACTTCGACATTTGTTGAAAAGCCGGTTTTGGTGCTCTTTTTTGTGGGAAGACCGAGCACATTGAAGAGAATATTGGAGAGCTGCTTCGGTGAATCGATGTTGAAGGGCGCGCCTGAAGCTGCGTAGATCTTTTCCGTCAGCAGTTCAAGTTCTTTTCCGACCGCTTCGGAGGTCTTTTCAAGATGGGGGGTGTCGATACAGATACCGGCATGCTCCATGGAGGCAAGTACGCTGACCAGCGGAAATTCAATATGCTCGCATAGCCAGAGAAGCTGCGCTTCTCCTTCGAGTTTTTTGCGGAAGATGTCCTCAAGCTGCAGGGCAAGATCGGCATCCTGACAGGCGTAGTCGGAGAGTTGTTCGGGCTCCACATCGAAAATATGCAGTTTTGCTTTTCCGCTGCCTGTGAGCTCCTCAAAGGTAGTCGTTTTGTACCCGAGATGGCGGGCTGCGAGGTCATCGAGATTGTGCTTCTCCTCCGGGTCCAGTACATAGCTGGCCAGCATGGTATCGAATCCGACAGGCGTGAGATCAATTCCGTATTTCTTCAGAACAAGAATATCGTATTTGAGGTTCTGGCCGGTTTTCGGGAGTTCAGGGTTTTCAAGCAGCGGCCTGAGGAGCTCAAGCGCAGTCTGAGGCTTCAGTGAGCTGTTTGCAAGTGCGATAAACCGGGCTTTACGGGCCTCAGTGGAGATTGATATGCCGGCAAGTTCAGCTTCAAAGGTGTTGAGGCTGGTTGTTTCAGTATCCACCGCGATTCGGGGTGCGTCCTGAAGTGAATCAATGAGTGCCTTCAGCCCTTCCTCTGTAGTGATTACGCCATAATCTGCGCCGGTTCGGGGTGAGTGCAGTTCCGGCTCTCTTTCAGCGAGGGTACTGTCCGTACCGTCATGCGGACCAGCCTCGAGGGAAGCATGTTCCATGATCTTCGGAAAGACGACAGGAAGCCGTCCGATAACGGTTTTAAGCTCCAGTCTTTTCAGGAGCGGTATCAGCAGTGTAAGGTCCGGCGAGCCGCAGGCAAGCTCTTTCAGGGTGAGGTCGATCTGTAGATCCGTGCGAATGGTGACGAGCTGCTTTATCAGGTCGAGTTGCGGCTGAAACTCTTCAAGAGTGAGTCGGTTTTTTGGTGAGAGATCACCGAGATGGAGGTAGATATTCTGCAGGGAGTCGTATTTGCCGAGCAGTGTTGCTGCGGTTTTCGGCCCGATCCCTTTTGCTCCGGGGATATTGTCGGAGGTATCTCCGGTTAGTGTCAGCAAGTCGGTAAATCGCTCGGGAGAAACCCCGAACTGTTCGGCAATCTCGCTTCGGCCGAGCAGTTCAAGTTCATTCTGGTTTTTACCGGGCCTCAGGATGCTGACTCCGTCCCGGACCAGCTGGGCAAGGTCCTTGTCCGGCGTGACGATAAAGACCGCGCATTCCGGTTGAAATATCCGTGCGGCTGTGCCGATAAGATCGTCGGCCTCGTATCCGGGGATTTTGATGAGCGGAATATCGAAAGCTGCAAGCAGCTCGAAGACGGCATCGAGCTGGCTGATGAGATCTTCGGGCGGAGCGGAACGGTTTGCCTTGTAGAGCGGGTAGAGATGGTGACGGAAGGTTTTTTCACGGCTGTCGAATGCTGCCGCCAGGTAGTCGGGCTTATAGGTTTCAAAGATTTTCAGCAGCGCTGTGGCAAATCCATACACTGCTCCGGTCGGCTTTCCGTCACGACTGGTCATCCCTGCCCGCTGGAGGGCAAAAAAAGCCCGATAGAGCATGGCCATGCCGTCGATCAGAATGAGCTTTGGTTTTTCAGCAGCCGGTTTTGGCGGGGCTGCCGCTTTTTCCGCACTGCCGGAATGGAAAAAATCAAGCTGTTTGCGGCTCATGATGCAACCACCCCGTAACTGCCAAGCACATTGACCATGGTTGCGAATTCGCGGAGATGGCAGAGGGCGTTATGGATATTCGGGTCGCTCTGATGTCCGGTAAAGTCAACATAGAAAAGATACTCAAACGCTTTTTTCCGAAATGGCCGCGACTCTATTTTTGTCATATCGATACCTCGCAGGGCAAAGGTTGCCATGGCTTTGAAAAGTGATCCCGGTTCGTTCGGCAGGGTGAAGGCTATGGATGTTTTGTATTGTGCGGAGTCCGTTCCGGTTTCGAGCTGAAGTGCAACAGTGTTCTCTGCATGCGAAATACAGAAGAATCGGGTAATATTCCACTCTTCGTCTGCCAGGTTCTCCTGCAGGATCTGGAGTCCGTAGAGTTCGCCGGCTCTTTTTGATGCAATGGCCAGTTTTGAGGGATCGTTGTCAGCAGCAATTATTTTTGCGCTGCCGGCAGTGTCATAGGCCACTTCAGCTTTAACTTCTTTGTGTGCTGCAAAGAAATTGCGGCACTGTGCGAGTGCCTGGGGATGGGAGAGTACCCTTCTTGCATTCGCTATGGTTGAGCCGTGAATGCCGAGCAGGCAGTGCTCCACCTTGACAAAGGTTTCGGCTGCAATAGTGACCGGATGCTGGAGGAGCAGGTCGTAGTTCTGATGAATGCTGCCTCCGAGTGAATTTTCAATGGGGATAACCGCGAAATCGGCCGCGCGGTTTTCGACGGCAGCAAATACCTCTTCAAAGGATTCGAAGGGTTTCGGCTCTCCAATCCTGAGGGCGGCAATTTCACTGTAGGCGCCGGGTTCGCCCTGGTAGGCTATGATCAAGTTTGTCATTATTTGTTCTTGTGATTACCTTGTATGGATCACGATCTATTCTCTTTCGCGATATACCGGTGTGCCGGGATCTCCTCCGGTTCCGGTATTCCGGTTGACTTTTTTAACAATGCTCCGGAGTGATAAATAGTGATTCCTTTGTACTTATGCCGTTGGATTTCATTTTATTTAAAGAAAATAAATCTATTATCATAGACGGGTGTTTCCGGCAATTATAAATCAGCAGTTTTTTATGTCTGGACATAGCAAATGGGCTACTATTAAAAGAAAAAAGGCGGCCACCGATCAGAAAAGAGGAAGCCTCTTTACCAAGCTGGTCAAAGAGATTACCATAGCAGCAAAAATGGGTGGAGGGGATCCAAACGGTAACCCCCGGCTCAGGCTTGCTATTGATACGGCAAGGGCTAACTCCATGCCGATGGACAATATCCAGCGTGCAGTCAAGAAGGGTACCGGCGAACTGGAGGGTGTGACCTATGATGAGATCACCTATGAGGGTTACGGTCCGGCAGGGATTGCCCTTATTATTGAAACGGCAACGGATAACCGCAACAGGACTGTAGCTGATATCCGTCATATCATGAGCCGTAATAACGGTTCTCTGGGCGAAAGCGGCAGTGTGGCATGGATGTTCCAGCGTAAGGGAACGGTTGATGTTCTGAAGTCCGCAGCCGATGAGGATCAGCTTATGGAAATTCTGCTTGATGCCGGCCTTGAGGATCTCAGTGATGATGATGATAACTACTATACCGTCATTACCGATGTCAGGCAGCTTGAAGATGTCAAAAAAGCACTTGATGAAGCCGCTATCGCATATGAAAATGCCAAGATTGATCTTCTTCCCGAAAACTATATCGAGCTTGAAGCCGATGATGCAGAGAAGGTGATCAAGTTGATTGATGCACTTGAAAACAATGATGATATCCAGGCCGTATACAGCAATATGGAGATCAGTGAGAGTGCCATGAACAGCTTGAACGGGTAGGCCCGGAATGGTTGTTCTCGGGATTGATCCCGGAAGCCTGATCACCGGTTACGGCGTTATTTGCCAGGAGTCAGGAGTGTTGAGGGTTCTTGCATCCGGAGTGATCCGGATGCAGGCCACCAGAAGTCATGCAGAGCGTATCGGTCAGATTTATCGTGAACTTGATGCTCTTATCACTGCATTTACTCCTGACAGGGTTGTGCTTGAGACTGTTTTTTTGAATAAAAATGTGCAGTCGGCTCTGAAGCTTGGCCAGGTGCGTGGTGCGGTGATTGCTCTGGTCATGAACCGTAACCTTGTTCTTCATGAGTATGCACCGCGTGAGGTCAAATCCGCAGTGACCGGAAGAGGCTCGGCAACCAAGGAGCAGGTTGCCTTTATGGTTGGAAGATTACTTGGCCTCAATCCGGTGCCCGAGCCGTTTGACGTTACCGATGCTCTGGGTATAGCATTGTGTGATCTGCTTCGGGGTGAAAGCAGGGATCGTGTAATACCGCAGCGAAAGTCCCGTTCCGGAGGGAGCAGCTGGTCGAAGTTTGTCACCGAATCACCAGATCTGGTTATCAGGGGCTGAACCGGAGTTACCGGTGATCTATGGCTGTCAGGGAGAGCATAATCGAGCAGTTTAATCCAGAGAGCAAGCTGAACCATAAATCCTATACTGTGGAAGGTCATATCATCAATCTGCCGAATTTTCTCAGTGTATTGAGAATAATACTGATACCCTTTTTTCTTTATTATTTTCATACCGGTCAGATCAATACCGCTATGGTTATCATGATTGTAGCTGTTTTGAGCGACTGGTTTGACGGCCAGGCTGCCCGTTGGACCAATGAGGTTTCGGATATGGGGAAAATTCTTGACCCTCTTGCCGACAAGCTCTGCCTTGCCAGTGTGGCTATCTATTTTCTCTGGATCGGTGAGCTTCCCCTCTGGTTTGTGCTTTTTGCTGTTCTTCGTGATATTCTGATCTTTATCGGTGCAGCCTATGTCCGGTTACGCCATTCAGTTGTTACCACATCTCTCTGGCCGGGGAAATGGGCCGTTGGATTTGTCTCCATGATGTTTATTGTCATGGTCTGGCCTCATCCGATTTTTGTCCGCTATCCGCTGAAGGAGGTTTTCCTCTATCTCTCCACCATCATGCTTCTCTACTCTTTTATCCAGTACTGTTTGAGATTCTACAGGATACACAAGGGCCAGGACTATCTTGCCTGACCGGAGTCGGGAGTTACCGGTTTTACGGTACTCTCATTATTGTCTTCAGGGTATTGATAACTTTTTTTGAAAAGTGATAGTTAAGGCCGTTTAGTTTTATAAATAGCTATTATAAAAGGGAATACAGTTCTTAACGGACTTTATGTCTGCTTGTCAAAAATGTTGATAACTTGTGGATGGAATGTTGAGTTGCGTTTTTGCAAGCGCCTTCAGCTATTTTTTCAGCCGATTACGTTGTGCTTGACGGGGATTGAGTGATGCAAAGAGAGAGCCCCCCTCCGGGGACAGGACGGGGGCTTCATACATTAAAAAAGCAGGTTATTTACTCTTCTGTACAACGGTCGCCATGAGTGAGGCTTCGCATACCAGCTCCCCCCGTACATAGGCTTTAGCGTCGAACTGGCAGACATTTCTGCGCTTGTTGGTCATGATTGCTTCAATGACAAGCGTGTCGCCGGGAAGCACCGGTTTGCGGAAACGTGCCTTGTCGATTCCCATAAAGTAGACAACACTCTCCTTGATATTGTCATTGCCGTTAAGCATCATGATGCCGCCTGTCTGGGCCATGGCTTCAAGGATAAGCACTCCCGGCATGATGGGGTTTCCGGGGAAATGGCCCTGGAAGAATGGCTCGTTCATGGTGACATTCTTGATTGAAACAATTTTTTCGTCAAGTTTGAACTCGACGATTTTGTCAATCAACAGGAATGGATAGCGATGCGGAAGGATGTTCTGAATGGCATTGATATCAAAAATGACACCGGCTTTTTTCTCATGCTGGAACTGCCGGGCGAGCTTGTTGCGATCGGCATATTTTTTCAGCTGTTTGACAAATTCAACATTTGATGCGTGACCCGGCCTTGCGGCAAGAACCTGGGCTTTCAGCGGCATGCCGAGCAGGGCGATATCTCCGAGAAGATCGAGCAGCTTATGGCGGGCAGGCTCATTTTTAAATCGAAGCTCCCTGTTGTTGAGTATGCCGTTTTTTCCGAGGATGAGGTTTGCGCTCTCAATACCGAGTTTTTCGCCAAGAGCACTCAGCTCCTCCTGCTGCATGGTTTTATCAATAATGACGATTGCATTGTCGATATCACCGCCTTTGATGATACCCTGATTGGCGAGTGCTTCGACTTCACTGAGGAAGCAGAATGTTCTGGATGCCGAAAACTCTTTTACGAACTCCTGCTCAAGATCAAAAAGACCGGAGTGCTGGGAGCCGAGCGCCGGATTTTTGTAGTCAACCATGACCGTTATTCTGAAATTGTCGAGCGGCAGAGCAACAATATCCACACTGTTTTCTGCATCATGGTACTCTATGGTCTCATCTATGACAAGGTAGTTTTTTGGTTCCTCCTGCTCAAGGAAACCTGCACCAAGCAGGGCTTCGGCAAAGGGGTGTGAACTTCCATCCATTACCGGAGGCTCGGGCCCGCTCAGTTCAATACGGCAGTTATCGATCTGAAGGCCGTAAAGTGCGCCAAGAACATGTTCAGTGGTATGAACCTTTACACCGTTCAGGCCGATGGTTGTGCCACGGAGAACATCAACCACATTCTCGATGAGGGCAGGTATTTCGGGACTGTTTTCAATATCGGTCCGGACAAAACGGTAGCCGGAGTTGACCGGGGCCGGTTTGAAGGTGATCATA
Organism: Candidatus Chlorobium masyuteum; assembly: GCF_011601315.1. Classification (NCBI taxonomy): domain Bacteria; kingdom Pseudomonadati; phylum Chlorobiota; class Chlorobiia; order Chlorobiales; family Chlorobiaceae; genus Chlorobium; species Candidatus Chlorobium masyuteum. The sequence continues at coordinate 195,653 of NZ_JAAORA010000001.1, read as the reverse complement.
CACTCCTTGCCGGTGTGTAGTCCGGTACCCCAGAGAGAGACCTCTTTTTGCAGTGTGCGCTGATGAATGAGCATAGTGTTCTTGTTGCTCCTGACGAGTCTGCCGTACAGGAAATGAAGTGGAATTATTGGCTATACTATAGCCTTTTGCCGATTACAGGAGTAAGGGGTAACCGATAAAGCGTACAAGATAATAAAGATCGTATTCCTGTTCAAATCACGGCGGGCCATCATGCGGTAAAGTGCCTCTTTGCCTGATCGAGCAGGAGCGGATGAGTCACACTGTTGCCGGCGATGATGCTCTGCTGCCCGAAGAGATCGCTCTCTCCTCCAAAGCCGGTCACGCTTCCCCCGGCTTCACGGACCAGCAGGGCACCGGCGGCAAAATCCCAGGGAAAAAGCCGGTACTCCCAGAAGCCGTCAAAGCGACCGCAGGCGGTGTAGGCCAGATCAATTGCCGCTGAACCGGCACGCCGAACTCCCGCTGAATGTTCAATGACCTCCTTGAGCATGCCGAAATAGGCTTCCAGATAGTGGTACTCCTTGAAGGGAAGACCGGTTGCTATGAGAAAGCTGTTACTGTCCGTGCGGTTTGAAACAGAGATGCGCCTGCCGTTCAGGTATGCGCCTTTTCCCCTTTCAGCAGAGAAGAGCTCCTCAAGAAGTGGCTGAAAGACTACTCCGGCAAGGAGATCATCTCGCTCATTTTTCAATGCGATGCTGATTGAAAATACCGGGAATGAGTGAATAAAATTAAGCGTGCCGTCAAGCGGGTCGACAATCCAGGTGCGTCCCGAACTCCCTTTCCTGATTGTCCCCTCTTCCGAGAGAAGGCTGTCTTCGGGGAAATCCGCCATGATTATTGCTGTAATTGCAGCTTCACACCTTTTGTCGACTTCAGTCACAAAATCCTTGGACTCTTTTGCATGGATTTCGCGCTCGGTGAGCTCTCCGAGTTTTTCAAGAGTTATGGCCCCTGCAGCCCTTGCCGCGTTGACGGCGGTCTGCAGTTCCTTGCTCATTTGTTCCATGGTGTAGCATGCGGATAAGTTTTGCATAACTGGCACTCAATATAGCATTTTGAATTCAGTTGAGAGTTGAGAGAATGGGACCTATGGGTCTTATGAAACTTATAGGTCCTATATGCCTGGCAAGGGAATTATCGGGAAAGTTGATCTGTTAGATAATCAATTACTATACCGGGTTTTAAAATAAATATTCAAACACCAAAAATCATGAAACTCAACGTCCCAAAACTGGCACTCAGCATTGCATTCTGTTTTCTGTTTGCATTTGCCGGAGGAACCTTTACGCCGCAACCGGGCTCGGAGTGGTACTATCAGGTGCTCAATAAGCCGTCGTGGAATCCTCCTGACTGGCTTTTTCCGCCGGCATGGACTCTTTTCTTCCTGCTCATGGGCATCGCTCTCTACCTTGTTGTGATGCAGTGGAATGAAAATAAACTGGTGAAGGGGGCTCTTGCGGTGTTCGGTGTTCAGCTTCTTTTGAATCTTGCATGGTCAGCGCTCTTTTTCGGACTGCACTCCCCGCTCTTTGCTCTGGTGGATATTGTGCTGCTCTGGCTTGCGATCGTGCTTACTATCGTGAAATTCAGGGCGATTTCGCCTTTGGCGGGCAATCTCCTGATTCCCTATCTCCTCTGGGTCAGTTTTGCCTCGTTTTTGAACTTTACGATCTGGCAGCTTAACTGAAGAGGAGGAAAGTGGACTTAAGTGGACGTGAGTGGACAAGAGAGGAAAAAGTGCTGAGTAGAGGGTGCTGAGTTGCTCTCTTTTAGGTTCTTTTGGTTTTTTTTTTGAATTTCAGGGCAGGCACGGTACCTGCCCTGAATGTTATTATTTTTTTGGCTGATCGAAGATGATGCCGAGTATATCCTTCTCTTCCCTGCTGTTTTTTGCTGCAATTTCGCGGATGGTCATGGATGGCTTCTCAACGGTAATACCCTTGCTCTGGAGTTTGCTGATAATGGTTTCGCTTTTTTCGGCGGCAACTCCGGCAACCGTTTCGAGGCTCGAAGATTCAACGGCACGGAGGATATTCATCCGGGGGTTTGACTCTTTTTTTACCGGCGCGAAGACCGAGATCAAGGTGACAAGGAGCCCGGTGCCGATAATGGCAAGTGCGGGTTTTCGGGAGAAGTAGGCGGTAAATGATTTCCAGTTTGCGGCGATATGGAGTGCTACACCAGCGGTAAGCGCCCAGCTCAGCCATTCATGTACCGGCCCGATAAATCCTGTTTCAATTTTAAAGAACATCAGTATGCCGGTGACGGCAAGAATGATGAAGGTTCCTGTGGCAAGGGGAGTAGCCCATGATTTCATTGAGGACATGTTGTTTTTTTGTTTGGTTCAGGTTGTCTGACGGTTTGATTCCGGTATCAAGATCCCGGGTTCCTGAGTGTGACGCCGTTGCGGCTGAAAACCTGCGCTTGTTTAAGAAAAGAACGTGGACAGCAAGAGGGTGGACTTTGTGGACAACAGTGGACTGGAGTGGACAAGAGAAAGAGTGCTGAGTTTTCTTTGTCCTTGCTGTCCTTTTTTTGATTTAAAACGCAAAAAGCGCAGGGTGAGCTGCGCTTTTTGCGTTGTTATGCTGTCTTGTGAATGGAATCAGTCCTCTTCAGATCCGCGAAGGTTTTCCAGTACGCCGAAATCCTCAAGCGTGGTGATATCTCCCTTGATCTCATTGCTGGTTGCAAGTTCACGGAGGAGACGGCGCATGATTTTACCGCTTCTGGTTTTCGGAAGACCTTTGGCCCATCTGATCTCATCAGGTTTTGCAATAGGTCCGATCTCCTTGGCTACATGGTTGCGGAGCGCCTCACGGAGCTTCATGTCGCCGACATACTCGTCTTTCAGCGTTACGAAGGCTACCAGGGCGTTACCCTTGATCTCATCCGGACGGCTGACAACAGCGGCTTCCGCCACAGCTTCGTAGGAGACAAGTGCGCTTTCGACCTCGCTTGTGCCAAGGCGGTGGCCTGAAACGTTGACCACATCATCAACACGTCCCATGATCCAGATGTAGCCGTCATCATCCTTGCGGGCGCCGTCACCGGTAAAGTACATGCCGGGGAACTCCGACCAGTAGGTCTTTTCGTAGCGTTCGTTATCGTTGTAAATGGTACGGAGCATTGACGGCCATGGCTTTTTAATGACGAGGTATCCGCCTTCGTTGGCTTTGCATGGGGTTCCGTCCTTGTGGACAACATCGACTGCAATGCCGGGGAGCGGACGGGTTGCCGTGCCGGGTTTGGTCGGTGTTGCACCGGGAAGCGGAGAGACCATGATGCCGCCGGTCTCGGTCTGCCACCAGGTATCGACAATCGGGCATCTCTCCTGTCCGACCACCTTGTGGTACCACATCCAGACGTCGGGATTGATGGGTTCGCCGACGCTGCCGAGAAGTCGGAGCGAGCTGAGGTTGTGTTTGGTGACCCACTCGTTTCCGGCGCGGATGAATGCGCGAATGGCGGTTGGTGCGGTGTAGAGGATGGTAACTTTATGGCGGTTGATGATATCCCAGAACCGGTCCCACTGAGGATAGTTCGGAGCACCTTCATACATAAGCATGGTAGCGCCGTTGAGCAGCGGACCGTATGCCATATAGCTGTGTCCGGTAATCCAGCCTACATCGGCCGTACACCAGTAGATATCCTCATCCTTGATATCAAAAACGTATTTGAAGGAGCTTGCCGCATGCACCATGTATCCGGCGGTGGTGTGCAGGATACCCTTCGGTTTTCCGGTTGAACCGCTGGTGTAGAGCACAAAGAGCGGGTGTTCGGAATCGACCTCGACCGGTTCACACTCGTCGGAAGCAAGACCCATGAGATCGTGCCACCAATGGTCCATGCCGTCGTGCATGTTGATGGTCTCTCCGGTGACTTTGAGTACGATAACGCTGCGGACCGAAGGCGTGTTGACGATCGCTTCATCAACGATATTTTTCAGATTGATAGATCCGCCGCGGCGTCTGGTGCCGTCTGCGCAGATGACCATCCTGGCACGGGAGTCATTGACCCGCTCGGTGATGGCGTGAGCCGAGAAACCGGCAAAAATAACGTTATGGACAGCTCCGACACGTGCACAGGCCAGAACGGCAATGACCAGCTCGGGAACCATGCCCATGTAGATGGCAACCCTGTCACCGGGTCTGATACCGGCTATTTTCAGTACGTTTGCAAATTTGCTGACCTGGCGGTGCAGTTCGCCGTAAGTAAGCACACGCTGGTCACCTTCCTCGCCCTCCCAGATAATGGCAGCCTTGTTCTTTCTCCAGCTGTTGACATGGACATCAAGGGCATTGTAGCAGATATTGGTTTTGCCGCCGTTAAACCATTTGGCATAAGGGCTGTTCCACTCCAGTACGCTGTCCCATTTTTTGAACCAGTGAAACTGTTCGGCAATTCCTCCCCAGTATGCATCAGGATCTTCGGCAGCTGCAGCATAGAGCTTTTCATAATCCGCCATTGACTTGACATGGGCATTTTTCGAAAACTCTGCAGGGGGCGGAAACTTCCGTTTTTCAGAGAGCACGGAGCTGATCGAATCGTTTGCAGAAGACGAGGTCACGGTGTTCTGTGAGCTTGGTGTTGTTTCGTCTGTAGCCATTGATACCAGATTTTATGTGTTGAAAAAAGAAATATACCCCCGTTAAAGGTATGTCAGGAACATGGAAAATAACCGGTTAAAGCGGAGAATAAAAAGCCGTATGACGAGTTTTTCTATTTCACGCTGAATTCTACATAAAAATTTTCATCCTGCCAATATGTCCCGGGCAGTTCACTTTTTCCGCTTGCTTATTTCACTGCAAAATTGACCAGCTTGTCCGGGACAACAATTTCGCGGACAATACTCTTTCCCTCAAGAAATTTAATGACCGATTCAACCTTCAGAGCCTCTTCAAGGAGCAGCGCTTTCGGACTTTTTGACGGAGCCTGGAAGGTGCCTCTCAGTTTTCCGTTGATCTGTACGGCAATGGTCAATACCGAATCTTCAACAAGCTCCGGTCGATATGAAGGGAAGGGAGCCTTGCTGATGGAGCTGCTGTGACCGGCAGCTTCCCAGAGCTCTTCGGTAATGTGAGGAGCGTAAGGGGCAAGCAGGATGAGCAGGGTTTCCACAGCTTCGCGATTCCGGCATCCGGCCTTGTGCAGCTCGTTGACGAAGACCATCATTTCGGATATGGCGGTGTTGAACTTCAGGTTTTCGGTATCCTCGCCGACTTTCCTGATGGTTTTATGCATCTTCCTCAGCAGTTCTTCGGGCATCGGATCATCTGACAGCTTTGCAGCAGGGCTCTCTTCATCCCGGTCGGAATCGGAGTGAAAGAGTCGCCAGACTTTGGAGAGAAAACGGCTGATCCCTTCAATGCCGTTGGTGTTCCAGGGTTTTACCTGCTCAAGCGGCCCGAGAAACATCTCGTAGAGGCGAACGGCATCGGCACCGTAGCGCTCCAGAACATGGTCTGCCGGGATGACGTTGCCCCGTGATTTCGACATCTTCTCATTGTCTTCACCGAGTATCATTCCCTGGTTGAAGAGTTTTCTGAAGGGCTCCCGGGTACTTACAACACCAAGATCAAAGAGCACCTTGTGCCAGAATCGGGCGTAGAGGAGATGCAGAACAGCATGTTCCGCTCCTCCGATATAGAGATCGACATTCATCCAGTAGCGCTCCTTTTCCGGGTCGATCAGTGCATTGGTGTTTGCAGGATCAATGAAGCGCAGATAGTACCAGCAGCTGCCGGCCCACTGGGGCATGGTATTGGTCTCACGCCGGAAATCGCCGAATTCATCGCTTCCAAGGAGCCACTCCGCAATATTGGCAAGAGGAGACTCTCCGGTTGAAGAGGGGTGGTAGGCTTCAACTTCGGGAAGAACGAGTGGAAGAGTGTTTTCCGTACGAAGTGTTCCGTCTTCATAGTGCTTGATCGGGATCGGTTCACCCCAGTATCGCTGGCGGCTGAATATCCAGTCGCGGAGTTTGTAGTTTACTTTTCGTGCGCCCAGATTTTTCGATTCAAGCCATGAGGCCATGCATTCAAAAGCCTCCCTGAAGGGGAGCCCGTCGAGTGATATTTCACTGTTTGACGAGTTGACCGGGATGCTGTTTTTCTCGTCAAATACCTTCTCCTCTACATCATGGGGGCTTTTGATCACCTCAATGATCGGGAGGTTGTACTGTTTGGCGAACTCCCAGTCCCGCTGGTCGTGTGCCGGAACCGACATGATCGCTCCGGTACCGTAGCTTGTCAGGACAAAGTCGGAAATCCAGACTGGAAGGGGCTCATTGGTTGCAGGGTTTATGGCATAGGAGCCGGTAAAGACACCGGTTTTCTCTTTCTGCAGCCCGGTGCGTTCAAGTTCTGTTTTCAGTTTTGCCTGCCGGATGTACTCTTTTACCGCAACAAGCTGCGGAGCTGTTGCAAGTTTTTCTGCAAGCGGATGCTCGGGAGAGATAACCAGATAGGTTGCCCCGAAAAGGGTATCAGGACGGGTAGTATAGACCTTGAGTTTGCTTTTGTGGCAGCGGAGTTCAAAATCAATCTCAACACCTTCTGACCGGCCTATCCAGTTGCGCTGCATCTGTTTGACATTTTCCGGCCAATCCACTTCATCGAGATCGGCGATCAGACGCTCGGCGTAAGCGGTGATTTTAAGCACCCACTGCCGCAGGGGACGGCGGATAACGGTGTAGCCATCGGCAATTTTTTCTTCAACCTCTTCATTGGCAAGAACGGTTTTAAGCTCTTCGCACCAGTTGACGTCAACTTCGGACATATAGGCAAGCCCCATTTCATAGAGCCGGAGAAAAATCCACTGTGTCCATTTGAAGTATCCCGGATCGGTTGTGTTTATCTCCCTGGACCAATCGTAGGAGAAGCCCATTGCCTGCAGGGTCTCCTTGAAGCTTCTGATGTTCTGTTCGGTTGTTATTCTCGGGTGGGTGCCTGTTTTGATGGCAAACTGTTCTGCCGGAAGGCCGAAAGCATCCCATCCCATCGGGTGCAGTACATTGAAGCCGCAGCTCCTTTTGTAGCGCGCGGTTATATCCGAGGCGGTGTACCCTTCCAGATGGCCGACATGGAGTCCTGAGCCGCTGGGGTAGGGAAACATGTCGAGCACATAGTATTTCGGTTTATCGGCAGTTTCTGCGGTTTTAAAGCTCTCCTGCTGCTGCCAGTATGCCTGCCATTTCTTTTCTGTTTTTGAAAAATCGTACTTCATGGTGTTACGGATGAATGAGATCTCTGAAATAAATAACCAGAGGTCAATAAAGCGAACTCTCCCATCAATAAGAACGGGAGGGATAAAAAAAAGCAGTGCAGGTTTGGCTGCACTGCTTTTTCAGTGTTGTCATGTTCAGTCGTTTGCAGCGACAGGCTCCTGTGCTGCTTCCGGTTCGTTCTCCACAGCTTTTATGGAGAGTGCAAATCGGGTTTTTCCGGTACGGGGGTCTTTGCGTACATCGACCAGTTTTACCTTGATCTTGTCACCGATATTCAGGTGGTCGCTGACTTTATTGACCCGTTCGGTTGATGATATCTCCGAGATGTGGACCAGTCCGTCAGTTTTCGGCAGGAACTCGACAAAAGCGCCGAGCTCGTCACGGATATCGCGCACCTTGCCGAGGTATACGGTTCCGACTTCCGGTTTGGCTAGCAGGGTTTTGATGGTGGCAAGCGCTGCGTTGGTGCCCTCCACGCTTGTGCATGCAATGGTGACAGTTCCGTCATCATCAATGTTTATCTGTGCTCCGGTCTCTTCGGTGATGCTGCGGATGGTCTCTCCACCCTTGCCGATAATCATGCCGATCGATTCAACCGGTACCTTGATGGTGGTGAGGCGCGGTGCAAACTGGGCCAGCTCTTCGCGTGACTCAGGAATAGCGGCATCCATTTTGTCGAGAATGTGCAGCCGTCCTTTGCGTGCCTGCTCAAGCGCAGTTTCGAGAACATGGTAGTCAAGCCCGTCGATTTTGATGTCCATCTGGCAGGCCGTGATACCATCCCTGGTGCCGGTTACCTTGAAATCCATGTCGCCGAGGTGATCTTCGTTGCCGAGAATATCGGAGAGAACAGCATAGGCTGATCCTTCCTTGATCAGTCCCATGGCGATGCCGGATACCGGTTTTCTGATAGGAACGCCGCCGTCCATCAGGGCAAGCGTTCCGCCGCAGACCGATGCCATTGATGAAGAGCCGTTGGATTCAAGAATGTCCGAAACAATACGGATGGTATAGGGGAACTCCTGTTCGGTGGGGGCAACCATTTTAATGGCGCGTTCGGCAAGGTTTCCGTGGCCGATTTCGCGGCGCCCGGTGCTTCCGATTCTTCCGGTTTCTCCGACCGAGAATGGCGGGAAGTTGTAGTGAAGCATGAACTTCTTGTCGGCGCTGTTTGTCAGGTTGTCCACTGACTGTGCATCTTTTTTGGTGCCGAGCGTGATGGTGACGAGCGCCTGGGTTTCACCTCTGGTGAAGAGTGCCGAACCGTGAGCTCTCGGAATGATGCCGAGTTCAATCGATATCGGGCGGACCTCTTCAAGGGTTCTTCCGTCAAGGCGTTTGGAGTCGTCAAGAATCATGTGACGCATCACCTTCTTTTCAACCGAGTGGATCTCCTCTTCAATGATATGCTCGTTCAGGCAGAGTGCTTTTGCCGGATTGGCCGCTATATCTTCACTGCTGATTGAGGATTTGAATTTCTCTACGATGGCCTGTATGGTTTCGCGGTAGATGTGTGCGGTCTGGTCGGCACGATCTTCCTTTCTGAGCGGCGTGTAGGCAAGCTCTTTCAGGCGGGTTTCGCATGTCGAGCGAACAGCTTCGGTAAGCTCGGCAGGAACCTGCACAGGGACGAAAGGACGGTCCGGTTTTCCGACTGCAGCGGCAATCTCATCCTGGAGTGTGCAGAGTCTCTTGATAGCATCGTGACCGAATTTGATGGCGTCAAGCATTTCAGCTTCTGAAATCTCCTGCATCTCGCCCTCAAGCATGCATATAGTGTCTTTCGTGCCGCCGATACAGATATCGAGGTCGCTCTCGGCCAGTTCGTTGACGTCCGGGTTGATGATGAACTTGCCGTTGATTCTGCCGACGCGTACCTCACTCATCGCGTTGCAGAAGGGAATATCGGAGACCATGATGGCGGCTGATGCGGCAATACCGCCGAGAACATCGCCGTCATTGATCTGATCGGAGGAGATGACCGTTATAATGATCTGTGTTTCGTAGAGGTAGCCGTCCGGAAAGAGGGGTCTGAGAGCCCGGTCGATAAGGCGCGCAGAGAGTACCTCTTTTTCGGAAGGGCGGGTTTCGCGTTTGAAAAAGCCACCCGGAAATTTGCCGGCAGCAGAATATTTCTCACGGTATTCAACCTGAAGCGGAAAGTAGTCCTGATTAGGCGGAGGTGTTTTTTTGCTTGAAACAACCGTTGCAAGCACCATGGTGTCGCCAAGGCGGACAACGGTTGCTCCGTCAGCCTGCTTGGCCATTTTACCGGTTTCGATAGAGAGTATCTTTCCCAGGCCGAGATCAATTTCTTTGTTGATAATCATGTAGATCGTGTGATAGTAGTGAAAAAAAATCTTTCGGGATATGTAGTGGCGCTTATCACGATTTATAGTGGGGCCTTGTATTTCGTTGTTCATTCCCGGCCGTACTCAGTGCAGGCTTAAGCATTTTATCAGAAGGCTGTCAATGAATGCGTTTTTAAATATAGCACAAAAAAGTTGTTTCCGGTAACGTTGAAGCGTGCGCTCCACTATGCATGGATTCTCCCGTTATCGATCAGTCGGACGCTTCCTGCCCATGCGGCAAGCAGCAGCCGGTACTCCTTTCCCTTCCCGGCGGTTTCAGCCGGTTCAAACCCTTCTTCATCAACAAATTCAACATAATCCGCACGAAAGCCGGGGGTTGAGGAGATCATCTCCATGATCTCTCCGGCAATGGTATGCAGTTTTGTTTCACCCTCAGCAACCCGCTTTTCGGCATGAAGGATTCCTCTGTGGAGAACGGCCGCATCACGGCGTTCCTCACTTGTAAGGTAGATGTTTCTGGAGCTTACCGCCAGGCCGTTTTCCTCCCTGATGACGGGGGCTCCGACAATCTTGATGTCAAGATTGAGATCGCCTGCCAGTGTTCGTATAATTGCGAGCTGCTGCGCATCTTTTTCACCAAAAATGGCCACATGCGGTTTGGTAATATGGAAGAGTTTGGTGACAACCGTGGCAACGCCGTTGAAATGGCCGGGCCGCTGCGCACCTTCAAGTCGTTCTGCGAGAGCTCCGCACTGAACGGTTGTTGAAAAGTTTTCGGGGTAGATGGTTTCTGCTTCCGGAGCAAAGAGGTAGTCGACTCCGGCAGCTTTGGCGAGAGCGACATCCTTCTCGAAAGGCCTCGGATAGCGGTGCAGGTCTTCGTTCAGTCCGAACTGACGGGGGTTGACAAAAATCGTAAGAATGACTGTTCCCGCACACTCCTGTGCGAGTTTCACCAGACTCAGATGTCCTTCATGCAGTGCGCCCATGGTCATGACCACACCGACAAGCTGCCGGTTGAGGCGAAGCTTTTCGGCTATGAGCTGCATCTGAGCGGGTTCAGTAATGATCTGCATGGTGCTCTTCTGATTTGTTTGATTTTTTGTCTGCGGGGTGAACAATAACGACAAATTCCCCCCGTCTCTTTGCTTCGGTCAGGTGGAGGCGGATCTCTTCAATAGTTCCGGTGATATACTCTTCATGTATTTTTGTCATCTCCCGTCCTATAAAAATCCGGGCATCCGCCATGACCTTTTCAATCTCGTCAAGCAGTTTCATGATTCTGAACGGGGACTCGTAGAGGACAATCGAAACATGGAGCCCGGCAAGCTGTTCAAGCCGGGTTTTACGCCCTTTTTTATGAGGAAGAAATCCTGCAAAAAAAAAGTTGTTGACCGGGAGCGGGCATACCGACAGAGCGGCGGTTAAAGCGCTCGGGCCGGGAATCGGAATGACCTTGAATCCTCTCTGGTGAAGGGCTTGCAGCATGGCGTATCCGGGGTCGCTGATCACGGGTGTGCCGGCATCGGTGGTAAGTGCGACATCCGAGCCCTCTTCAAGCAGGGCGATAATCTGTCCGATAGCTCTCGGCTCATTGTAGTTATGGTAACTGATGAGCTTTTTGCCTGAAATCTCAAGATTTTTAAGCAGAATTGATGCCCGGCGAGTATCTTCACAGGCGATAGCGTCGCACTGCTGAAGTGTTTTAACTGCTCTCAGGGTAATATCTTCGAGATTTCCGAGAGGAGTTGCAACAACGTAAAGTGTTCCGCTATGTAGCTGTTCTGATGGCAAGTGTAGAGATGCTTGAAACGAAGGATTTTTATTGTTCTGATCGAGCCCTTCACTTAATAGATAGAGAGCTCACTGGTAGATTCACATTGCTTTTAGTATAATAATAAAAATACGATAAACAGCGTTCAGTCAAAGATGAAGCTTCCACGGCGGTTACTCTCGGTCAGCGATCTGAGGGTACAATTTTTTCAGAGTCAGAGCGGGGGTTTTGCTAAACCCCTGCCGATCAAGGTGGTTAACGGGGTCTCTTTTGATGTTTTTGAGGGGGAGACACTCGGACTGGTCGGAGAGTCCGGTTGTGGTAAAACAACGCTCGGGAGGGCTCTGATCCGCCTCGGTCATGCCGCAGTATCGGGCAGGATCGTGTTTGACGACCGGGAGATCTCCTCGATCAGCAACCGTGAGTTCCGGACGCTGCGCAAGGAGATCCAGATGATCTTTCAGGATCCGTTCGGATCACTCAATCCCCGCTTGACCGTCGGGCAGATGCTTGGTGAAGTTCTCGCTGTCCATAATATTGCCCGCAAAGAGAGTGCCCGAAAGAGAATTGAGGAGCTGCTCGATGTTGTGGGTTTGCAGAGGGAGTATTTCAATCGCTATCCCCATGAGTTTTCAGGCGGGCAGCGTCAGCGGCTCGGCATTGCGCGGGCGCTTGCGGTCAATCCGAAATTCATTATCTGTGATGAGCCGGTCTCGGCGCTTGATGTTTCAATTCAGTCGCAGATCATCAATCTGCTTAAGGATCTTCAGCGGGAGCTGGGGCTGACCTATCTCTTCATTGCCCACGATCTGTCGGTTGTTGAATATATTTCCGACAGGGTTGCGGTCATGTACCTCGGAAAGATAGTTGAAATTGCCCGATCCGGCGAGCTCTATGCCAATCCAAAACATCCCTATACCCGGGCACTTCTTTCGGCAATTCCCTCTCCGGATCTCGGCGGGAAAAAAGAGCGGATTATTCTGAAGGGTGATCTGCCCGGACCAATGCATATCCCTTCAGGGTGCAGTTTTCATCCGCGTTGTCCCGTTGCCATGCCGGAGTGCCGGCAGAAGGAGCCTCAACTCAAGGTGATTGATAACAGTGATGGCCATCAGGTAAGTTGCCTCTTATATGAATAGTTCTCCAGAGCAAAATCGGGGATGCCGGCGTAAAAGCTGCCTTGTACTCACTCTTGTACCCATAGTGTTACTGGCGGTGTTTTTTTGCTTTTTGCGCTCTTCACATTCTCTGCCCGACCGTTTTGTGCTGAATCTTCAGCTTTCAGGTGATCTCAGCGAGATACGGGATGAAAGCAGCTCTCTGCCGTTTCTCTCCTCCGGAGCACCGCTTGCGCTGCAGGAGCTGCTCTTTATCCTTGACCAGGCGGCGGCTGATGAGCGGGTGAGTGAGGTGCTGCTTGAAATCGGAGGGTTGCACGCATCGCCGGCAAAAATCTGTGAGTTGCGCAGCTCGATTGAAAAGGTGCGTTCAGGGGGTAAAAAAGTTACGGCCTTTTTGAGTTCGGCGGAGGATAGTGATTATCTGCTTGCTTCGGCATGCGACACTATTGTAATGGAACGGGGAGGCTATCTTCTGCTTGACGGACTGAAAGCCGAAACACTTTTTTATACCACACCACTTGGAAAGATCGGCATCAGGTTTCAGGCAGCTCAGTGGAAGCAGTACAAGAGCGGTATCGAACCTTTTGTAAGAACCGGGGCGAGCCGTGAGTATTTTGAACAGATCGGCGGGCTGCTTGATGAGGTCTATGATGATTACCTTGGTTATGCATCCCGGCGGCGAGGAATCAGCCGCGATTCACTCAGCGGGATTATTGACCGGATTGCCCTGATCTCCGATTCCAGGGCAAAAACACTCGGACTGGTTGACTCCGCAGCTTCGAGCTGGGAGTTGAAGCGCGCCATGAACAGAAAAATAACAGGCAAAGAGCCGACCGGAGAGAACGATGCCCTGGTCTCCGGCGGAGAGTATCGTTCTGCAGTTGATTGGCCGATGAAGGGGGATGGTGATGAGCGTATTGCTCTGATAACGCTTTCCGGTCCGATTGTTCGCACTGCGGGTGAAAGCGCTCTCGGTATGGGAGAGGGCGTTGATGTGGAGAGTCTGAGGCACTCGCTCGATGCGGCCCTTGATGACAAAAAGGTCAAGGCTCTTGTGCTGCGCATCGACAGCCCCGGTGGAGATGCCCTCGCGTCGGCGGAGATGCTCCAGATGCTTGACTCTGCTGCCGTTAAAAAACCGCTTGTGGTCTCCATGTCGGGTGTGGCTGCTTCAGGCGGCTATATGGCAGCTCTTGCAGGGAAAACGGTTTTCGCTTCACCGCTTACCATTACCGGTTCCATCGGTGTTTATGCGCTCAAGCCCGAGATCAGCGCTCTTGTTGCAAAAACAGGTCTTGGTCGTGATGTGGTGACCAGGGGACGCCTGGCTGATGCCAATAGCCCTTTCAAACCGCTTGATAAAGAGGCCTACCGGAAATTTGTGGCAGCTTCAGGTGAGATCTATGATGATTTTATAGGCAAAGTTGCACGCTCAAGGAGAATGCCGCTGACGGAGGTTGACAGCGTTGCCGGGGGACGTGTCTGGAGCGGAACCCGGGCTCTGAAGGCGGGTCTGGTTGACCGTACCGGAGGACTCTTTGATGCCATTCATGCGGCCCGGCTTCTTGCAAAGATGGATATGAGCAAAACCCCCCGGATCATTCTTTATCCCGAACAGAAGAGCTGGATCGAAATGCTCGTACAGGGAAACAGTGCCGGGCTCCCGGGCATGTTCAGTGCGGCATTTAAAAAACAGCTCATGCAGGAGTTCCTTCCCGTCCGCCATCTCTCCTCAATTGCGGCGTTCTATGAGACGCTGATGCTCTCGGGCAGGGTGCATATGATGGCGATGATGCCCTCAGAGATTATTATTGAATGAAGAGCCTCACTATTTCTTTGTTACGCGGTATGATTACTGCGTTGGGCGGTGCTCAAAATCCTCAGGTACTTCGTGTACATTCCGGTTTTAGCGCTCCGTCCGCCTTGTTCTCATATCGATCACGACAAGTAATAGCGAGGCTTTTGCTGAAGTCCCTCCCTCCCCGACAAACACTCTTTCTCTAAAATTTGTAGGTCAGGGAGCTCTGTGCACGCAGGGCATCGGAGGTTCCTGAGTTCAGATATCCGGTCCGCCACTCTGAAAGCTGAATGCCGAGAATAAGGTCCGGTGTGATTTTATTGATGATGTTGGCGAAAATGGTCCCGTTCACTTTTCTGCCCCCTGCGGGAAGGTCACTATCCCTGGGGTCGTCAATACCTCCACCCATATTGATGGTGATTGATGGAGATGGCGTGTACCTTATGGCCCCCCATCCTCCACTGGAACGGATCTCCCTCAGTGTTGCGGTGTTGACGCCCTGACCGATACCGCCGAGATAGTCGTCAAGGTTTGTGCCGGTAAAGTATTCACCGGCCAGTGTCAGTTTCCGGCTCACCGGCATGGAGAGTTCAACACTGCATGACCATGAGTCAACTGTTTGATGCGTTCCTGCTTTATCGGTGTCCCACTCCTCCTCTGCGTAGTGGCCCGAGAGTGCAACGGTTGCCGGCTGATTACTCAACAGAACCGGTCCCGACCAGGCGATGCGGCCCTGGATTGCCGGAATCGCTGCATCCTTCCCCGGATCGGTGTTCCATGTATCGGCAAGAGTGTTTGTCTCTCCGATCGTTCTTGCTGCGGCTGCGGAGAGTTCCACATGACCTTTTTCGCCGGCAGAAAATCCTTTGGTCAGCCGGAACTGTGGATGACGGGAGCCGATATTGCCGCCGTTCCACATCAGCGCAGGGTCATCCACAAATGGAATAAGCGATGAGTTGACATCCCACGTCTGGCCGGCAAGAATGCTGAAATCCGATGCAGGCCAGTATGCCTTCAGATAGCCGTGACGGAGTCGGGGAATCTGGTTGTTTTCCGTTCCTCCGCCAAAAAAGTCCATTTCGATGTTGCCCGAGAGTTTTATGCTCTTCGTATCCGGACCGCTCAGATTTATGCCGATACGTGTTGCACCCGCGGTCATATTCCACTCCCCGTCATTGTTGTTCAGATTCTCTGGACGAACCCACATGGCGGTGTTGCCGGGATTGATTTTTCCTGAATCGTATGCGCCGTCAAGGCGGGCAAAGCCGTAGAGCTGCACCTTTGCTCCGGAAGCTGACGATACCGTAAGGGGAGTGCTTGTTACAGGTTTTTCTGACGTTGGAGCACTGCTCTTTACGAGAGCCTTCAGTTCGGCAAGCTCACGCTCAAGAGTGCTGATGCGCGCCTCTATGGCAGTTGTACTCCCTGAAGGTTCTGCAGCCAGGCCGTGTGCGGCGGAAAAAAGTATGCCGGCAAGCAGTGCATACCGGAAAGTTCCCCTTGCTTTCATGATCATGTTCCGTGTTACTGAGATTAAGGATGTCAACTGGCTATTGAAGCGGTAATATAGAGAGCGGGGTGGCAATATTCAATTATGGATCATGGTCTTCATAGAGGTTTGATGACATCAGAAGCTCCAGAAATCGCGGTCAAGGTTGCGGTACTGTATCCCCTGTATGAGATGCTTCATCGCTATCTTCTCGGAGCCCTCAAGGTCGGCGATAGTGCGGCTTACTTTCAGAATACGGTCGTGAGCCCTTGCTGAAAGGTTGAGGCGGTTCATGGCATCCATGAGTTTTTGTGAACTTTCGGTGTCGAGACGGCAGAAGAGTTTGATCATTTTCGCATTCATCTGGGCATTGGTATAGATTGTTGGCGTTCCGTTGAACCGCTCAAGCTGGATCTTTCTTGCCTCAATGACCCGTTTGCGGATTGTTTGCGAGTTTTCGGCTGTCGATGTTGAAAAGAGCTCGGTGTTCTCGACTTTCGGGACATCAATGTGAATGTCAATGCGGTCGAGCAGGGGGCCGGAAATTTTGGAGAGATATCGCTGGATCTGCGGAGGAGTTGCCGTCAGGTTTCCGTCACGGTCCTTAAGGGCGCCCGCCGGGCTCGGGTTCATGGCCGCAATAAGCATAAATCCTGCCGGATAGCGTGTCGTGATGGATATTCTTGAAACGGTCACCTCCCGGTCTTCAAGCGGCTGACGGAGTACTTCGAGGGCGTTACGGGTGAATTCAGGCAGTTCATCAAGAAAAAGAATACCGTTATGAGCAAGACTGACCTCTCCCGGTTTTGCATTTGAACCTCCGCCGATAAGCGCAATATTGCTTGTGGTATGGTGGGGACTGCGGAAAGGACGGGTGACCATGAGCGGTCGTTGCAGTTCCAGCAGGTTGGCTACCGAGTAGATTTTGGTGGTCTCAAGGGACTCTTCAAAGCTCAACGGAGGGAGAATTCCCGGCAATCCCTTGGCCAGCATGGTTTTTCCACTCCCCGGAGGGCCGATCATGATGACGTTATGGCCTCCTGCTGCGGCAATTTCAAGCGCTTTTTTTGCCGCCCCCTGCCCCTTGATATCGGCAAAATCAACCGGGTATTCCGGTTCCCGCTCAAAGAGCTCTGCGACATTTACGGTAACAGGAGCCTGTTCACTTCTGCCGTTCACAAGCTCAACGGTACCGTTGAGGGTTTCCACACCGTAAACCTTGATGGTTGCATTTGATGCCGAGACGGCCACAGCGGCTTCGGCAGCATTGGCCTGCGGCACGATCAGCCGTTTAATTTTCTCTTTTCCGGCCATGATCGCAACCGGCAGCGCTCCGTTGATTCTTCGTACCGAACCGTCAAGGGCAAGTTCACCGAGAATCAGTGTGTTTTCAAACCGGTGGCTTATGAGGTTGAGTGAGCCGAGCAGTCCGATGGCAATCGGAAGATCAAAGGCCGTCCCCTCTTTTTTTATATCGGCCGGGGCAAGATTGACCGTGATTTTTTTCGGAGGTATATCAAAGCCTGAATTTCTGATTGCGGTGAGAATCCGCTCCCGGCTCTCGCGGATGGCATTGTCCGGAAGTCCCACGACCGTAAACGAGGGAATCCCTCCGGTTACATTGGTTTCGACCGCCACTTGCATGGCGTCAATGCCAATCAGGGCTGCCGCGTTGAGGGTGGAGAGCATCAGAGTCGGTTGTTGAGTATTTTGGACTATCTGCGTAATAATAGGTAAAATTAGCAGTAATCCAACGTTTTTCAGACGGATCTGTCCGATCTGCCTGATCTCACCATTACCCGGTGGTGCGCAGACCTCCCGAAATTGCATTCACGGTCAGAAGGAGCTCGGGGAGCATGCTCTCCGCCTCCTCCTGCTTTCCCGAGTTCTTCAGCTCTCTCCATTGCCGGAGCAGAGTGATCTGCTGACGGTGGAGTATATCAAGTCCTTCACGGCGCAGGGAGATAAAGCGGTTAACATTGATTCGCTGTGTTTCGAGCTGCGCCGTATAGAGCAGGTCGATATAGGTTTTTGTCCGGTGGTACTCCGCTTCGATCAAGCCGAGAAACTTCTCCCTGAGGCTGCGGTCACTGACCATTGAGGCATACTGGCGCATGATCTGCAGGTCAGCCGAGGCAATGCTCGTGTCGGCATTGCTGATGATGTAGCGCAGCGGAGGCCAGGCATGGCTGCGCTGACGGATCTCTTCAAACGCCTCAGGATTGCTTTCGTGCAGGTATTCAAGCGCACTGCCGACACCGTACCAGCCGGAAAGCGAGAAGCGGGCCTGGTTCCAGCTGAAGACCCAGGGGATTGCCCGAAGGTCTTCAAGGCTGTTTTTACCGCTTCTTCTTGAGGGGCGCGAACCGATTCTGCTGGATTCAATGATGTCGATAGGTGTGGCCTGCCGGAAAAACGTGAGAAATCCCTTTGTTTCGATCAGCTCCCGGTATGCCTGGTAGCTTTTTTCCGACAGCAGGTCCATCATCGGCTCAAGCGGATGCACCCGATGTTCGCTCTGCTGCTGCTTTCCAAGTGCTCCGGCAACGCCGGCCATGAAGAGTTCAAGATTATAGACGGCGCTGATGCGATTGGCATATTTCTGTGCAATGGTTTCACCCTGTTCGGTAAAGCACATACCGGTTTTGAACGACCCGTAGGGCTGAGCCTTGATAAAGCGGTGCGTCGGGCCTGCTCCACGGCTGATGCTTCCGCCTCTGCCATGAAAAAAAAGAATATCCGTTCCGCTCTCTTTCCCTGCAGCAATCAGAGTCTCCTGTGCACGGTAGAGTGTCCATGTACTGGTAAAAATACCGCCGTCCTTGTTGCTGTCGCTGTAACCGATCATTGCCTGCTGGATTTTGCGTGGTTTTCCTGCCGCCTCTCTCCGGTATTCGAGGCTTCTTCGGGTGACCGGATGGTGGAGAAATTCAGAGAGAATCGCCGGACTTTTCCGGAGATCGTCAATGGTCTCAAAGAGCGGCACAACAGGGAGTATGCATGCGTCTCCATCTCCGGTCGGTGTCATCAGGCCGACTTCCCGGGCAAACAGGTAGACGATAAGCAGGTCGGAGACATTTCTGGTCATACTGACGATGAGCGATCCGAGACCGTCGGTGCCATAGCTCTTATTGTGCTTCAGCAGCACCCGGTAACAGGCGAGTACCGCTTCAGCTTCGGCACCTGCACTCATATCCGGATGGGTGAAGGGGCGGGGAGAGTGCAGTTCACGATCAAGAAATACTCTTCTGGCCGTTTCATCCCATTCAAGAAATCCGCTTCCGTCCAGGCCTGCAGCCGTCATGAGCTGCGAAAGGGCAAGCTCATGAATGTGGCTGTTCTGGCGTATATCGAGTGTGCCGAGATGAAAACCGAAAGTCTGAACAATCCGGTAGACCGGTGCAACCTCCATGTCGGCCAGATGCTGTGCTCCTACAGCAAGCAGGGAGTGGCGCAGGAGAGAGAGATCTTCGAGGAGTTCAACCGAAGCGTTATAGCCGCAATGGTTACACGCTGCCGGGATCTCCGCTTCAGGCGGAAGTGCGGCAATGAGCAGGTTGAGAAACTGGCGCCATGGTTCATGACGGTTTTTGCGGAGTGCATCACTGCCTTTCTCGGCGAGCTTTTTCTTTAATGTCTCCATGCGCAGCACCAGTGGTTTTCCGGGAGACTGGAGCCGGTCGGAGAGGCTCAGTTTGGATGCAAGTTCATAGAGATGGTGCCTGACAAGTTTCAGGGCGCTCCGGCGCATTTCGGCCAGGGTCTCTTCAGTAACTTCCGCCGTAACGAGCGGATGGCCGTCCCGGTCACCGCCTACCCAGCTTCCGAAGTTAAGGCGGGGGAGTGAGCGGGGATCGGAGAGATGAGCGGGATCAAATCCGGTTTCCCGCCACGCCTGCTGGAGTCGCTTGTCAAGCATGGGGAGTGCTTCAGGGAAAATATTGTAGAGGTAGTGAATAACATTGCGCCGTTCATCGTCAATTCCCGGCTTTTCGTAGAGAAGCTCTCCCGTTCTCCAGAGTCTTTCGAGCACGCTTTTGATCTCACTTTTGATTTCAAGCTGTTCAAGCGGGGTCCACATCTGGTTTTCACGTTTGACCAGAAGCAGATAGAGCTGACGATGCTGTTCGAGCACCGTCTTTCGTTTGGCTTCAGTCGGGTGCGCTGTCAATACGGTGTTAATGGCCACATCCGGCAGCAGGCTGCAGATCTCCTCCACAGGGATTTCGCGTTCACGAAACCGCAGCAGAGTTCTGCCCCAGAGTCCGGTGAGATGGGATAATCCCTTGTCGGCTTCCAGTGCCCGACGGTTCTGGGCGGCGGAGTTCTCCTCAGCCATATTGAGAAGCTGGAATACAATGGAGAAGGCCTGCAGGGCCCGCTCCGTGTCGGGATAGTGTTCAAGGGGGAGGCTTGCACCCTGCCAGGGGAGGTGGTCGGCAAGTTTTTTCTCACCGAGTTCACACAGTACCTCCTGAAAGCAGTGGAGCAGAAAGGTGAAATCGCGTTCGGCCTTCTCGAAATCTATGACGTTGCTGGTAGTGGTGAGCATCACGGTGAGGCGGTTTCCGGGTTGATTACGGTAATTTTTTGATTTTTGCAGTATTCGAAAAAATCAACTCAGTTACAAATGATGTTTCCCTGCTTTTGTCAATTACGACGAACGGGCAGGAGTAATACAAAAGCTTTTTAAGGTTTCTGTTTGTCGTCTTTACTATTTATGCTTATCTTGACTCTATAATTTTTTGGGTAAGCCACTAACACCTAACTCATTACCTGACATGGACAACAAATCAAATGGTAAGCTTGCTGCCCTGGCAGTAGGGGGAGCTGTCTTAATGGGGGCTTTGCTTTTCGGGTTGTCTTTTTTAACCGGGTACAAGCTCCCGGCTGACAATCTCTCTCCAATACTGACTCCCTTGCGCTCCTTTGCGGGATGGTTTGCACTGATCTTGTTTGCCTCGCTGACCATCATGGGGCTTGGCAAGATGTCCTCAAGAATCAGCGCCAAGTGGTTTCTGAGTTTTCCCCTTACCATCATTGCCATTGTTGCCCTGATGTTTGCCTCTCTTTGGCTGAGGCCTTCCGGTATTCTGATGTCGGGTACCGGGCGTACAACCCTGCTTGACGGTTCATCTATCCGTTCGGTTACAGAACTGAAAGCCTACTTGGAAAAACCGGTACTCTCTCCCAATGTTCCCCTTGCACCCGCAGGATTTGATTTTGTTGCTGCAAAGGCTCTCTGGACTGCCAAGTGCAACATCTGTCACTCGCAGGTTTCCACCATGGATGCATTGAAGAGCAAGTACAAAAAGACCGGCAAGATTGATGTGGTTGTCAATCGTATGGTAGGTGCTGCTGGCGGTATGATTACTCCTGAAGATGCCACAAAAATCATGCAGTTCCTGAACGAGGGGCTTGATAAATACTGATCGAAAGAAGTCCGATAGTTACATAAAGTATAAAAAAAGCCTCAGAGTGCTCCTCTGAGGCTTTTTTTATACCTGGTATTCATCGCGCAGCACTGTAGCTGACGCTGACGGTTTCGGTTATTCCGCCCCTTGCTTTCCATTCGGTTGTGACAGAGAGCGAGCGTGGCTGCATGACGCTGACCAGATCGTCAAGAATCCTGTTGGTGATGTTCTCGTAAAAGATGCCGGCGTTGCGGAATTCAAGGTAGTAGTATTTCAGCGATTTCAATTCAACACAGCTTTTATCGGGGACGTAGCGGATGGTGATGGTGCCAAAGTCCGGAAGTCCGGTTTTCGGGCAGACCGAGGTGAACTCCGGATTGACTATTTCAATGGTATAGTCCCGGTCCGGGTAGGTGTTGCTGAAGATTTCGAGGATCTCTTTTTTCATCTGGTGTGCGGTTTGGTGAAGTTATCTTGTTTTGAAGTTTCTGTTTGATGCAAAATAGAAATCCGGATCTATTTTTCGGTAAATTCCGTTGATTTTTTATGGATCGAAAACCGGGGAGTTCTATCCATGCCGGTAACCCACTTTTCTGAACAGTTGACGTATAAAAAGGCGCGTAATCATGAACTCACCAAATACCGGGGCGGGAGGGGAGACAGAGCAACTGTATGAGGCACTTGCCGGAGAGTATGATCTTGATGAGAAGCACTATACCTTTGGCGCTCACTCCTTCAGCTTTCTCTCTGTTCTTGACAGTTATGCGCTTCTTGACAGGATATCGCCGGAGGAGTTTGTGAAGGATGAACAGATGCCCTACTGGGCTGAAATCTGGCCTTCCGCCATCACGCTCTCCACTTTTATTGCTGATGAGCTTCCGCTTGAGGGCAAGCGTATCGTTGAAATCGGTGCCGGAGTGGGGATGGCTTCGATTGTTGCAGCCTGGAAAGGGGCGAGTGTGCTTGCTACAGACTACTCTCTGGAAGCACTTCGTTTTATCCGCTATAATGCGCTGAAAAACAGGGTAAAGGTAGAGACCGAAAGGCTTGACTGGCGGCTGGTGCAGTGCAGAGAACAGTTTGACCTGCTCTTTGCCGCAGATGTGCTTTACGAGCGGGTGAACCTCCTTCCGATTGTCTATGCAATTGACAAGCTGCTTAAACCGGGTGGAGCGGCTTTTATTTCTGATCCCCGCAGAAGGCTTGCCGAGCAGTTTCTTGAGCTTGCCGGTGAGAATGATTTTTCGGTTACCCCTCTGGTCCGGGAGTATCGGACAGGCACAGAGTCGGTTGCGGTCAATATCTACCGATTGATGAGGAGCGCAGAGAGTCCATGAACAGCATCCAACAGCAGCTTCCGGTTATCTGGAGCTATCATGCGGGAGCCGGTGCGCTCATCTGGCAGTTCATGTTTACCGGCAATGGAGAACTGATCGGTCAGAAGCGCTTTCCACTTAGCCGCGAGGCACTTTTTTTCAGCATTGAGACAGAGAGCGGAAAGGTTTTTTTTGATGATTATCTCCTGACGGACACTCGGCATCCAATCGCCGCAGGGGAGGGGTGGTTTACCGGTTTTGAAACAACATCCCGTGATCTGCTCTATTGCCACCTTTATCAACCGCAAAGTCCGGAGCATCAGGGTATATGGGCGCTGGATGCGAAGAGCGGGCGCGTTGTATGGTCACGCAGAGATATTATTTTTGCCGCGAATCTCGAGCATGAGTTTCTGGTCTACCGGCTATCGGTTTTCGCCGGTTTTCCCGAAAGACATTTTATCCTTATTGACCCGGAGAGTGGTGAAGATCTCCGCCATCTCGGTACTGAGAGTATGTCGGTCAGTGAGATAAGGGCACAGCTTGTTCCTGAAGAGGAGCGCCAGCAGGTTATTCTGCCTGAGTTTGTCTCTGAAGGTATGGCGCTTGAACACCTTGCGCTGCAGCGTGTTGGTGTTGCCGGGTCGGAACGCTGTGAATGTATTGTGCTGGGCGCACTGACTGTTGCAGCGCTGCATGAAGCGGCTGATCACCCCGGTTTATGGAACTCCCGGCTCAAGGTGTGGCAAAACGACCGGCTGGTTTATGCTGACTGGATGGAGAGCGGTGTCGAGAAGCCGGGTTTGAACAATTTCCTGATCCGTGGTGTTCATTTGTATTACATTAAAAATAAAGCGGAACTTCTCTGTGTAGCACTCTCATGAAGGATTCATCCTCATCATGGTTTTCCATACCGGCGGCTGAAGAGTACAAGCCTCTCGGCAACTTTCTCAGCGCACTCCGGAGCAGAAAAAACCTTTCACCCAATACGCTGAAAGCATACCGGGGTGATCTGATTCAGTATTTTTCCTTTCTTCTGCACCATTTCAGGCTTGATGACCTGAACGGTTTTGCCCTCGAACAGGTTAAGGCTGTAGATGTGAGGCTTTTTATGGGAGCTCTGATAGAGAGAGGAGTCAAGCCCCGATCAATTGCACGAAAACTTGCTTCGGTCAAAAGTTTCTATCGCTATCAGCAGGAGAGGGGTGAGATAACGGGCTCGGTCTTTTCCTTTATAGCAACACCCCGTTATCCGAAGCGTGTTCCGGCCTTTTTAACCGAACAGCAGACAGAGAAGCTTTTTAATGAAGAGCTCTCTTCCGGAGCCGCACCATTCCGGCAGAGTGAAAAGAGCCCGATCGAGGAGGCGTTTGTCTCGGAGCGTGACCGGAGCATTCTTGAGCTGCTTTACAGTTGTGGCCTCCGGGTCTCGGAACTTACCGGGCTGACAACCGACCGGCTTGATCTTGACGGTGGATATGTGAAACTCACTGGCAAAGGGCGCAAGCAGCGGATTGTTCCCGTCGGGGGAGCTGCGCTTCAGGCACTCAAAAAATATTTTGAAGTCCGGCGAAACTTCTTTAGAATATCTCTGAAGGGGAGAGCTGAATCGATAAACTATGTATTTGTAACAAAAAAGGGTAAACAGCTGTATCCCATGCTTGTCCAGCGATTGACCAGAAAATATCTTGTTTCGGTCACAGAGCAGAAACAGAAAAATCCACATATACTGCGTCACAGTTTTGCCACACACCTGCTGAACAGCGGGGCTGACCTTACCAGCGTCAGTGAAATGCTCGGTCACAGTAATCTTTCGACAACTGAGATATATACGCATGTTACCTTTGATCGCCTGAAGGAGGTATACCGCAAAGCGCATCCCAGGGCATAGATTATTCCAGCTCCGGTTTACTCCAGAAACCAGGGGCGTGTTCCTTCTTTACGTTCACCATATATTTAACGGAGGTTGTTATGACAAAAGTTGTTGCCAATGAACCGCTCAATGTTAAGGTTACCCTGCGCCATTCCAATAATCACACGACTATAGAGGAGTATGCCCGCAATGCCGTGCTTCCGCTTTCCCGGATTTTCCCCGGAATAATCAGCTGTCATGTTATTCTGGATCATCAGAAGAATGACTTTGAAAAGAACAAGCTTGCTGAGATAACGGTGAATGTTCCGCAGCATGTGCTTGTTGCCAAGGATGCGGGAGTTGCCTACGAACAGTGTATCGATAACTGCGTTGAAGCAATGAGCCGTCAGCTGCTCAAATACAAGGAAAAACAGTCATAACACGCTCTTATTGACTATTGCGGGGTCTTTTATGGATTGGCCCCGCAGTTTTTTTTCACACCTCCATTGCCAAACCCATGAATCTTGATCAGAAAGGATTAAAAAAGCGATCGATAACGGTCGCCTATTTTTTTAATACGATCGGCAAGAAGCACGATATCAAGTTGCGGCGTCTGAACAATGTTGATGAGGAGAAGCGCCGGATTTTTGAGCGCGATCTTCACCGTCCAGGACTTGCTCTTGCCGGATTTACCAATCTCTTTACCTACAAGCGGGTACAGATTCTGGGAAATACGGAGACGAGGTTTCTCAATCATCTGGATGAGGATGAGCGCAAGCGGGTGTTTGAAAATCTTGTGCGATTCAAGATGCCCTGCATTATTTTAACCAGCAACAACAAACTGCCTCCGGAGCTGCTCAACATGGCAACCAGGGCGGGAATTCCGGTTTACATTACCCGCCACTCTTCAACGAAAACCGTCTATCTTGTTACCGGCTTTCTTGATGAACAGTTTTCACTCTATCAGCAGTATCACGGCTCGATGGTTGATGTATACGGGGTCGGTGTTCTGTTGACCGGCAAGAGCGGCCTCGGAAAGTCCGAAATAGCCCTTGATCTTGTTGAACGTGGTCACGGGCTGGTGGCCGACGATGTTGTTGTTATTCATCGAAAGGGTGAATCCATGGTGCTGAGTGCCAAACGAAACAATATTGTTGATCATTTCATGGAAATTCGCGGGCTCGGAGTCGTTGATGTCAAGGCGACCTTCGGTATTCGCGCTATTCGTGATGTCAAGGAGGTGCTGGTGGTGGTTGAGCTGCTGGAGTGGAACAAGGAGATGGGCTACGAACGGCTGGGGCTTGATACCAAATTCACTAAAATTCTCGGTGTCGATGTTCCGCTTGTACAATTGCCTATATTTCCGGGTAAAAATATTACGGTTATCATTGAGGTTGTTGCCCTTAATTTCCTGCTGAAGCGATACTCGAATTATGTTGCAGCTGAAGCCCTGACCGAGCGGATAAAACAAGTAATCAATAATGACAGAATACAGGAAAATTTTGAAGAGTGAGCTCCCCTGCGGGCGCTCTTTGCCTTTGTCAGGGTTGGTGTTTAGCCTGCTCCTGGCCCTCTCTGTTTTCGCCATGAGTGGCTGCAACCGGAGTAACGGGGGTACCGAGCATTCAGCAATGGGACAGGCGGCAATGGATTCTACCCTTGTCATTGCCATGCTTGGCGATGCTGATTATCTGAATCCCGTACTCGGCAGTACGGTCACATCCGGCAATATCATGGGTTTGATCTATCCTTCGCTCCTTCAGACAGAGTTTGATACGTCGACCGGACTGCTCAACTACATGGCGCTCGAAAAAAAGCTGCGTGAGGTTGCATCGGGTCAGGCAAAAAAAACACCCCGGGCCGCAGTTGCCAGGAGCTGGCAGATGTCTGCGGATCATAAATCCATAACCTATACGCTCAGAAATGATGCATTCTGGAATGACGGCAAGCGGATTGTATCGGGCGATTTCAAGTTTTCCTATAAACTCTATGGCAATCCGGTCATTGCCAGTGCCCGTCAGCAGTATCTTGCAGAACTGGTCGGAGCTGACAAAGGCCGGATAGATTTTGACAGGGCAATAGAGACCCCGGATGATACAACACTGATTTTCAGGTTTTACAAACCAGTTGCGGAGCATCTTGCCCTTTATCATACCTCGCTGACACCTCTGCCCATGCACCTCTGGAAAGATGTCAAACCTGAAGAGTTCCGTCACTCACCGCTCAATCTGGAACCGCTTGGTGCCGGTCCCTACAAGCTGAAGAGATGGCAGCAGCAGCAGCAGATGATTCTGGTTTCAAGCCGGAACTCCAATCTTCCCAAACCGGGAAATATTCCTGCTCTTGCGTTCAGAGTGGTGCCGGATTATACGGTGCGACTGACGCAG
Organism: Candidatus Chlorobium masyuteum; assembly: GCF_011601315.1. Taxonomy (NCBI): domain Bacteria; kingdom Pseudomonadati; phylum Chlorobiota; class Chlorobiia; order Chlorobiales; family Chlorobiaceae; genus Chlorobium; species Candidatus Chlorobium masyuteum. The sequence continues at coordinate 168,941 of NZ_JAAORA010000001.1, read as the reverse complement.
CTGCAGACCGGTGCGGTTGATGTTGTTGAAAATATCAAACCCGAGGATTTTACCGCCCTCATGAAGGCAAACAGGCAGATTGATATCAAAACAGTCGGACTCAGAGCCTATGACTATGTCGGATGGTCCAATATTGATCAGGAGGAGTACCGCAGAAGCGGAAAAGTGAAACCTCATCCGCTCTTCGGCTCGCCAAAGGTAAGGCTTGCCCTGACTCTTGCAATAGATCGTGAGTCAATCATTGACGGCTATCTCAAAGCATATGGTGTGATCTGCAATAACGATATTTCTCCATCCCTGAAATGGGCATACAATAACCGGATAACACCGCATCCAATGGATCCTGCCAGAGCCTCCGCTCTCCTCAGGGCTGAAGGGTGGCTTCCAGGGCCTGACGGTATACTGCAGAAGCAGGGCCGGAAATTCAGTTTTGTGCTCTATACCAATGCGGGCAATGCACGCAGAAACTACGCCAGTACGATCATTCAGCAGAACCTGCGTGCGATCGGCATTGACTGCAAGCTTGACGTCCAGGAGAGTAATGTCTTTTTCGAGAATCTTCAGGAGAGAAAGCTTGATGCATGGATGGCCGGATGGTCGATAGGTCTGGAGATCGATCCTCTTGATGTCTGGGGTTCGGATCTCAAAAAGAGCCGGTTTAATTTTACCGGATATGTCAATCCGCGAATTGATCAGCTCTGTGAACTTGCCAAACAGAAAATGGATCCGACAGGAGCAAAAGCTTACTGGCAGGAGTATCAGGAGATTCTGCACAGGGATCAGCCTATCACCTTCCTTTACTGGATCAAGGAGACCCAGGGGTTCAGCAAGAGGATTGAGGGCGAGGAGCTCAATATTTCCGGAACTTTTTACAATCTTGACGACTGGAAGCTTCGGCCTTCAGCTGCAGTTACCCAATAGGATGTCATGCTGATCTATATTCTCAAACGCATTCTGATAGCTGTACCGCTTATTTTCGGCGTGCTGACCCTGACTTTTTTCATTATCAGGCTTGCTCCCGGTGATCCGGCGGCCTTTTTTATACAACCGGGAATCAGCCCGAATGTTGCCGAGCAGATCAGGGCGCAGTATGGCCTTAACGATCCCCTTCCGGTGCAGTATGTCAAGTGGCTTGCCAATGTATTGCAGGGTGATTTCGGTCGCAGTTTCAGCCGTGCCCAGCAGCCTGTTTTTGATGTCATTGCCGAGGCGCTGCCGATTACGGTAACCATCGCGGCTCTTACGCTTGTTGCGAATTTTACCTTTGGCATTCTTATCGGTATTATTTCGGCAGTTCGCCAGAACAGTTTTATTGATCGCTTTCTGACGGTGACCGCACTCTTTTTTTATTCCATGCCGGAGTTCTGGTTTGCCCTCATGATGATTATACTCTTTGCTCTGAAGTTTCCTCTTTTTCCCGCTTCGGGGCTGAACGAGATCGGGGCGGAGAGTTTTGGCCCGCTGGGCTTTCTCATGGATCGTTTCTGGCATCTGGTTCTGCCGGTAACCGTCCTCAGCATTAACGGGGCGGCAGGTATCGCACGCTATGTCAGGGGCAGCATGCTTGAGGTGATCCGTCAGGACTATATCCGAACCGCAAGAGCGAAGGGATTGCCGGAAAATGTGGTTATTTTCAAACATGCGCTTCGCAACGCCCTGCTACCGGTCGTTACCCTTATGGGGAGTTCACTCCCCTTTATTTTCAGCGGAGCTCTCTTTATCGAAGTGATTTTTGCATTCCCCGGTATGGGAAGGGTGACGGTAGAGGCGATCTTTGCCAGGGATTATCCGCTGATCATCGCCAATACCTTCATTTCAGGCTCCCTGATCGTACTTGGCAATCTTGTTTCTGATGTGCTCTATGCAGTTGTGGATCCACGCATAAAGCTCTGAAGGTGCTCATCAACCTGAAACGCTCTCTGCTGTGAGAATAGAACTGCTCAATACACCACCCGATGCCGTTGAAACAAGGTTTGAGGAGCAGATACGTCCGCTTCGGATGGGTGATTTTGCCGGGCAGCAACGATTGACCGATAACCTGAAGGTATTTATATCCGCGGCCAAAATCCGGGGAGATGCACTCGACCATGTTTTGCTGTCAGGACCTCCGGGTCTTGGTAAAACAACACTTGCCTATATTATTGCCTCTGAAATGGGGGGAAGCATCAAGGCTACCTCCGGGCCTCTGCTCGACAAGGCGGGCAATCTTGCCGGTCTGCTGACCGGTCTGCAGAAGGGTGATGTCCTCTTTATTGATGAGATCCATCGCATGCCGCCGGCGGTTGAGGAGTATCTCTATTCGGCGATGGAGGATTTCCGCATCGATATCATGCTTGACAGCGGCCCCTCTGCACGTGCCGTACAGCTTCGCATTGAACCCTTTACCCTTGTCGGAGCCACAACCCGTTCCGGTCTTCTGACCTCACCGCTCAGGGCACGCTTCGGCATCAACAGCCGTTTTGACTACTATTCGCCGGATCTTCTTGAAAAAATCATTGTCAGGGCCTCTGGTATTCTCGGTATCGGTATTGATGGTGAAGCGGCAAAGGAGATTGCCGGTCGCTCCCGGGGTACTCCCCGTATAGCCAACAGACTGCTCCGGCGGGCGAGGGATTTTGCCCAGGTTGATTCCGAAGCGCTCATTAACCGCTCCATAGCCATGAAGACCCTTGAATGTCTCGAAATAGACGAGGAGGGACTTGATGATATGGATAAAAAAATCATGGAGACCATTGTCAACAAATTTAACGGCGGCCCCGTCGGTATAGCCTCTCTGGCCGTGTCAGTGGGGGAGGAGCAGAATACCATTGAAGAGGTTTATGAGCCCTACCTGATTCAGGCGGGCTATCTGACAAGAACGCCGAGGGGAAGGGTAGCGACCCTGCAGGCGCATCTGCGATTTTCAACAGGAGTGGAGAGGAGTGAAGGTCCTCTTTTCAATGCGTAGCCTGTGCGGAGCTATACCGGCGGTGCGGCATGCTGTGCATTTCATGCTGCTGTTTTCGGCTTTTTTGGCGATCACCCTTTCAGGCTGTTCTTCAGAGCCGGTTGTTGCGGGAAGGAGCCTCAAGGCTGACTCTCTTTCCGAATCGAAGAGAAGGGAGTTTGTAGCAGCACTGCTGTTAAATGTAAAAGGGGAGCACAGGGCGGCTGTTGATCGCTATAGGGCTCTTCTGCAGAGCGATGCTTCATCTCCTGCTATCAATTATGCCCTTTCACGATCATTTTACGGTATTGGTGTTTCCGATTCCGCCCGATTTTACAGCGAAAAGAGCGTAAAGCTCGATCCCTCCAATACCTATTACCTGCGATATCTTGCAGAGCTTTCCCATCAGATGACTGATTACACCTATGCGGCCGGGCTCTACCAGCGCCTTGTCACGCTTGAACCCGGTCGTCCGGAGAACCTCTCTCTGCTTGCCCTCGAATATCTTTCTGCCGATCAACCGGAAAAAGCTCTTGCCGTCTTTCAGGAGATTCTTCGTATTGATCCGAAGAATGAAACAACCCAGGCCCAGGTGCTGCTGCTTGAAATAAAGCTTCGTCACTATCAGAATGCAATCGGTACCCTTAACGAGCTGGTTGAACAGGGAAATGGTAAAGAGAAGCTGCGCCTGACCCTTGGCGAGCTCTATCTGCAGACCGGTCAATATGAATCGGCATTCAAGTCGTTTCGGGACGTTATCAATGACAATCCTCTCTATGTTCCGGCCTGGCTCGCGCTGTTTGAAGTCTCTGTACAGTCGGGAAACCGGGAGACTTTTTTGAACGATCTTCACCGGTTTCACCTGCTCGGTCGTATTGGTGCTGATCAGAAGATTGCGGTTGCCCGTCTCTTTCTTATCCGATCATTGAAGGACAGCGCCTACGAGGCACCTGCCCAGGTTATGATTTCAGAACTGAACAGGCATTATCCCCGCAATGGCAGTGTTTATCTGCTCAGAGGGCAGTCTCTGCTTCAGCGGCAGGATGCACAGGGAGCGGAGCGTTATTTTCGCAAGGCACGCTCTTTTGTGCCGGGGAATCCGGTTATTGATGAGGCTCTGGTTTCCGCCTATATCATGCAGAAAGCGTATCATAAAGCGTCATCGATCATCGTGCGGGCAAAAAAACGATATCCCGTTCTGGCGATGAGATTCCGGGTTATGGAAGGGGATCTTCTCTATCAGGAGGGAAAGCTCGACCGTGCTGTTTTGCTGCTTGAAAACGTGATGCAGTCGATCAATGTTAAAACAGAGAAAGACCTTTACCTTCAGGCTGCAGGTATTCTTGCCTTATGCTATGACAGGCAGGGTTTATCCGTCAAAAGCATCAGACTTTATGAGGAGGTTTTGCAGCTTGATCCCGGAAATGCGCTTGCCATGAACAATATTGCCTACATGCTTGCCGAGCAGGGCAAAGATCTGTCGAGAGCCAAAACGCTTGCCATGAAAGCGGTAGCAGCGGAGCCGCTCAGTGCAAGTTATCTTGATACGCTCGGCTGGATACTCTACAGGATGGGCGAATATGACAAATCGAGGGAGTTACTGGAAAAAGCCGCAGGGCTCAATGCACAGGAAGCTGAAATATTCGACCATCTTGCCCAGGTATATGACAAACTCGGAAACATGCAGAAGGCCGCTGAAACTCGTGACAAGCTGCGGAAGCTGAAGGGGAAGCCTTGAAGAGATTCTGAATTATGGATTGAGCTCCAGAGGAAAGCGATATTGGTAGAAAGTGATTGATGTTTCTCTTCGTCCTTGATGTCCTTTCACTCAAACAAAAAACGGCGGGTGTTATACCGCCGTTTTTTATTGCTTTCTTTTACTCAGGCTGACTTCTCTTTCAGCTCATCAAAGGTTCTGGCTGCAAGGTATTCGTAATGGGCCCACCGTGCGTCCACCTCTTTCTGGATTGCGGTAAAATAGCCCTCTGCAAGAGCCGGATGGCTCTTCTTGAGCATTCTGAAGCGGTTCTCCATGTTGAGGAACTGGGCAACCGGGATTTTCGGTTTTTTCGAATCAAGAATAAGCGGATTTTTACCCTCTTTCAATCTGTCCGGATTGAAGCGGTAGAGCAGCCAGTGTCCGGAATCCACAGCGGCTTTCTGGTTGTCCAGCGCTGTCCCCATGTCGATACCATGAGCGATACAGTGCGAGTAGGCAATGATGATCGATGGGCCATCGTAAGCTTCAGCTTCAAGGAACGCCTTGAGTGTCTGCTCATCACGCGCTCCAAAAGCCACCGAGGCGACATAGGCATTGTTATAGCTCATGGAGATCATGCCGAGATCCTTTTTCGTTACCGTGCGGCCGGCAGCGGCAAATTTTGCAACCGCGGCTTTCGGGGTTGCCTTCGATGCCTGACCACCGGTGTTTGAATAGACCTCGGTATCAAGTACCAGAAGGTTGATGTTCTTGTCACCTGCCGTGATATGGTCAACGCCGCCGTAACCGATATCATAGGCCCAGCCATCGCCGCCCACGCCCCATACACTCTTTTTGACCAGCATATCGGCTATCGAGAGCAGGTTTTTTGCGTCGGGTGAATCCAGTTGGCGAAGTTTCTCCTTGAGTATCGCCACCCGTTTTCTCTGCTCGAAGATCTCAGGTTCAGTGAGCTCTTTTGCTTCAAGGATCTCCCGTGTCAGGGTCTCACCGATCTGGGAGCCGATTCTCAGCAGAATCTCGCTGGCGTATTCACGCTGCTTGTCAATTGATATCCTGAAACCGAGAGCAAACTCTGCGGTATCCTCGAAAAGAGAGTTTGACCATGTCGGCCCGAGACCCTGAGCATTGGTGGTGTAAGGTGTTGTCGGAAGATTACCGCCATAAATCGATGAACATCCGGTGGCATTGCCTATAACAAGGCGGTCTCCGAAGAGCTGTGTCATGAGTTTGATGTAGGGTGTTTCACCGCACCCTGCGCAGGCTCCCGAAAATTCGAAGAGAGGCTCCTGAAGCTGCTGTTCCTTGATCAGCTTGGTATTGATTTTGTTGCGATCAAACTCCGGAATGTTGAGATAGTAGTTCCAGTTGTCAATCTCGGTCTCTCGAAGCGGAAGCTGCGGCTCCATGTTGAGTGCATGGCGTTCCGGATTGCTCTTGTCCCTTCCGGGGCATACATGAGCGCAGACGATACATCCGGTACAATCCTCAGGCGCTACCTGGATGGTATAGTTCATCCCCTCCCAGCTTGCACCCTTTGCCTGTATGGATTTGAAGGTACGGGGTGCGTTTTCAATGTATTTGGGGTCATAGACCTTGGCGCGGATAGCCGCATGAGGGCAGACCATGGCGCATTTGCCGCACTGGATGCAGAGATGGGGTTCCCATACCGGGATTTCGTCAGCAAGATTGCGTTTTTCGAATTTAGCTGTGCCGGTTGGATAGGTGCCGTCATCGGGAAGATCGCTGACAGGAATGTCGTCACCGTCACCGGCAATAACTTTTGCCAGTACATTACAGAAGAATCCGCTTGCCTCTCCGACAATACAGGAGCGCAGATCCTGTTTGCTGTCGGCAACCGTGCCGATCGTTACCTGGTGCAGATTGGTAAGGGTATTATCTACAGCCTGTATGTTCTGCTTGACGACCTCATCACCCTTTTTACCATAGGTATATTTTATAGCACTCTTGATTTTTTCAATCGCCTCTTCACGTGGAAGTACTCCGGAGATGGCAAAAAAGCAGGCCTGCATGATGGTGTTGATGCGCTGGCCCATCCCGCTTGCACTGGCGACCTTGTATGCATCTATGGTGTAGAGTTTTGCCTCTTTGCGGATCAGGTGTTCCTGGACGGTTTTCGGAAGTTTATCCCATATCTCTTCCGGAGTGAATTGAGAGTTCAGGAGCAGTGTTCCGCCCTTTTTCAGATTTTTAACCAGATCAATCATGTCAAGGAAGATCCAGTGGTGACAGCCGATGAACTGGGCTTCGGTAATCAGGTATTGTGAACGAATCTCATGAGGACCGAACCGCAAGTGTGAAGTGGTGATTGATCCTGATTTTTTGGAGTCATAGACAAAATAGCCCTGGGCGAAGTTCGGCGTGTTTTCACCGATGATCTTGATGCTGTTTTTGTTGGCACCAACCGTACCGTCGGAACCAAGGCCGTAAAAGAGGGCGCGGAACATTTCGTCCGGCTCAATCGAGAAGGTCCGGTCATAGTCGAGGCTCAGGTGGGTGACATCATCATTGATGCCGATCGTGAAATGGTTTTTCGGTGCGGCTGTTGCCATATTGTCGTAAATGGCTTTAACCATTGCCGGCGTAAACTCCTTGGAGGAAAGACCGTATCTTCCGCCGGTAATGTTCGGCAGCCCTTTCAAGAGCCCTTTCTGCACACCTTCAAAGAGAGCGTTGACGATATCAAGGTAGAGCGGTTCTCCGGCGCTTCCTGGCTCCTTCATCCGGTCAAGAATGGAGATCGATTTGATTGTGGAGGGCAGTGCCCTGACAAGACGCTCAACATCGAACGGACGGAAGAGGCGGGCATTGATAACGCCGACTTTTTCACCGCTGTTGTTGAGATATTCAACGGTTTCACGGACGGTTTCAACGCCGGAGCCCATCATGATGATAACCCTCTCTGCATCAGGAGCACCGTAGTACTGGTAGAGTTTATAGTGCCGTCCGGTAAGCTCACCGAATTGTGCCATCACCTTTTCTGTGATATCCGCACAGGCATTGTAGTAGCTGTTGACGGTCTCGCGAGCCTGGAAATAGACATCCGGATTCTGTGATGTTCCCCGGATAATCGGGGCATCAGGGCTCATGCGCCGGTTGCGGTGCGCAATGACAAGATCATCGCTGATCAGTGCTTTTATGGTTGTATCGGGAATGACCTCGATTTTTGCTATTTCATGCGATGTCCTGAATCCATCAAAGAAGTGAAGGAATGGAATTCTTGATTCAAGGGTTGCCGCTGCCGAGATAAGCGCCATATCCATGGCTTCCTGAACAGAACTGGATGCAAGCATGGCAAAACCTGTTCCCCGAACCGACATGACGTCACCATGGTCGCCGAAGATCGAAAGTGCCTGACCGGCAAGGGCACGAGCCGATACGTGAATCACGCAGGGGGTGAGTTCACCGGCAATTTTATACATATTCGGAATCATCAGGAGAAGACCCTGTGATGCCGTAAAAGTGGTTGTCAGAGAACCGGTCTGCAGCGCGCCGTGGACCGCTGCAGCTGCACCAGCCTCACTCTGCAGTTCATCAATTTTGGGAACGGTGCCCCAGATATTCTTTTTTCCTTCGGCAGACCAGGCATCGGAATACTCGCCCATCGGGGAGGCCGGAGTAATCGGGTATATACAGATAACTTCACTTGTACGATAAGAGATATGAGCAACAGCTTCATTTCCCTCCATGGTTTTAAATATCCGGCTCATACTGGCAGTCCATGAATTTGTATTGATGAAAGGTATGTACAGGGGGAGCACGATCCAGGAACCCCGAAGGAGCTGAAAACGTTATGATCGTAATTAATTCGAGACGATTGGAAAGATATTAAAAAAATCGATTTTTGATAAATTTAATTACATTCTGCTTTGCTCCCCGCAACAGGCTGCCGGTCTCTCTTTACCGGGATCCGGAGCTTACCTTATTAATCTGCAAGAGAGGGTATGAACGTTTATGGATGTTGAACATTCAGAAAATATTGTTTACGGCCGAAATGCTGTACTTGAGCTGCTCCAGCAGAAGCCCGAGAGCATCGAGAAGATCTATTTCCAGTTCAATACTACGCACCCCAAGCTCAAGGAGATCATCATTGGCGCAAGGCGGCAGAAGATTGTTACCGGCAAGGCCAGACTCGAAAAACTCTCCCTGATTGCAGGAACAACGAAGCACCAGGGTGTGTGCGCACTCATCAGCACGGTTACCTACTACTCGCTGGACGAGGTTCTGGCCTCCCCCCGCAACAGCTCTCCGCTTCTGGTCGTTCTGCAGGGTCTGGATGATCCGCATAATATCGGAGCCATTATAAGGACAGCTGAGGCCGTGGCGGCTGACGCTGTTGTGCTTGTGGAAGGAAAGGGTTCTCCGGTCAACGCCGTGGTTCACAAGGCATCCGCCGGAGCGCTCTCCCATATGCGGATCTGCAAGGTGAAGAGCCTTGTTCGAGCTCTTGAATATCTGCACGAAAAGGATATTCAGGTGATTGCGGCCGATATGGATGCGGAACTCAACTATACCGACGCCGATATGAAGCGAGCGACAGCCATAGTGCTTGGCATGGAGGGGAGCGGGATTGCCCCGGAAGCGCTCAAATTCTGTGATCATGTTGTCCGTATTCCCATGGCCGGTTGTGTGGAATCCCTGAATGTCAGTGTGACGGCAGGGGTACTGCTTTATGAGTCGATGCGGCAGCGTCTTTCATAGGGGCACCTCTATTAATTTGTTCCGAAACCCGATTACTGCGTTGGGCGGTGCTCGAAATCTTCATGAACTCTCGTGTACACTCCGGTTTCTCTGGCTCCGTCCGCCTCGCCCATAAACCGCATATGACGATGTACTAGAAGTGCCATACAAGCTGATTGTCCCGATCCTGCCGGAATTGAAAACATTTCTCATATATCTTTTTTTGATTGATTTAACCGGGATTCTTTTTCCGCGTTCTTTCAGCACTTTCAAAAAAATATTACCTTGCCTGTCATATACAGTTACTGCTCCGGAAAACTCCAACAACACTCATACGCGCTATCATGACTATTCCTGAAGATCTTCTTTATACCAAAGACCATGAATGGATCAAACTGCTTGCAGACGGCAGCACCGCCCTGGTCGGCATTACTGATTTCGCCCAGCACGAACTTGGTGATATTGTTTTTGTGGAGCTGAAGTCTGCCGGAACGGTACTCAAGCAGCATGAGGTGTTCGGTACCGTTGAGGCGGTCAAGACGGTTGCCGATCTTTTTGCTCCGGTTGCCGGCGAGATTCTTGAACTCAACCCGTCGCTCGACAGTGCCGAAATTGTCAATCAGGATGCCTATGGCGAAGGGTGGCTGATCAAGCTGAACGTTGCAGGCCCTTCAGCTCTTGAGGGACTTCTTGACGCTGCGGCATACCGTCAGTTGACAGGAGAGTAACCTATGCCCTTCATTATCAATACTCCGGAAGAGAGGGAGGAGATGCTCCGGGCGATAGGTGCAGCTTCCTTTGAGGATCTTATCAAGGATATTCCTGAAGAGATCCGGCTTAAAAAAACCCTTGATCTTTTTGCAGCTTCGGATGAACCGCAGGCGCGGAAACTGCTCGAAACCCTTGCTTCTGCGAACCGGAGCACTTCCGATTATGTGAGTTTTCTTGGCGGAGGAGCATACGATCACTTTATTCCCGCCGCGATCAAGACTATTGTCTCACGCAGCGAATTCTATACAGCCTATACCCCCTACCAGGCGGAGGTTTCCCAGGGTACCCTGCAGGCGATTTACGAATACCAGAGCCTGATTTGCCGTCTCTATGAGATGGATGTAGCCAATGCCTCCATGTATGACGGAGCTACAGCACTTGCCGAAGCGGTTCTGATGGCCATGAACGTCACCGGCCGCTCACAGGTTGTGGTTGCCGGCAAGCTGCATCCCTACAACAGCGCTGTTCTGAAAACCTATCTTGAAGCATCCGGTCATAATGCGGTCATCCAGAATGAACTTGCAGATGGTGCCGGATCTCTCGCTTCACTTGAGACACTGGTCAATGAGAGTGTCGCGGCCGTTGTTGTTCAACAGCCGAATTTTTACGGCTCTCTTGAAGATGTTGAAGCGATACGCGACAGCGCACATGCAAAAGGAGCTCTCTTTATTGTTTCAGCCGATCCGCTCTCGCTCGGCGTGCTTGCAGCACCCGGAAGTTACGGTGCCGATATCGCAGTCGGAGAGGGCCAGCCGCTTGGTAACCCGCAGAATTTCGGCGGTCCCTATCTTGGTATCTTTACGGTCAGGCAGGAGCTTGTCCGCAAGATTCCCGGCCGACTGGTCGGTATGACCAAAGACCGCGATGGCGAGGATGGCTTTATTCTTACCCTGCAGACCCGCGAGCAGCATATCCGCCGGGAAAAAGCAACATCCAATATCTGCAGCAACCAGGCGCTCAATGCATTGCAGGCCGCCGTTTACCTTTCGCTGCTCGGCAAAGAGGGTATCCGGCAGGTTGCCGCACAATCCACCCGGAATGCGCACTATCTGGCAGCAAAAATTGATGCACTGCCGGGGTTCTCACTGAAGTATCAGACTCCGTTTTTCAAGGAGTTTGTTGTTGAAACTCCGCTTCCAGCAGCGGAAATTATCAACGCCATGCTTGAAAAGAGGGTGTTTGCCGGTTACGACCTTGCTGCTCACCACGATACCGGCCTGTTGATAGCCGTAACCGAAAAGAGGACAAAGGAGGAGCTTGACAGCTTTGCGGAGAGCCTTGAGGCTTTTATTGCGTAAACTGGAAGAAGGGAGTTATAAATCAAAAGGGCTGCATGTGATCATCATGCAGCCCTTTTGATTTGAAGAGAGAGCTAAATGAGGCCGAGTGAAGCCAGTTCCGCATCCATGATCAGCTTGTTTTCTGCTGTCATCGGCACAAGCGGCAGCCGGTAGATCTCCTCAATCATTCCCATCCGTGCGAGGGCATATTTTACCGGCACCGGGTTGCTCTCAATAAAGTTCAGTTTAAAGAGCTTTCTGTAGGTACTGTTCAATGAGCGTGCTTCATCAAGATTACCCTCCTTGACCGCATTGACCAGGCTTTTGACCTGTGAAGGCACCTGGTTTGCCGCTACGGAAATCACTCCGTCTCCTCCCATGGCAATAAAGGGGAGTATCATGGAGTCCTCTCCCGTGAGAACCGACAGATGTTCCGGGCGCTCCTCTATAAGCTCCATGATCTGACCGATATTTTCCGAAGCCTCCTTGACTGCTGTGATGTTGCCAAACTCACGTGCAAGCCTGAGTATGGTTGACGCAGCCACATTGCATCCGGTTCTTCCGGGAACATTGTAGATAATGACCGGCACAGAGACAGCTTGAGCTATATGGCGGTAGTGCTGGTAGATACCCTCCTGCGAAGGTTTGTTGTAATAGGGTGCAACGGAAAGAATTGCTTCAGCACCGGCCTTTTCGGCGTGCTGTGCAAGTTCAACAGCGTGCTCGGTTGAGTTGGTGCCAGCACCGGCGGCCACAATGATCTTGCGATCAGCTTCTTCCTTTACGGTGCGGATGATGGCAAACTGCTCTGCTCCGGAGAGGGTCGGTGACTCACCGGTTGTTCCGCAGGGTATGATAATATCGGTTCCCGCCGCGATATGAAACTGCACAAGCCGCCTTAACGCATCGGTATCGACGGATCTGTCGTGCCGGAAAGGAGTGACCAGCGCAACGGCAGATCCTGAAAGGTATCGTGTGGACATACTCGTTAAAATCCTCTTGTTATTACTAATGGTTTTATTCCGCTAAAACTATAAGATAAAATAGTATAGCCGAAAAAGAACTGCCTGAAAACACCCTCTGTTTTAACAGGTTTTCCGGGAACTTCAGTTTCCGGTTCTTCCCTGGTTTCACTCTTCAGAAAGATAGAAGATAAATAAAGAAACCAAATTTGCTCTTTCAGAAATATTTTCACTCTCCGGTACTCTTGATGCACGCTCTTTTTTGCACTCATTCAGTGCCGCTTCCGGAGCGGCTACTTCTGTTTCCATTCTGCGGGGTCAACCGTCATCAGCCATTTGAGAGTCCTTCTGATCCCTTCGTCCAGAGCGATCTGTGGCGACCATCCAAGGATCCTGCGGGCTTTTGATGCATCAATAACTGCACGGGAGGCAAGCAAAACAACTGCCTGACGGGTAAGGAGGGGCCGTTTTGCGTGTTTGATCATCCGGTAGAGCGACTCCATTGCTCCTGCAAGCAGATAGACAAAGCGGTAGGGCAGATAGCGTGATGGCGGTGGAGCATGAATTCCTTTGGCTATCCTTGTGCACAACTCCTCGAGGGTTATCCGGTCGCCATCACTTGCCAGAAACCCTTCATTGCAGGCATCGGGGTGGAGTGCTGCAAGCATCAGGAGATCAACAAGGTTATCAATATAGATAAGGCTCATACGGGCATTACGAGCCCAGTAAAAGAGCTGACGGCGACGAATACTATCAGCCAGTAACGGGAACAGGGTTCGGTCATCAGGCCCGTAAACCCAAACGGGATAAACAATAGTGGCATTCAATCCCATACCGGCATATTCCAGTACCGTTCTGGTTCCCCCTATTTTTGTATCGGCATAGCTCTGATTTCTGATGGCGAAGGGAGTCTGTTCATCAATCCGCTCAAATCGGGAATGATTGAAGCATTCAAATGAACTGATGTACACCACTCTTTTTACATGCTCCCTGAGCGCCGCTTCGCAGAGGTGCCGTGTACCGCCGACATTGATATTCCTGAACTCGCGGAGATCGCCCCAGTCAGAGGTGAGGGCTGCTGCATGAAAAACGAGATCACACCCGTTAACCGCTCTTTTTACCGCTTCGGCGTCACGGATATCACCTTCGACCACATCGACGCCATCGCTCTCTAACCCGGCAATCGCGCCATTGCCTTTACGAACGAGAGCTCTGACGGGATATCCCTCCCGGATGCATCTCCTGACCAGATGAGAGCCGATAAATCCCGATGCACCGGTGACCAGAACTACTGTCATTGCAGGATGATGAATGATGGTAACTGTTTTTTCGACCAGGTCATATAATGGATGTGCAGGAGCACTTCAGTGACGAACCATTGATTCCGCTCCGGCAACCAGCTCGGCGGCAAGCGTGAGTGACGATACTGAAATCCGGTTTCCGCTGATGAGTGCGGCAATGGCCTGAATACGGCTTTCCCGGTCGAGAACGGTTACCTCGGTTACCGTTCTCTCTGCCAGCACAGATTTCTCTACAGAGAGGTGCAGATCGGCCATAGCGGCTATCTGCGGGAGGTGGGTGATGGCGATAATCTGGTGAAGCCGGGAGAGGGTTTTCAGGCTTTTTCCGACGGCATCGGCAATCCGACCGCTGATACCGGTATCAATTTCATCAAAAACAAGAATCGGCAGATCAGCGGATGCAGCGAGCGCACTTTTCAGGGCGAGCATGATTCTTGAGATCTCGCCACCGGATGCCACCTTAACGAGAGGTCTTGGTTTTTCACCCGGATTGGTAGAGATCAGGAACTCTATACGGTCATAACCGTTCGGCAGTGCGGTATATGTTTTCCCTTCAAGTGCAATCTCGCCATTCTCCTGCTCCTCATGCACCATGCTCACGATGAAGGTGGCATTCGGTATGCCGAGATCTGCGAGTTGCCGCTGAATGATGCTTTCAAGGCGGAAGGCCTCCTTCTGCCGTTTGAGGGAGAGTCTCTCTGCATCAACGGAGAGTCTCTCTTTCTGCTGCATGATCTCACCTTCAATTCGGGAGATCTCCTCTTCAAGATTGTTTTCAAGAGCTATTCTTGTGTCAAGTTCATCCCTCAGTTCGATAAGCTCCTGCAGCGTTCGACCATATTTTTTGCTGATACGCTGGAGCTGGAGCTGGCGTTCACGAAGTTCTTCCAGTCGCGAGGGATTGAAATCAATAGCAGCAGCGTAGCTGCGGCTGAACCGGGCAAGTTCGTCAACAATGCTTTTTGCCGTGCGGGTCTCCTCAAGATGAATAGCAAACTGTTTGTCAATAGCAGAAAGCTTCTCAAGGGTATGGATAGCCGTGCTCAGGACGGAGTAAGCCGAATGCTCACACTCATAGAGCAGATCGCTGAGTGCTGTACTGAGGGTAAAGAGGGTTTCTGCGTTTTCCAGAAGTGTGATTTCAGTTTCGGCAGACTCTTCTTCACCCCGTTTAAGGTTGAGCATATTGAGCTCGTTGAGCTGGAAGTCAAGCAGCTCTTTTTTATCGCGAATTTCAGCCACCTCTTTATTGAGTCGTGCTATCTCAAGCTGGAAATTCCGGAGCCTTGTGCGGGTTGTTCTGTAGGCGGTCACTTCCGGCAGGGTCCCTGCAAAGTCATCAAGAAGCGTTTCGTGGGTTTCGGCGCGCAAAAGGAGCTGGTGTTCATGCTGGCCGTGCAGATCAATCAGCAGCTCCCCGATCTGCTTGAGGAGCCCTGCAGTGCAGGGTGTATCATTGATGAAGCAGCGCGATTGACCGGTTGAAGAGAGCTCCCTGCGGAGAATAAGCTCCCCGGCCGGTTCGATATCAGCGTCATGCAGAAGGGTGTCAATTTTCTCACTTCCTGCCTCTTTCAGAACCGCTTCTATAACAGCTTTGTTAGCGCCCGAGCGGACAAGGTCACTGCTTGCCCGTTCTCCGAGAACAATGTTCAGGGCACCCATCAGAATCGATTTCCCTGCACCTGTTTCACCGGTGATAATAGTCAGTCCGGGCCTGAACTCAACCGTTAGCTCCTGGATCAGAGCGAAATTTCTGATATAAAGGCTGAATAGCATATCCGGGGTTTCTTGATCTGTGCAGTCAACTGCAAAGATAACGCTAAAAAAAGAAAAAGGTACTATCCTGTCCATTTTACAGCAGTGCTCATGCCGTGCCGTTTTGACAGATCAAGGGAGTGAAGGCTCTTGTGGATGTTCAAAAAGCCCTGGCAAGGGCTTTTTGAAATGAGGGTTATGGCTTGCAGCGAGTCAAACGGTTGTCGATTTATCCTTTTTCGGGGTTTCATCGGCAGCTTTGTTGAACTCCTCTTCGATATCATTCTGGGCCTTCTTGAACTCTCTCATCCCCTTTCCCAGACCTTTTGCCAGCTCGGGAAGTTTTTTTGCACCGAACAACAGCAGAATGATCAGCAGAATAAGAATGAGTTCCTGTCCACCTAATCCAAACATCGCAACTCCTCCGGAGATGATAAAATGATATAATGCTACTCAATGATAATTATATAAGGAATAAGCATTCCGAAACCAACATTTTTCAGTATCTCGCCAGGATGGTCCGGCCTGCGACTGATTTCTGGCCAACCTGAACCTCAACGGTTGCCCCGGGAGGAAGGGTGAGATCCACTCTTGAGCCGAACTTTATCATGCCGAACCGGTTGCCTATGGTAACCTGCTCATCTTTTTGAAGCGGACAGACAATTCTCCGGGCCAGAAATCCTGAGACCTGGCTGAAGAGCACCCTGATCTCACCATTGTCAATACCGATCTCCATTTTTTCATTACTCTCCATACTCCGGTTGTCAAATGCCATAAGGAACTGACCGGGTTTGTAGTTTACTTTTGTGACTCTGCCGCTGATGGGGATCCGGTTGACATGAACATTGAAGGGTGACATGAATATGCTGACCAGCGTACTCTCTTCCTGCTTCTGAACCAGAAGGATGCTGCCGTCTGCCGGTGCAAGGATTATACGCTGTTCATTCGGGACTTTTCGTTCAGGGTCACGGAAAAAGTAGAGGGTAAAGAGGCTGAAGGAGGCTGTGGCAATGAGCAGTGCAATTTTGACTCCCGGTGGAAAAAATAGGGCGGCACCGCTGCAGAGCATACAGATCAGTAAAGCTTTTATCATGGTGCTGTAACCGTAGGGAGTAAACATAGGTTTTTGTCGAGGAGCGGTTTGTGATGGTAAGCGTACCAAACATGATAATTATTTATCTTGTACCTGAAAAAACAGGGTAAAGATTTTCGGTTTGTTTTGCAACTATTGTTCGTTGTAATGGTTAGCGAGTCTGATCAGGAACACTCTCTTCCCGTTGTTGTGAAAACGAAGCAGGGGTTGCTTCTTGCGGGAAAAACGATAATGAGCGGGGAACAGTGAATGCTTTAGAGAAAAAGTTTCTCAGTCAGATAAAGGCAAGGAGGCTTGTTGACAAAGGTGAAAGGGTTCTTGTTGCTCTTTCCGGAGGTCCGGATTCAATGGCCATGCTCTCCCTTTTCACGGCACTGCGTCCGGTGCTGCATCTTCAGCTTGCTGTAGCTCACTGCAACTTCCTGCTCCGTGGCAGAGAGAGTGACGGTGATGAGGATTTCGTGCGTGAGGCGGCTCTCAGGCTCGGTATGGAGTGCTTTGTGGAGCGATTTGATACCCGGCTTCATGCCTTGAAGCTGAAAAAGTCTCTTGAAGAAACCGCACGAATTCTCCGTTACGGTTTTTTTGACAAGGTGCTTGAGGAGCAAGGATTCTCGAAGGTTGCCACTGCTCATCATGTCAGCGATAATGCCGAGACTATTCTTTTTAATCTCTTCAGGGGAACTTCTCTTCCTGCTCTCAAGGGGATCAGAGCCCGAAATGACCGGATCATCCGGCCGATGCTGCTGCTTCATAAGACCGAAATCAAAGACTACCTGAAAGAGAAGGGCATTGCGAGCCGGATTGACAGCAGTAACAGTTCCGATGACTACGACCGGAATTTTATCAGGAACCGCGTCATTCCGCTGATCGAGGAGCGGTTTGCCCATAAACTGATGCCATCGCTCCAGAGAGTGTCGGAACAGGCAGGGGAGCTTGAAGAGTTTCTTGAACTCTATTTTGAAAACCTTGCTGAATGCGAACCTGGACTTTCACTTGTTGATGGCAGGCTTGAGATCGGTGCGCTCAGGAAGCTGACGGTTTTCGAACAGAAAGAGATTTTCAAAAGAGCTCTGCGCGAAATGGATGCGCCGGTTGACGGCCAGGCACTTCAGAAGCTGGTTGATCTACTGAACTCCCGGCCGGGAAAAGTGGTGATGGCCGGCAGAGGGCTGCAGGTTATCTGGAAAGGCAGAGTGCTCTGTTTTCTGCGGGATCCGCTCTCTTCTCCTGGCAGCCCGGACTCTGTGGAGAGGTAACCGGGCAGTTACTTTTTCTCTTTGGCCTGCTGGAAGAGTTCGATGGGAAGCTTCGTATGAATAATCACTGATTCATAGTTCTGCTGAATATCAAGCTTTTCAAGCAGTTTTTTCGCCTGGTCGGATGTTCTTGTACCGGCGAGCTCCGAAAGCTTGATTGCCCCCCAGAGAAAGGTTGAGGAGAAATAGGCTGCCCGTCTGGTTGTATAGACCCATTCGCTCTCTGCTTCAATCCCGTCATTGAGTTTCAGGGAGAGAGCCATACTCCGGATACGGTTCAGGTTTCCGAGGGTTTTCATGTCCCGGTTAGCCGACGTGAGGCTTTGCAGTGCGCCTGTGGTCCATGATGCGGAAGGAAGAGCAAACCAGAGATGTGATTTGTATACAGCCTTGTCAATAAGGGTTGTTGTGAGTGAGTCCCGCGTGTAAAAGCTTCCGGTTGGAACGAGGAACTCCTGAAGCATACTCCTGCTGTTGGCAAAAGCTATACGTTTCGGATCAAGCTGACAGATCCAGAGTGTACTGTCGAGAGCGTAACATTGCCGGCCCCCTATTTTTTCAGAGAGGCTGCTGTTTGATTTGAGAAATGATTCGGGAAGCTTTTTTGAAAATGGGCCCCAGGCAACGCCTATAAAGTGCTGCTCTTTGTATCCCCTTCGCCTGAAACTGATCAAGAGGGTGTCAATATCCTCAGTGGGGTTGATCCGTGAAGCTTTTATGATTGCCTCGACCCTTCCTTTTGGCTGGAAGAGCGGTGCCTTTTTCAGCGAATCAGGAATGATCTCCTTCCAGATACGGCTCTGGCGGATATCTTTCAGTCCAATGTAGATAAGGGCATCTGATTTCCCGGGAATCCTGTCAACCAGACCCTTGATCTCCGGGTTTAACGGTTCCGGCTGCACTCTTGTTTTCGGCCAGTTGATCCAGACTACTATGGCAAGAAAGCAGATCATGCTGAATGTGCTGATCAACAGGAGGAGCCCCGCCCCCTTTTTGAAGGAGCGTTTTTTCTCTCTTGTGTCAGGTCCGGTTTTCCTCGGCATACAGCAACTGGTTATGGATGTTTTTTTATGGCTTCCCGTGCCAACACGTCGCAGCGATTGTTGTAGGGATTGTCGCTGTGGCCCTTCACCTTATGAAAGGTAACCTCATGCAATCTAATCAACTTCAGGATTTTTTGCCACAGATCCGGATTCTCGACATTTTTTTTTGCTGCCGTTTTCCAGTTATTGACAACCCATCGTTTCAGCCACCCCTCATTGATGGCGTTGACGAGATAGCTTGAGTCGCTGTAGAGATCAACCTTGCAGGGCTCCTTGAGTGCTTCGAGCGCTTCTATTGCCGCAGTAAGCTCCATACGGTTATTGGTTGTCGCCGGAGAGTATCCTGATAGTTCGCGGGTTGAAGGACCGTACATCAACAGTGCTCCCCAGCCACCGGGCCCCGGATTTCCGCTGCACGCGCCGTCAGTGTATATGATCAGTTTTTTTTGCATAGACAAAAAAAGGCTCAACCGTTGATGATTGAGCCTTTATAAAACATTGAAAATCTTGAGTGCCCTTATGGATCCGGACGCTCTTATACCAGTTTGGCGAGCTCTGCGGTACCGGTTTTAGCGATAATTCTCATGGCTTTTGCAGAAAGCTTGACTTTGACAAACCGCTTTTCCTCTTCAATCCAGACTTTTTTTGTGTGGAGGTTCGGCTCAAAACGGGTACGGACATGGTTGTTCGCATGGGATACCGTATTACCATATATAGGCTTTTTACCGGTCAGAAGACAAACTTTTGGCATGGTGCAATCAATTGGTGTTAAAAAAACGAAATTGAATATAACAATAGTTTTGTAAACCCGAAACCGATTATTGTCGCTAAGGCAGGTCAATACATCGTCGGAACAACGAAGCAATCAAATTGCGGAACAGAGTTATCAAACGCTCGTTATGGGCGGATGCCGACGGCGCACACCATCATCGACAGTACATAGAGCAGGGTTCCGAATGCGTTGTACCATACCGCTTTTTCGAGGGGTTTGGCAATCAGGATTTTCTGCATCGGCAACTGGGCAACAAGCAAAAAAAGAGCAATCACGGTTGTTGTCATGGAGCCTTTGTAGACAAGAATGGCAATGGCGGCAAGCTGGGCAAGATCCATAAGAATTGCGGCCAGAACTGCTGCTTTTTTCTCTCCGAGCTGGACCGGGATGGAGGCAACCTTGCGGATACGGTCACCGACAACCGATTTGAAGTCGTTGAGCGTCATGATGCCGTGTGCACCGATTGAAAAAATAATTGCAAGTGCAATGGTCTCCATTGATGGAACGCCCTGGGTAATGGCAAAACTGCCGGTCAGCCATGCAACACCCTCATAGGCCAGACCGACGATGAGATTGCCGAACCAGCCGTTTCGTTTAGCCCTGATTGGCGGGCCGGAATAGGCGTGTGACATCAGTACCCCGACAAAGGCGATGGCGACGACATAGGGGTGGATGGAGAGGGCTACGAGAAAGCCGCTGACAATCAGGCCGAAGGTAATCAGCCAGCTTGCAGATTTTGATATTTTCCCTGCCGGGATAGGTCTGTCGGGCTCATTGATAGCGTCAACTTCGCGGTCGAAGTAGTCGTTCATGGTCTGCGACATGGCGCACATAAGCGGACCGGCAAGGAGAACTCCCCGAAGAAGTATGTCCCAGTTGGCAGCTACACCTTCACCGGTTGATACCACACCACAGGCAAAGGCCCACATCGGGGGGAACCAGGTGACCGGCTTCATGAGCGGCAGGATAGCTGAAGGGTCGATCCTGAAGCCGGGCTTGTTGACATTTTCAAGTGCCTGCCGGATGATCTTCTGACGGTCGTCGCTCACTCCTGACTGACGAAGCTTTTCATTGATGCTGTGCTGCATCTCAGGATTTAGCGTTTCGCTTCCGTTCATGGGTGTAATGATTCTCGCTTCGGCTTAAAAACAAGGGAAACAGTATACAAGTTTTTTGGCATAAAGATAAGCATTTAGTTTACGCCCGACCTGTATTTCTCGGTGAGCTGAGTGTTTATTTTCAGAATCTCATTGAATTTTTTCTCTGCACGGCCACTTTTAAGAGCATCTGCAGCTGCACTGAACCCTTCATTAATGGATGATGCTTTTCCTGAAACAAAACAGGCCATGGCAGCGGTGAAGATGCTTGCATCAAGATGAGCCTGCGGAGCGGAACCGTCAAGGATGTTGCGGATAATGGATGCGTTTTCATCTTTGGTTCCTCCCTTGATATCCGACAGGGCATGGCGGCCAAGGCCGAAATCTTCAGGATAGATGGTTTTGCGCCGCACTGAGTGGTGCAGAATCTCGATAACATACGTTGGCCCGTTAAGGCTCGGTTCATCAAGAGCAATACCCTCTTCAGTCATGGAGTGAACCACAAGCGCATGCCGCGCCCCGGTCTGCAGGAGAACCTCGGTATAGAGCTCCATGAGCTCCTGGTTGAATACGCCGACAAGCTGCCTTTTTGCCCGAGCCGGGTTGATAAGGGGGCCGAGAATGTTGAATATTGTTCTGATACCCATCTCCCTGCGGATACCGGCTACCCGTTTCATCGACGGGTGGTAGAGGGGGGCAAAGAGAAAGGCAAACCCTGTTGCTTCAAACAGCTCCTTTGTCGCATCAGGAGGAAGATCAATCGTAAATCCGAGGGCTTCGAGCACATCGGCACTGCCACAACTGCTCGTTACCGAACGGTTTCCGTGCTTGGCGATGGGGACTCCCGCACTGTTGGCAATAATTGATGCAGTGGTCGAAATGTTGAAGGTGCCGGCATGATCTCCGCCGGTACCGCAGGTATCAACAGCATCTTCATCAAGGGATATGCAGTTGGCTTTTGCCATCAGGCTCTGATAGGCTCCGACAGCCTCCGCAGCCTTCACCCCTTTCTTTTGCAGGAGCGCAAGCAGTGCCGCGATGACAACATCGGAAAACACCCCGTCCATGATGCTGTTCATGCAGTAGGTCATCTCTTCCTGTGAAAAATCCTCCCCTGTGAGCAGCTTTTGCAGTAACTTCTTTTGCGGCATATATCGGATTGGTTGGCAAATGAGTTCGAATATTCGTAAATGTAAATAATAATGAGAATTGATATAAATCTAAATAATCAGAGCTGATTCAGAGCTTATGGATAACGTATACCGGGAAGCTGCCCTGAAGATGGTTCTTGGCAAAATGATGGCCCAGGCTCTTGATGCCTGTATTGTTACCGATCTTTCGGTTATCCGGTGGCTTACCGGTTTCAGCGGCTCCAGCGCCAGAATGATTGTTACCAGGGAAAAAAGCTGGCTTTTTACCGATTTTCGCTATAAGGAGCAGGCGGCCCGTGAGGTGGTTGTGGCTGAAACGGTGATTTCAACCGAAGGGTTTGATGCCGAGCTTGCTTCGGGCCGATACGCCCTTGGAGAGAGCGTTGCCCTGCAGTCGGATAATATTACCTGGCACGAAGCAACACGACTGATCGAACGGCTTCACGGACGGCAGCGGGTTATTCCTGTTCATGCTTTTTTTGATGAGTTCAGGATGGTCAAACATGAGACCGAACTGATGAAGATGCGCCGTGCGGCAGAGATCAGTGAAGCGGTACTGGAAGCTGTGCTTCCCCTCATCACGCCTGTGGCTACGGAGCTTGATATTGCGGCTGAGATTTCATACCAGCATAAAAAACTCGGAGCAGAAAAAGACTCTTTTGACCCGATTGTTGCCGGAGGTCCCCGTTCTGCCATGCCTCATGCAAAACCTTCATCAAACCCGTTCAAGCCCGGAGAGCTGATTGTTATCGATATGGGTTGTGTCTATGAGGGGTACGCCTCCGACCAGACAAGAACCCTCTCACTTGGTACGGCTTCAGAGGAGGCCCGCACTGTTTACCGTATTGTCCGGGAGGCTCAGGAGCTCGGCATAGCCTCGGCGACGTGCGGCATGACCGGCAAGGAGCTTGACAGGATAGTGCGTGGATATATTGCCGGTCACGGCTACTCGGATGAGTTTGGTCATGGTCTCGGCCACGGTGTTGGTTTCGAAGTGCATGAAGAGCCGAGAATCAGCCCGAAAGGGGAGCTGGTGCTTCGGGAGAATATGGTTTTTACCATTGAACCGGGAATTTACCTGCCCGGCAGATTCGGCGTGCGCATTGAGGATACGGTGGTACTCGGAGCGCACGGCGCCGAGCCTTTGCAGCGTTTCAGCAAGGAACTTATTGAACTGTAATCTTATTGCCCCGGAGATCATGAAAAGCGATTATTGCATGGTTATCACCACGGCCCCTGACCGGATGGAAGCCGAAAATCTTGCCGAGGGTATTCTGGAAAACCATCTTGCTGCCTGTGTACAGATGGCTGATATCCGGAGCTTTTTTATCTGGGAGGGAGCGCTGCAGAAAGAGGATGAAGTTGCGCTCTCCATCAAAACCACCGAAGCCCGCTACACTGCCCTTGAGGCCTATATTTTGGAGTATCATCCCTACGATGTGCCGGAAATTATCAAGCTTCCCGTAACCGGAGGTCTTCCCGGTTATCTCAACTGGCTTGACTCCACGACCGGGGATAGGAAAAATATAGACTCCGAGGGCCCAAAGGACCAGGAGATGCTGTAGTACCTCTTTTTACGTTTCCTTGCGGTCCCTGTTGTCCTTTTGGTCCTTTTCGGAAATTCTCCTCAAAGCCTTTCAGGCCCGTTGCAGCAGGCGGCGGATTTCGGAGGTATAGGAGGCCATGACGAGGAGCGGACTGGCGTTGCGTTCGATGGTGCGGATCGCCTCTTCGGTGAGGGTTGAGATGGTGAAGAAATCCGCATGGGGGAAGTTCCGGGCAAAACGGTCAATCGAGTCGGTAATGTCGGGGTTGTTGAGTTCCGCGAACTCCGGCACAATTTTGCGGTGGTTGATGTCCTGAAAGAAGAGCAGGAGCGCGCCAAGAAAGAGCGTCAGCTCACTGCGCGTCAGGTTTCGGGCACACTCTTCAGCGGCCATAATAGCTTCATGGAAGCGGTTCGGCGTGAGCACCTTGCGCAAATAGTCGAGCGCCTGGTTGCGCAGGAGCATGGTTGGCGTCTCAGCTCCATTGCTGTTACGGTTGTTGATCAGCTCCCATGCAAGCCTGAGGTTTCCCCTTGAAAAACTGATAATAAAGCTCAGTTCGGGCTCCACAATTTCGGGGCGGTTTTCCATCAGCCAGAGGCGCAGTTCCCGGGCGGTTACTTTTGAGAAGCGGAGAGCCTGGCATCGTGAGCGTATGGTCGGAAGGAGCCCGTCCGGCCTTGAGGTTACCAGAATAAACAGCACATGAGCAGGCGGTTCCTCAAGCAGTTTCAGCAGCTTGTTTGCTGCCGAGGGGTGCAGGCGGTCAGCCTGCGAAATAATGAAGATCTTTTTGCTTCCCTCACCCGGCATAAAGGAGGCTTTATGCTGAAGCGCGATAATCTGTTCGGTCAGAATGCCCATGGAGCGCTCCATGGCGGGAGAGAAGTAGGGATTCTCTTTTTTTTGTTCAAGCAGCGCTTCGTAGCGTTCCCTGGCCTCGGTAAACTTTTTGTTCTCTTTTTTTGCCCCCTCCCCGGTGTCAAGCAGGGCTGATTCGACAGGAAAGAGATACTCAATATTCTGGTGCATGAAGGAGCGAACCTGCATACAGTCAGGGCAGGTTTCGCATGAGCCCTCCCCGTTCTGAAGTGACGCTGTGCGGCAGTTGAGAATTGAGGCGAGTTCAAAGGCAACGGACTCTTTTCCCGACCCTTCCGGGCCGGTAAAAAGGTAGGCATGAGCAAAGCGGTCTGTTTCAAGAGCTTTCTGCAGAACACGGATCTGCTGTTTCTGACCGATAATGTTTTTCCAGCTCATGCCTTCTCTGTCACCGTCATATAAAGGTCAGCCAGTTGTAGGGATCTTCGCCGGTCTGAACGATTTTCAGGTAGTGGTGCTGCAGTGCTTCGGTAATCGGACCGCGCCGTTCATTGCCGATCGGATATTTGTCGATGCTTCTGACCGGGGTGATCTCTGCCGCCGTACCGGTCAGAAAGACCTCATCGGCAACATAGAGCGCTTCGCGGGGAATAAGGGTTTCACGAACCTCGTAACCAAGCTCTTTTGCGATGTGCATCACGGCGAAGCGGGTAAAGCCGGGCAGAATTGACTGACCGGACATGGGGGTATAGATAATGCCATCCCGGACGACGAAAATATTCTCGCCGCTCCCTTCGGAAACATAACCGTTGACGTCAAGCGCAACGCCTTCGGCATAGTCGTCCATCAGGGCTTCCATTTTGATGAGCTGCGAATTCAGATAGTTTCCTCCGGCCTTGGCCCATGAGGGCAGAGTGTTCGGCGCCGGACGGGTCCAGGATGAGATCCGGACGTCAACACCGGTTTCAAGAACATCCTCTCCAAGATAGGTGCCCCACTCCCAGGTGGCAATGGCAACTTCGATGGATGCACGGTGAGGGTTTACTCCGACTGCCCCCTGTCCGCGGTAGACCAGCGGACGGATGTAGCAGGCTTTCTGACTGTTGGCGTGGATGGTGGTGATGACCGCATCTTTCAGCTCCTTTTCGGAGTATGGAATTTCAATACGGTATATTTTCGACGAGTCCCTGAGCCGTTTGATATGTTCGTCAAGAAAGAGCACCGCCGAGCCTTTGAGGGTCTCATAGCAACGGATCCCTTCAAATGTGGATGAACCGTAGTGGACAACATGTGACAGGATGTGGATTTTGGCGTCATTCCAGTCAATCAGTTCGCCGTTCATCCAGATTTTAGCAGACTTGTTCATGATGCGGGTATTGGATGTTAAATCGTTACCGGTCTAAAACTCAAAGATATATTGTTTTGAGTTTTTTGAAAGTAAATGGAGCTGTTTTTCTGTAGTGTACGGGTAGATAATCTACTTTATCATCCGGTTCATGCAGCCGGATGTAATGCGGAAGAGGTGCGAGAGGAAACAGCAAACCCGCATGGTATTGCGGGTCTGCTGATCTTGAATTGGTAACGCTCAGTAGATTCTTTCGTAAACGCCGTCCACTTCACGAAGTATCGGCTCATAGAGGCTGGCTTTTCGTCCGAAGCAGATGCCGAGCGCTTCATACATGGCGACATGGTCAAGATCGACATGGCGCTGGACAATAGCTTTGCTCGATTCAATGTATTCAATTTTACGACCCCTGACTTTGGATATTGTCACTCCTGTTTTGCCGTCAAGAAGGAGCAGTATCGCCGCCGCTCCGGCTTCGAAGCCGAAGTTGACATCGTAAGCCGAAGAGCTGCCTGAACGGACAAGGTGGCCGGGATGGACTTCACGCACTTCGGGAATCTCGTAGATTCCTTCAACGAACATACCGGTCTCTTTCATAAAAATCGGCATGGCCGGGTCGGTTTTCATTCTTTTCTGGATCTGCTGGCAGGTGAATTTGCCTGCACCGGCCAGTTTCTTGTGGCCGAAAGCATCAACGCCGGCTGATTCATCAACAATGTCGCTGCCATCTGCATTTTTAATGCCTTCGGCAACCACAATGGTATAGGTTCCGCTGTTGACATCGCTCTCCCTGATTCTGCGGGTAAAGCGCTCCTTAAGGTGTTCGTAGACGACATCCCAGTCTGCCGGAATTTCCGGAATGAGAATACAGTCGGCTTCGGCCGCGACGCCACTGCGGAAAGCGGTATGTCCGGCATACCGGCCGAATACCTCGGTTACGAGTACACGGTTGTGGGTTCTGCCGGTGGTTTTCAGGTCATGGACAAACTGCGCAATGCGGTTGATCGTGGAGTCTCCGCCAACCGAGTAGGTCTGGAGGTCCAGATCCATGGTTTTCGGCGCATGGATGCACTGTATGCCATTCTGGTTGAGGTCAACCATAACGCTTCCGGAGTCGTCACCGCCGCTGATGACAAGAGCGTCAAGGTCAAATTTTTTCATGCCGGCCTTGATGCGGTTGTACTTTTCCGGATTGCTTATTGCCTTGATTTTAACTCTCGAATGACCGGCTTCGGATCCCGCAAAACTGGCATCGAACAGGTCAAGTCGACTCTGGTCAAGACGGACGATAGATGGCTGATCAATGAGGTTGTAGAGTCCGGCGTAGCCGTTTGGAATGATATAGAGTTCGAGGTCTTTTGACAGAGCCATCATTGCTGCGCCCTTAAGCACTGCATTGAGTCCACCACAATCTCCTCCGCTGGTCAGTATGCCTATTTTTTTCACGGTACTCTTCTCCTTGAATGCTCGGGTTAGTTTTTAATGGCCGAATTTAGTTATTTAACTGAGGAACTTGTTGCTCCTGCTTCTGGCAATCAAGATAGATTTTTTGTCTGATTTTTCAACGCAAAGCTGCAAAATTTAAATAGGTGAGGATGCTTCCCTTAATGCCAGAATTGCTCATTATTTCATGAATTATCTGGACCAGGCAAGGATTGCTTTCGTGCATCTCAGGGAGAGAAAGCGCCAGACACTCCTGACCGCTCTTGGTGTTGCTGTCGGTTCAGCCATGCTTGTGACTACTATTTCGGTGGCTCGGGGTTCTTCGTCGAATGTCATAGCCAAGGTCATTGATACCATGCCGCATGTTATGGTGACAGCCGAGAGAGTGGTGCCGCTTATTCCGGACAATATCATCGGTCAGAACTCCCGGCGGATTGCCATGGTGACGAAAAATATCACACCGGACAAGCAGGAGGTTATCAAGAATTATGCCGGGGTTGTTGAGAGTATTCGTTCAGTCAAGGAGCTGCAGAGTATTTCACCGTATGTTCTCAGCAAACTCCTTGCCCGCAACAAAACACGATTTACACCCTGCGTTGCCCGCGGGGTTGTACCGCAGCTTGAAGGGGAGATTGCCGGTCTTAAAAAGAATCTGATTGAAAAAAATGCTCTTGAAGAGCTCTCCTATACTCCGAATGGTATTCTTGTTGGAGATCTTCTGGCGAAAAAACTCAATGCAGGCTATCACTCAAGAGTTGTGCTGGTGACAAAAAACAGCGAGGAGTTCCCGGTAACGCTGGTGGGCCGCTTCAGCAGCGGCTTCAATGCCAAGGATGAGCGGGAAGCCTATGTCAATCTTGCCCTTGCCCAGAGAATGGAGGGAATTGCCTCGAACTCGGTGACCGGAATCGGGATGAGAACGGAGCATGTTGAGCGTGCTGCAGAGACGGCTGCAGAGGTGCAGAGACTGAGCGGTTATAAAAGTGAGAGCTGGGATGAGACCAACCGGAATGTCATTGAGTTCTATAACCGGAATGCCCTGATTACCCTTGTGCTTGTCGGTTTTGTCTTTATTGTTGCAGGCCTCGGTGTCTCTTCGGTTATGACCACTGTGGTACTGCAGAAGGTGAAGGATATTGCCATCATGCGCTCAATGGGTATGCCTGCGGGGAACATAACCCGGATATTCATGCTTGAAGGGTTGATGATCGGGATTCTCGGGGTGCTCATCGGAAGCCCGATGGGCCATGTGATATGCCACTTTGTCTCTTCCATCCGCTTTGAGGCCAGTACGGCAGGCGTGCTGAAAAGTGACCGGATCAATCTGATAGAAACGCCGGACGCGCACCTTATTGTGATTGTTTTCGGCATCCTGATTGCCGTGCTCTCCTCCATGAGCCCGGCGCGAAAGGCAACACGCTATCAGCCGGTCCGTATTCTCAGGGGCGAGGTAGGCGCTTAGGGTTATGACCGGGAGTCCGGATGCTCAGGAGCAGTGTACTCAGATTTTTTTGATGATGCAGACAGCATGTGCGGCCGCACCCTCTTCGCGTCCGATATAGCCGAGTTTTTCGTTTGTTGTGGCTTTGACCGAGACCGTTCCGATCTCCATATTGAGACAGCGGGCAATGTTTTTACGCATGACGGTGATGTAGGGAGCTATTTTCGGCGCTTCAAGCAGCAGCATGGCATCAACATTGACCGTCCGGTAGCCGTTTTTCTCAAGCAGTTTTCCCACATGCTTCAACAGGATCATGCTGTCGATATCCTTGAATTCCATGCTGGTGTTGGGGAAGTGCAGACCGATATCTCCCAGTGCCGCAGCACCAAGCAGTGCGTCACTGACCGCATGGAGTAAAACATCGGCATCGCTGTGGCCTTCAAGTCCTTTTTCAGCAGCAATTTCAACACCGCCGATAACCAGTTTCCGGCCCTCTGCAAAAGGGTGTACATCAATACCGATTCCAATACGCATGGTCATAGAGAGTTTAAAGGGTTATGTCAGCAGGGTCTAAAGATAGAATAAATCATGAATATTTGGAACTGGGAGGCTTGTTGATGGGCAGTAACGCCTGAAAACAGCGTTGATTTTGCCTGATTTGAACTTTTACCGCCCCCTTTTCTATGAAATGAAGAAGATATTCCGGAAATTTCCTTAACAAGTGGCGCCAGAGAGATCAATGAGCGTGCATAGGAGTACCATGACCTTTTCCCGATTACAGCGTTTTTTCTGGATCTGCTCCGGAACTCCGGTTTCAGTGATTGAAAAATATCCGACCGAGCACAGCAAATATATCGGTATAGGGGCAACCATATTTTTCACTGCGTTTTTTGCCGGTCTTTCCGGTGGATACGCGCTCTATTTTGTTTTTGCCGGTTCTGCTTTTGCCTGGTTGTGGGCTCTCCTTTTCGGCTTTATCTGGGGGCTGGCGATTTTCAATCTCGACCGGTACATTGTTTCAGGCATCAACAAAAGCTCCAAAGGGCTGAAACAGTTCTACCAGGCATCCCCCCGTCTGATATTTGCCGTACTGATAGCCCTGGTCATTGCCCGACCCCTCGAACTGAAAATATTTGACAAGGAGATCCGCGAGCAGCTTCGTCTTCGTTATCTCTCGGATCAAAGGGAGATGATAGGAAAGGTCCAGAGCTCATTCAGGGAGAAATATGCTCTTGAACTCGGCCAGATTGCTGCCTATCAGAAAGAGTATGACACTCTGAGCAGCGAAGTGAACCGGTTGCGGGAGGAGCTTAAAGCAGAGGTGTTCGGTTCCCATACCGCCACGACTTCCGGTGTGGAGGGGTATGGTACCTATGCGAGAAACAAGGAGCTTGTTGTGAAGGCTAAACAGACAAGACTTGAATTTCTTGCGGCTCAGCTTGCCGGACTTCAGGAGTATATGAACCGCCAGAAAGCCGCAGAGGGGATCAACTCTCAATCGATACAGAATGAAAAAGAGATGGATCAGGCCATCGCTGTTGCCGGTTTTGCCGACAGAAACTGGGCACTTGGCGAGTTGACCCACTCGGCAAACGATGTGAGCCGCTCTTCGGCAAATGCGGTTACCTTTATCACTCTGCTCTTTATTGCCTTCGAATGTGCGCCGCTCATTGTCAAGCTACTCTCCGATATCGGACCTTCTGATGTGGATATCAGGGAGTCGGAGTCCAGAATTATTTCGCAGTTGACCAGCAGCACATTTCTCTCACGCACCCGGATTGTCCGCGAGTACCGGACTCCAGGCTCCAAAAAAGGGGGGCGGCGGGCAAAGCGGTATCTCTCGAACAAGAGGTGGTAGAACGAGAGCGCTGGCTAACCGGTAACAAGACTTCCGCTGTACTCTCTGATGGGTATCGCTCCCGGCGCAGAGAAATGCTGTTCTATGGCTGCCGCCACCTTTTCGCTGATGTCCGGGTAGACAAAGTTCATGGTGCCGATCTGAATCGCCCGCGCTCCGGTGACGAGAAATTCCATCGCGTCTTCAAATCCGGCAATACCACCCATACCGACCACCGGAATTTTGACGGCATTATAGACCTCCCAAACCTTTGCGAGTGCGATCGGCTTGATAGCCGGTCCGGAGAGTCCTCCGGTGATGTTTTTCAACAGCGGCTTGCGGGTTTTGTAGTCCACCGCCATGCCGACAACGGTATTGATGAGTGAAACCGAGTCTGCACCGGCCTCTTCAGCAGCAAGTGCGATTGAGCTGATCGAGGTGACATTTGGTGTCAGCTTGATCATGAGGTGACGGTGGGTTATTTTTCGCAGTTCCGAAACGATTTCAAAGGTCGCGTTCGGGCTGACACCCATAATCATGCACTCCCCCTTGACGTTGGGGCATGAAAGATTAATTTCATAGCCGTCAAGTCCGTCAACCCGGTCCAGTTTCGAGACAACTTCACCGTACTCATCGATCGAGCGGCCGGCAATATTGACAATAACGGCCGTATCAAGGGTTCTGAGAAACGGAACCTTCTCCTCTATGAAGCGTTCAATGCCGACATTGGCCAGTCCGATGGCGTTGATCATGCCCGAAGGGGTCTCTGCAATCCGTCGCGGGCGGTTGCCTGCCCGGGGTTCGAGGGAGATTGCCTTGGTAACGATGCCGCCTATTGTAGAGAGGTCACAGAGCCGGCTGAGCTCTTCGCCATAGGATACGGTACCTGATGCAAGGAGCACCGGAGATTTCAACTCCAGTCCCCGGCCAAGGGAGACCGATGCGCATGTGGCCGGTTTGGCGCTACCGTGTTGGCTCATGATGGTCAGTGCTTGTTTCGGCACTCTCCTGAACCGGACTTGATGATGATGCAATCAGTCCGGTTCAGGATGCGCAGAGTGAGTATCGTTTACTTTTACGTTACTTGTTCAGATAGTAGCGGGTTGCGTAATCCCTGACCATTCTGTGGGTGTTGTATTCCGGTGCAATGGTGGCAATGGCGTTCCGGATTTTTTTGATCCACTCGGTCGGAATATTCTCTGCGTTTCGATTGTAGTATGCAGGAATGATCTGGTTTTCCAGTGTCGAGTACATCTTTTCGGCATCGAAACGGTCCTGTTCCTCATGATTTTCGAAGAATTCACCGTTGCCTATTGCAAAGCCGTTCTCGCCGTTATAGGCTTCAGGCCACCAGCCGTCCAGCACACTGAAATTCAGCCCGCCATGCAGTACGGTTTTCTCGCCCGATGTTCCGCTTGCCTCCATCGGCCTGACCGGGGTGTTCAGCCAGATATCAACGCCGGAAACCATCCGTTTTGCCACACCGAGATTGTAGTTCTCCAGGAAGATAACCTTGCCGGTAAACTGCGGACGGCGCGAGTGATGAACAATCTGGCGGATATAGTCCTTTCCTGCATCGTCATGCGGATGGGCTTTTCCTGCAAAGACAATCTGCAACGGCATATCCGCATGATTGATGATCCGGTCGAGACGGTCAAGATCACTGAAAATTAGCGGTGCCCGCTTGTACGTAGCAAATCGTCTTGCAAAACCTATGGTCAGCACGTCCGGAGAGAAGGTGTTTTTCGGAGAGCGCATCACATCGTACTCGTTGTAGAAGGTATTGGAGTGCTGGTGAAACAGCTGGTTAGCCAGGTAGCGGTCGATAAAGTCGAACAGATTGCGCTTCAGGCTGTAACGCAGAGACCAGAGTTCGGAATCGGAGACTGTTGCAAGAGCAGCTTCAGCCGCTTCACGTGAAAGGGTCATCTCGTCGATACTGCCGGCATGGTTTTTCCAGAAACTGTCGGTCAAACCGCATGTCCAGCTGCTGGCGTGCACGCCGTTGGTGATATGACCGATCGGCACATCCGCAACCGCTTTGTCTTTATAGAGGTGCTGCCACATGGTGCGAGAGACCTCTCCATGCAGTTTTGATACTCCGTTTGCCGCCCTCGACAGATTGAGTGCAAGCACCGTCATGGTGAAGAGGCCATAGATATTATTCCGGTCTTCGGAGCCGAGCAGCATTAGATCATCGAACGTAATGCCTGTAGTGGCCAGGTACTTGTCGAAGGTGTAGTGCATCATCTCTCTTGAGAATCGGTCATGACCGGCAGGAACCGGTGTGTGCGTAGTGAAAACGCAACGCGAACGGACACTTGCCTTTGCCTCCTCTTGTGTAGCTCCTTT
The DNA here is from genome assembly GCF_011601315.1 of Candidatus Chlorobium masyuteum. Taxonomy (NCBI): domain Bacteria; kingdom Pseudomonadati; phylum Chlorobiota; class Chlorobiia; order Chlorobiales; family Chlorobiaceae; genus Chlorobium; species Candidatus Chlorobium masyuteum. The sequence goes on along the minus strand of NZ_JAAORA010000001.1, from coordinate 136,320 downwards.
TGCATGCTCCATGGCCAGCAGCTCAAGGGTGAGAAATGCCGAGTGCCCTTCGTTCATGTGATAGACTGCGGGTTTTTCACCAAGCTCTTCAAGCAGCTTGACGCCGCCGATTCCGAGGACGATCTCCTGGTTGATACGCATGTTCTGGTCACCGCCATAGACACGGCAGCAGATATCGCGGTAGTGGGATTCATTTTCCGCAATATTGGTGTCAAGCAGGTAGAGTGTTGCCCGGCCGACCTTTAAACGCCATGCCTGTGCAAAAACTTCGCTTTGTGCTATATTAACGGAGATGACAAGATCACTGCCGTCAGCCCGTTTTACTTTTTCAACCGGAAGATGTTCAGGGTGCTGAAGCGGGTAGTCTTCCATCTGCCATCCATCGTGATTGAGGTACTGGCGGAAGTATCCCTCCCTGTAGAACAGGGTGATGCCGATAAAGTTGATGCCAAGGTCACTGGCCGATTTGATGTGATCTCCGGCAAGAACCCCGAGTCCTCCTGAATAGATCCTGACACTTTCATGGATACCGAACTCCGCGCTGAAGTAGGCTACAGGACGCTCAACAAGTTCCGGAGCGTTTTTTGCCGCCCAGGTCTCTTTATCGTTCATGTAGGCAGTAAAGCGGTCGTGTGCGGCATCTATTTTTTTGCCGAAATCGCCATAACTGCGAGCTTCCAGTTCATCCTGGGAGATATGCCGAAGCAGTTCTACCGGATTGTGGTTGTTCCGTTCCCAGAGCAGAGGAGAGAGTTCCTCAAAAATCTGTTTTGCTTCTGTATCCCAGGACCACCAGAGATTTCTTGTGAGTTCGTTAAGAGAGACTATTTTTTTTTGCATAATGAATTATGAAATGCTTTGCTTTGCTGTAGCAGGTTGAATGAGAGGCAGAATCTTACAGCATTAAGAGACTTTTGCGGCTTTTGACGTTTGCCCTTGTGAATGAAAATATGGCTCAATTTACTGTTTTAGAATAAAAAACCGCAAACATAACGATTTGAATACAGGAGAGGTGAAAATAGCGCACCTGTCGGACCTTCATGTTTCCGGCAGGAGGGATCGCCGCCAGCTCGAAGATCTTGATCGTATGTTCGATCATCTCAATACCGCAGGCTTTGATCATCTGGTCATTTCCGGGGACCTCAGCAATACAGCAAATTCCGGTGACTGGGGGGTGGTGAAAGAGAAACTGGAGAAGCATGGTCGCTACCATTGGGAGAAGACCACTGTTATTGCCGGTAACCATGATTTGATCAATCTTGAAGAGGAGATGCGTTTTTATAACGCCCTGAATCCCTTGCCGCTTCTCAGAAAAAAAGCATTTGATCGCAAGCTCGCTAATTTCTGCCGGTATTTCCGGGAGTTGATTACCGGAGAAGAGGGCGGATCTCCGATCTATCCGTTTGTCAAGATCATCAACTATCCTTCGGTCAGAATTGCCATTGCCGCATTCAATTCAGTTTTCCCCTGGTATCCGGCTGATAATCCTTTAGGGGCAAGAGGTGAAGTTGATCAGAAGCAGCTTGATGCATTTTCCTCGGAGAGCCTTCTCTCGACGCTCCGGGAGTGTTTTGTGATCGGGCTCTGCCATCATGCCTACAGGGTATACGGTACCGATTCGCTGATTGATCAGGCTTTTGACTGGACCATGGAGCTGAAAAACCGGGATGAGTTTCTCGATCTGATGATGGCCCTGCATGCAAAACTGGTACTGCACGGCCATTTTCACCGTTTTCAGTCCTATATGGTTAAAGATCTGACCTTTATTAACGGGGGAAGTTTTCGCATCATGCCAAAGCAGTACAGTGAGCTGATCGTGGACGGGCAGGGGGGATTCACTCAGCGCTTTATCATGCTGCCGTGATACCGTTCTTAACGGCACTACCGTTTATTCCGGGTTCTGCTGCTGTTCCCGCAGATTCGCAATCGCGGTGATCAGCCTATCCGGTTTGTTTTCATGTAGCTGCGGATTCTTTCGGCATGATCGCGATCCTCCTGGTTGAGCTGCTTGAAAATATTTGAGGAGTAGGAGTGTGTCGGGCTGTCGAGAAAGTGCTGAAAATGGGACTCTCCGGCGGCCAGTTCAATGTCAAGTGCGGCCTGAAATGCTGCTGTTCTTGAAGGCGGTACGGACGAATAGGCTGCTATGAGAGCCGAAATTTTTTCGTTGGTATCAATAAGGGACTGAAGGTCTTTGGAGAGCAGATTGTCCGGAAAGAACTCCATCGGCTGAGGCTGTTTTTTTTCCTGCTGAAGGAGTGATGCGTGCCCTCTCTCCTCCATGGCGAGCTGCCACCAGAAATCCTCGTCTTCGGAGAGCTGGTCATGCAACAGCGTGTAGAGTTTTGCCAGGCTCAGCTCAAGTTTTATTGACTCGTCAAGGTGTTTCAGAAGTGTAGCGGGCATGGGTAAAAACGTTTGGTTTTGGTTCAGTGCAGGCGAACGGCTGCTCCGGCATCGGGACAATCTTCTGACCGTAAATATAACCGAGATATTATTTCCTTCAGGCCATTATTTTCATGAAGAGGGAAAAAGTTCTCTGCTTACCTGATCCCATTGAGCTTTTTAGTGCTTGTGCTTGCCATTGATGAACACGATTAAACCGGAAAAAGTTTGTGGCAATGGGAGGAGAATTCGACAGAGCCTATGCTCTTCACATGCAGGGCCGTTTTGAGGATGCATTCGCTCTTTACCAGAGTGTACTGAGTCGGAATCCCCTTCATTTCGATGCGTTGCATCTTTCGGGAGTGATTGCCGCCCAGACCGGTGACCTCCTTCGGGCAGCAGAGTTGATCAAACGGGCATTGGAAATAGATCCCCGGCATATCGATGCCTTGAACAACCTCGGCTATGTATTCAGGGGGCTTGGTCGCATGGAATCGGCGATCGAAATGCATGACAGGGCACTTCTGCTCGAACCTGCACATGCAGATCACTGGTATAACCGCGCTCTTGCCCTTCATGATCTTGCCCGCTTTGAAGAGGCTGTCGGGAGCTTCCGGAAGGCACTCTCCCTGAAGCCGGACTTCGCCGATGCATGGAATATGCTCGGGGCGACTCTCAATGCTCTGAAGAGTCATGAGGCAGCTCTGGAGTGTTATGAGCGGTCGATTGCACTGAACCCGTCAACTCCGGCAGCCCATAACAACAGGGGGGTTGCATTGAACGATCTCGAACGGTTTGCCGAAGGGCTGAGAAGTTGTGAGCAGGCTCTTGCTCTGCATGCAGGGGATGTTACCGCCTGGAATAACAGGGCAATCTCCCTGATGGGCCTTGATCGTCATGAGGAGGCACTTGCAAGTTGCATGAAGGCTATTGAACTGGATCAGGGGAGTGCTGAAGCGTGGACGCTTCTTGGCGTGGCGTTGAACTATCTGAAGCGCTACGGGGAGGCGATTGAGGCTCATGACCGTGCCTTGCGGTTGAAACCGGGAAATGCAAAGGTATACAACAATTTGTCGGTGGCATTGAATGGCCTGAACCGTTTCCCGGAAGCCCTTTCAAGCTGCACGAAGGCTATTGCACTTAACCCGGACTACAGCGGGGCATATATCAACAGCGGTAACGCATTGAATGGGCTCGGACGCTATAACGAAGCGATTGCATGCTATAGCAGGGCACTTGAAAAAGAGCCTGACAGTATTGATGCCCGCTGGAACATCGGTTTCAATCAGCTTCTTGTCGGTAATTTCCGGGAGGGTTGGCAGAACTATGAGTGGCGATGGAAAAAGAGAGAGATGAAGGGTAATGTCAGGGAGTTTTCTCGGCCCGAATGGAATGGAAAGGATTCACTGGATGGCCGAACCATTCTTCTCTACAGTGAGCAGGGTCTTGGCGATACGATCCAGTTCTGTCGCTATGCAGGAGTTGTCAGGGATATGGGGGCAACGGTCACTCTTCAGGTGCAGGATGCACTTGCAGTGCTGTTAGCAGGCACTCTTGAAGGGGTAACGATTATCAGTGAAGATGCGGAAGTTCCTCCCTGTGACTTTCATCTTTCACTTATGAGTCTTCCCGGGGTTTTCAATACCGTTGAGCAAACCATTCCTGCCGATAAAAACGGTTATATCAATGCTGATCAAATAAAAGTTAAGAAATGGCAGGAAGTTCTTGGCCCTCGTTCAATACCACGTGTTGGTATTGTCTGGAGTGGATGCTTAACCCATGGCAATGATCATAACCGGAGCATTCCGCTCTCTGAATTCGTCAGCCTGCTGCCGGAAGGATTCGAATATATAAGCCTCCAGAAAGAGGTGCGCGAGAGTGATAGAGAGGTGCTGCGCGAGCATCCAGGAATAGTGCATTTTGGTGAACAGCTTGCTGATTTTGCTGATACAGCGGCTCTCTGTGAGCTGGTCGATCTGGTGGTGAGTGTTGATACAAGTGTGGCGCATCTGGCAGGAGCGATGGGCCGACCGGTCTGGATTCTTCTGCCGTTCAATCCCGACTGGCGATGGCTGCTTAAGCGAGATGACAGCCCGTGGTACCCCACCGCCCGTCTTTTCCGTCAGGAGTCTCCCGGTGAATGGGAGCGTGTGATGATTGCTGTCAGGGAGGAGCTGCTTAAAAGATTTTCCGGATGCTGAAACAAAGAAGCCCGCGATGTGCGGGCTTCTTTGCGTATAACGTGGTGTTACTTGTTGCGGTAGGCGGCGTACTCCTGGAGGCTTTTGACGCCGAACTCCTGATGACGGATACAATCTATCGCCTGTACCGATGCTTCGGCTGCCTCAATGGTTGTGACAAACGGAACATTGTTCAAAACTGATGCAGCGCCGATAGCCTCCTCATCATGCAGGGCTTTTTCGCCTCTCGGTGTGTTGATGACAAAGTTGATCTTGCCGTGCTTGATAATGTCGAAGATGTTCGGTCGTCCCTCTTCTCCCACCTTGAACACCTTTTTGCACTCAATGCCGTTCTCTCTCAGGAAGCTGTAGGTTCCGGCAGTGGCAACAAGATCGAAATCCATGCGGTAGAGCGCTTTGGCAATAGCGATGATCCTCTGGTTTTTATCCTGGTCATTGACGCTGATGAAGACTGCTCCGGAGAGGGGCAGGTGCATGTTTGCCGCCTGATAGGCCTTTGCAAAGGCTTCAGGGAAGTTGTCGGCAAGGCTCATGGCTTCACCGGTTGAACGCATTTCAGGGCCGAGATAAACCCCTGATTTTGCAAACTTTGAGAAAGGAAAAACCGGTTCCTTGATCGAAATGTGGGTCATACCGAGTTCATCGCAATCTTTCAGGTCATACTCCTTGCGCAGATCGCTGAGCTTTTCTCCGAGCATAACACGTGTTGCAATTTTTACAACCGGAATTGCTGTAGCCTTGCCGACAAAAGGAACCGTACGGCTTGCTCTCGGATTCACCTCAATGACATAGACACTCTCATTCTGAACGGCATACTGTATGTTCATCAGTCCCACAACCTTGAGGTTTTTTGCAAGGGTGCGCGTATATCCCTTCATGGTCTCTATGGCCTTCGGACTGATGTTGTGATAGGGCAGAATTGAGGTGGAGTCACCGCTGTGTATGCCTGCTGCTTCAACATGCTGCATGATACCGCTGATGACGCAGTCCGAGCTGTCGGCAATGGCATCTATGTCGAACTCAACCGCTGTTTCCAGAAAACGGTCGATCAGGAGCGGATATTTTTCGGTAATGAAGAGCGCCTGATCGATATACTCCTTGAGCGAGTCGTCATTGTAGACAATCTTCATTGCCCGTCCGCCGAGAACGTAACTCGGGCGAACCAGTGCAGGGTAGCCTATTCTGCGGGTAATCTCCTTTGCCTCCTCAAAGCTGATGGCTGTGCCGTATTCGGGATGGGGAATCTCAAGCTCTTCGAGAAGCGCTCCGAATTTTTTACGGTCTTCAGCAAGGTCTATCCCTTTTGAAGAGGTTCCGAGAATGGTGACGCCGGCTTCATGCAGCTTGGTCGAGAGTTTGAGGGGTGTCTGGCCGCCAAAGCTGACAATAACGCCGAGCGGCTTTTCATGCTCTATGATACGGATGGTATCTTCAAAGGTGAGCGGCTCAAAGTAGAGTTTATCGGCAATATCGTAGTCTGTCGAAACGGTTTCAGGGTTACAGTTCACCATGATGGTCTCATAACCGGCCTCCCTGAGAGCAAAAACAGCCTGGACACAACAGTAGTCAAACTCGATACCCTGGCCGATCCGGTTGGGGCCGCCTCCGAGGATTATGACTTTCTTCCTGTCAGAGGAGATTGATTCGTTTTCCTCCTCGTAAGTTGAGTAGTGGTAGGGTGTTTTTGCATCGAATTCAGCCGCGCAGGTATCGACGGTTTTGAAGACGGATTCAACACGGTAATGTTTTCTGAGAGCCCGGATTGCGGGTTCGGAACTGTTGAAGATATTGGCAAGTTGAAAATCGGAAAAGCCGTGCTGTTTTGCTTTCAGAAGCTGCTCTTTCGGGAATTTCCGGGAAAGGTCAGTAACCTCCTGCGGCAGGTCGGAAGCTTGAGTGGTCATGCAGTCTCAGTAGTTTTGAAAAAGCTTCAGGATTCGACAGTGTAAAGGTAATAATTCACCTCTTTATATAAAAACCGGTGCATTATACAAAAATGCCCATGCTTCTCAAAGCCGCCCGTTTGAGCTTCCCTCTCTTCTTTTTCTGCAGCCTGAAAATGGAACGGGAATTTTTTTACATTACAATGTTTTCGTGTAATATCTGCTTTCGAAAAAAGGTGTAACAAAACGTATGGATAAGTCGAATTTTGACTCAATTGAAGCTGCTCTTGAGGATATCCGCCAGGGCAAACTGGTGATTGTTATTGATGACGAGGATCGTGAGGATGAAGGCGATTTTATTGCTGCGGCTGATCTGGTGACCACCGAGATGGTCAATTTTATCACCAGAGAGGCGCGGGGCCTGCTTTGCGTGGCCATAACCATGGCGAGGGCAAAGGAGCTGCAGCTTGATCCGATGGTTCAGAGAAATACCTCCCAGCACGAAACCAATTTTACCGTCTCTGTCGATGCCATTGCCGAAGGTGTGACGACCGGTATTTCGGTTTTTGACCGGGCAACAACGATCAAAATGCTTGGAGATCCATCCTCGAGCGCCGATGATTTTTCCCGTCCCGGCCATATTTTCCCTCTCCGGGCCATGGATGGAGGAGTGCTTCGCCGGGTAGGTCATACCGAGGCCGCCGTTGATCTTGCCCGTCTTGCCGGGTGCAGCCCTGTCGGTCTGCTCTGTGAAATCCTGCATGAAGACGGCAGCATGGCGCGGCTTCCCGAGCTGATCAAGCTGAAGAAAAAATTCGGACTGAAACTTATTACCATCAAGGAGCTTGTTGCCTATCAGATGCAGCGCAACAAGCTGGTGAACCGGGCGGTTGAATCAAGACTTCCGACGGCATACGGCGAGTTCAGGTTGATCGCCTATGAAACGTTTGCCGACCAGCAGAACCATATGGCGATTGTGAAAGGGGATATCACCAGTGACGAACCGGTGCTGGTCAGGGTTCATTCGCAGTGCGCTACCGGTGATACCTTTGCCTCTCTTCGCTGCGACTGCGGCAACCAGCTTGCATCAGCCCTTTCCAAGATTGAAAAAGAGGGACGCGGTGTACTGATCTATCTGATGCAGGAGGGTCGGGGTATCGGTCTTATCAATAAGCTCAAAGCCTATAATCTTCAGGATGAGGGGTTTGATACGGTCGAAGCCAATGAGAAGCTCGGTTTCAAGGCTGACCTGCGTGACTATGGTATCGGAGCCCAGATTCTGAAGGATCTTGGGGTCAGGAAAATGAAGCTCATGACCAACAATCCCAAAAAAGTGGTTGGTCTTGAAGGGTACGGCCTGGAAATTGTCGAACGTATTCCGCTTGAAATCGCTCCGAATCCCATGAATCAGAGCTATCTGGATACCAAGCGTGACAAGCTCGGTCATATGATCGGATGTTCATGCGGCTCCGAGGGGCGTACGAACCGCTGAGAGAAGAGAGAGAACAAAATCACAACAAGTAAACTTCCATAAGGAAAAGGAACGACTCGCGATGGATACCGACATTCTTCAACTGCAGGATAGAGAGGTCTTTGAGGCTATAGCCAATGAGACGACCCGGCAGACTGAAACACTTGAACTCATTGCTTCGGAGAATTTTACCAGCCGTGCCGTCATGCAGGCATGCGGCTCGGTGATGACCAATAAATATGCCGAGGGCTATCCCGGCAAGCGCTACTATGGCGGGTGCGAATTTGTTGATGTTGCCGAGAATCTTGCCCGCGATCGGGCTAAAAAGCTTTTTAAATGCGACTATGTCAATGTACAGCCGCACTCCGGTTCAAGCGCCAACATGGCGGTTCTTTTTTCAGTGCTGAAGCCCGGCGACACCATCATGGGGCTCGACCTCTCGCATGGCGGTCACTTGACACACGGCAGCTCGGTCAACTTTTCCGGCCAGATGTATGATGCGCACTCCTATGGTGTGAATCGCGAGAGCGGTTGTATTGATATGAACAAGGTTGAGGAGCTTGCCCTCAAGGTCCGTCCCCGACTGATTATTGCCGGAGCAAGCGCCTATTCGCAGGGATTTGATCTGAAGGCATTCAGAGCGATTGCCGACAAGGTCGGCGCCTTTTTGATGGCCGATATCGCTCATCCTGCAGGACTCATTGCCGCAGGTCTTCTGGGCGATCCCATGCCGCACTGTCATTTTGTGACCACCACGACGCATAAAACCCTTCGCGGACCCAGAGGCGGTATGATCATGATGGGGAGTGACTTTGAGAATCCCATGGGAATTACCATCAAAACCAAAACCGGCTCGCGCGTGAAAATGATGTCCGAAGTGATGGATGCAGAGGTTATGCCCGGTATCCAGGGCGGACCGCTTATGCATGTCATTGCAGGCAAGGCTGTGGCTTTCGGTGAGGCACTGAAGCCGGAGTTCAGGGAGTATGCCATTCAGGTCAGAAAGAATGCTGCTGCGATGGCGGACAAGTTCACATCACTCGGTTATAATATTGTCAGCGGCGGTACCAAAAACCACCTCATGCTGCTTGATTTGCGCAACAAGAACGTTACCGGCAAGGTTGCCGAGAACCTGCTGCACGATGCCGGTATTACGGTCAACAAGAACATGGTTCCTTTTGATGACAAGTCACCCTTTGTCACCAGCGGCATCCGTATCGGTACACCGGCCATGACGACCAGAGGTATGGTTGAAGCGGACAGTATCGCTGTCGCTGAACTGATTGACCGGGTTATTACTGCGGCTGAAAAGCCTGATGTGGCGAAGGTTTGTCAGGGTGTCAGAGAGGAGATCAAGGCACTCTGCCTTCGCAACCCGCTTGTCGGGTATGTGTAAGATTTCCTGAGTCGGTTTATCTTTTTTTCAAGCCCGTCAAAACCATCTGACGGGCTTTTTTATTGAATGGGGTGAGGCGCTCAGAGGTTTTCGAGAATATTCTTTTTTGTTGCTTTTAAATCTTTAGTGGTTTTACTGATTTTAGTAGTCAGAGCCTTATGTTCTTCCTGAAGAGCAATCTCTTTATCTGTGTCGATTTCATGCAGAATTTTTTCCGTTATTTTGGTTTTCTGGCGGAGCAGAGGATCAAGAATAAGGTTTGTGAACGCATCAATGAACATCTCCAGGCACTGTTTTGCGCGTTCGGCATGTATGTCGGTCTGTTCGTGCCATTTATTGCTGACCGGCTGGTCCATCATCAGTCCGGAAGCAAGATCTCTGGACTCGGGAGTGCTGAACTGACTGATCTCGGATGCGATATCGATCCGCTCTTCCGGATTCCCTGAGATCTCGTGGTAGCGGCGGATCATATGGGTGAAGATCTGCTGCGCTGCCGGATGTGAAAGCTCAAGCATCTCTTCATGAGAAGCGGCAAATTCCAGAACCGCATTGCCATAGCCGGTGCTTTCAAGCAATGCTTTTAAAAAAGTTTTTTCAAGCACGGAGAGCTCTTTATTCACCCTTTTCGGTACGTTTACCTCTGTTCGCCGTTCTTGTGAAACGCTTTTTTTTCCTTCCGCTTCGAGTTGCTTTCCGAGCAGTTCAAGGAGTGCCGAGTGACTGATGGAGAGTTTTTCTGCTAACTCCTGAAGGTAGAGCTCCTGCTGTATACGGTCTGGAATCAGCGCTATCGTATGCACCATTGAGCGTATGGACCTTGATTTTTCCTCCGGTTGTTCGAAATCGCCGGATTCCGAGAAAAAACGGATTTGAAACTCCAGAAATTGCAGTTTTTCCGCTTCAGTAAATTGCAGGAACTTTTCCCGCCCTTCCCGGCGAATAAAGCTGTCGGGATCGTCTCCCGAAGGAAGCATGACAACAAAAGGAGTGATACCCTCTGCAAGAAGGGTTTCGATACCCGTTATCATTGACTTCAGGCCTGCAGGATCAGCATCATAGATAAAGAGTACCCGCCGGGTGTAGCGTTGCAGGATTTTTGCCTGATAGCGTGTCAGTGAGGTGCCACATGAAGCGACAGCATTGGTTATACCGGCCTGGTGAAGGGCAAGGACATCCATGTAGCCTTCAACAAGGATGGCACTCTCCATCCGGCGGATCTCGTTTTTGGCGGCGTGAAGACCATAGAGCAGTTTTGACTTTTCAAACAGCGCACTCTCCGGAGAGTTCAGGTATTTTGGCGCATGCGGATCATTGCCGAGCGTGCGTCCTCCGAAACCGACAACCTGCCCTCCAACCGAAAAGACCGGAAAGATCACCCGGTTACGGAAGGTGTCATACCATGAGTTTCTCTGCTTGTTGTGGGTTATGAGTCCGAGATCAACCAGGTGCTCCTGGGGAATTGCCGAACGTTTGGCTGCGTTGAAGAGATGCTCCCAGGATTCAGGCGCATAACCCAGGCCGAAGCTCCGGATGGTTTTTTCCGATAGCCCTCTCTCTGTTCCGAGATAGGCAGAGGCGGTTTTTCCTTCGCTGCCCTGAAGCGTCTGGTGAAAAAACTTTGCCGCCCAGCGGAGAGTTTCAGTCCGGCTCTCTTCTCCCGGCGTTTCACGCTCTTTCTTTTCGGTAAATCGGCTGATATCCACTCCGGCTCGCTTGGCAACCAGTTCGACCGCTTCGGGAAATGAGACTTTTTCCATCTCCATGATGAAGGAGAAGACATTGCCGCCCTTGCCGGTTGAAAAACACTTGTAGATCTGTTTTTCGGGTGAAACCACAAATGAGGGAGTTTTCTCCCTGGTAAAAGGGGAGAGGGCCTTGTAGTTTCGTCCCGAAGGCTGAAGGGTAAGGTAATCGGAGATAATATCGACAATGTCTGCAGCCTGACGGACATCATCAATGGCTGTATGAGGGATCATCTATCGGTACCCGGTTATAAAAATTATTGCTGGAATACGTCTATTTCTCTTTTTCGGATCGATTAGTATTTAAAAATCGCAAGCTTATTTACTAAATTCAGCTCTACTGTAGTAGGTTTTTTGCATCGATTTCCACCACAGTATAGCAAATTACAAAGTGCTTTATCACACCGGTGTTATTTGCCGGAGAGACAAAAATAAAAAACAGTCTATGAAACAGGGTTTATTTACGGGTTTACTCATTGTCGTAACCTACTTGGTTTCTTTAGGGTTTTATGTCTGGATGGGCACGAACCCTCCTGAGTCGATGTTTCATGCCGTATGGAAGGGCGGACCGGTTGTGTCGGTGCTTATGGCGCTGATTCTTATGGTTATTGCCTACGTTGTAGAACGGATCATTGCCCTCAACAAGGCTTCCGGAAAAGGCAATATTCCCGAGTTTGTGCATCTGCTTAAACAGGATATTGACAACGGGGATATTGATCAGGCAATTCTGAAATGTGATGATCATCAAAGCTCACTGGCGGCTGTGCTTCGTTCAGTGCTTGAGCGCTATAAAAAACTCGCCCAGTTCAATGTGACTGATCGTGAGAAAAAGATCAGCGAGATGGAGAAGGCGGTGGAGGAGGCTACGATTATGGAGATGCCGCTTCTGGAGAAAAATCTTGTCGCGATCTCCACGATTGCATCGATTTCCACCATGGTCGGACTTCTTGGAACAACGCTTGGCATGATTCGCGCTTTTGCCGCCATGGCTACAAGCGGAGCTCCTGACGCGGTCCAGCTCTCTCTTGGTATCTCCGAGGCACTCTTCAATACCGCGCTTGGTATTTGTGGCGGTATCATGGGTATTGTTGCCTACAATATCTTTACCAGCAGGGTGGATCGTTTCAACTATACGATTGATGAAGCGGCCTTTTATATCATTCATACTCTCGGAACCGGAAAATCGGATAACTGATGTCGAGAATCAAGGCTAAACGGGTTGGTTTTCGACTTGATATGACGCCGATGGTGGATGTTGCGTTTCTCCTCCTGACGTTTTTTATGCTGACAACCAAATTCCGTCCTCCGGAAGTTGTCCGGATTGACCTCCCCTCTTCTCATTCGGACCTGAAGCTTCCCGAGTCGGATGTGCTGACGGTGACCGTGAGCGGAGATAATACATTTTTTATGGGGGTCTCATCCCAGCAGTCGAGGGAGAAAATTTTTAACTCCGTTGTGAAGCAGAAGCTGATAGCTGCAAAGTTTTCATCAGCGGCTGTACAGGATTCACTGAAACACTTCAAACTTGCCGACAGCTTTCCTGTCGAGCGCGATGAGCTTGACCGGTTTGTGGTTATGGCTCGATTTGCCGACCAGAAACTTCGACCGGTTGTCCGGGCGGATTCAGATGCGAGTTTTGATGCGGTAAACCATGTGATCAAGGTTTATAAAAAGGCAAATCTTCTCACCTTCAATCTGGTTACGGTATTTGAAAAGGAGGGTCGCTGACAATGGGTGTTGTTGATTCTCCAAATGGCCGCCGGGGTCCCGGTAAAAAGAAACGGCATTCAAAAAGAATAGGGTTTCATCTCGATATGACCCCGATGGTGGACGTGGCATTTCTGCTGTTGACCTTTTTCATGCTGACAACGACCTTTTCGAAATCAAATACGATGGAGATCAACCTTCCTCCGGAAATGACCGAAGTGAAGGTTGCCGAAAATAATGTCATGACACTCAGAATTGCTGATGACGCTATGGCATACTGTTCTCTGGGCAATGAGGCACCCCGGCGTATTCCCCTTTACGATACCCAGGACAGCCATCGGCATGTACTGAGCACGCCGTTGCGTCAACTGATCAGGCAGCAGGCGAAAGCCAACGAGAAGACGGTCATTGTCGTTAAAATCAGCGACAAAGCCAGGTACAAGCAGCTTGTTGATATTATCGATGAGCTGAACCTTATGAAAATAGACCGGTTCAGTCTTGATGACTTTACCGAGCAGGATGCGCTGGAAATTAAAAGAGCTGTTTAAGCTTGTAATCAGCAAAGGAGTTCATTCAGGTGTCTTCAAAGTTAAAAAAAGTCCATCAGGAAACCTATCAGCGTAAAGCGCTCACCTGGTCTTTCGGTGATGAGTTTCTTGATACTGAAACTCTGCGCAAGCTGCATTACGGCAATCTTGTTCTCCGCCGGCAGGCCCATCTTTTTCTGAGCCACGGAGTTATTACCGCTGTCGTGCTTCTCTCTCTGTTCTGGCTTGTGACGGCCAACTGGAAGCTTATCTCTTCATTGACCGGCTTGTTTGCCGATGACAAGGCCCCGATGGTTGAGTGCTATGAAGTTGTGACCAGTGTTACGCAGCTTCCTCCTCCGCCACCGCTCAATGCTCCCGAGCCGGTTCCCGTGACCCCTTCAGCGGCGGTTCCAGCGCCTCCGAATGTCGGTAAAATCAAACAGGTGAGTCAGGCGGAAGTGCCTCTTCAGCAGACAGTTGCTACCCAGAAGGAGCTTAAACAGGCAATACAGACCACCGGTGCAGGTTCGGGATCGGGAACCGGTTCAGGTGATGAGGTTCCGATGTATGTTCCCTGTGAGAAGCTGCCCGGTTTTCTTGACCAGAAAAAACCGCTCTATCCGGAAATGGCAAAAATTGCCGGAATTACGGGGAAGGTATTTGTCAGTGTGCTGATCGGTGAAGATGGCCGGCCCATCAAGGCGAAGGTTATGAAGCGTATTCCGGCGGACTGCACCGTCTTTGATGCCGTGACCATCAAGTCTTTGATGGAGTCGAAATACTACCCTGCGATGCAGAACGGCAGCCCGATAAAGGTGTGGTTTACCGTGCCGGTTAAGTTCCAGCTCGACTGATTTTTCAGCTGTTTTTTTTTGGTTTCGGTCGATAGAGCACGGCAAAGGCAATGCCTGCATAGGCCGCCGTCAGGGTGACGGGGCTGACGAAGAGTGCGAAAACCCCGTCCACATCCTTCTCAAGGAACATTATTCCAAAACTGGCAGCTATGACAAGCGTCCCGAGAGCAATCAGGATATAATTGACTCTCCCGAGGGGCATTGCGGCTGTTTTTGCGGCAGGGGGTTTACCCTGCGCTCTCTTCGCTGAAGATTTCATCAAGGGTATCGATACAGTGTTGAGCCTCCTCTCTGGTGATGCAGAGCGGGGGGAGAAGCCTTATGACGTTCACGCTGGTGGCGTTGACAAGCACCCCTTTCTGCAGGGCCTGTTCAACATAATATTTGGCCTCCTTGTCCACGGTAATGCCGATCATCAGCCCATACTGCCGAATCTCAAGGATTTGCGGGTGTTTTGCGGCCAGTAGCTGAAGCTTGTCGTGAATATAGCTGCCGATTGCTGAAGCATTTTCCATGAGCTTGTCCTCATCAATGGCATTGATCATGGCAATTCCCGCAGCACAGGCGACCGGATTGCCACCGAAGGTAGTGCCGTGATTGCCGTAGGAGAGAACATCAGCTACCTTTTCGCTGCCGATCACGGCAGAGAGCGGTAGTCCGCCGCCGAGAGGTTTGGCCAGACAGACCAGATCAGGATCGGCATTGAGCTGGGTATAGCTGAAAAACGTTCCGGTCCTGCCGCATCCCGCCTGAATTTCATCGGCAACAATCAAAAAGTTGTACTGCTGCCGCAGCTCTTTCAAGCGGTCAATAAATGGCTGGGAAATCCGGTGAATTCCGCCTTCGCCCTGTACCACTTCAATGAACACGGCGGCGGTTTTTACGGAAACTTTTGTTTCGAGATCTGCAATGTCATTGAAGGTTATCATCCCTGTTTCGGGGAGCAGCGGTTCAAAACCATCACTGTATTTGGCTTTTGCCGTGAGCGACAGTGCGCCGTAGGTTCTGCCGTGAAAACAGTTGCTCAGCGAGAGCACCTCTTTTTTATGCTGGTCGCCCGATTGGGCAGCCCATTTTCTTGCCATCTTGATGGCCGCCTCAATGGCTTCCGTGCCGCTATTGGCAAAAAAGAGCTTCGAGAGCCCGGAGAGTTCAAGCAGCTTTTCGGCCAGTTCAAACTGAGGCTGCATCATGAAGAGGTTCGAAGCATGGATAAGCTTTGCAGCCTGCGTGCTTATGGCTTCAACAAGCCGTTTGTCGCCATATCCGAGTGCATTGACACCGATTCCTGAAAGCATATCGAGATAACGGGTGCCGTCATCACCGACCAGCCACATCCCTTCGCCATGCGACACGGCAATCGGCAGCCGGGCGTAGTTATGAAAAAAAAGTTGCTGTTCGGTTTCCCGTGTGATGGGCAGGTGTTTCATGTGTACTCAAAAGATGGTAGTTCAAATGGGCATCCGGCGGTACCCTTATAATTCATTGGTTGATTATAATGATCAAATCCGATGCTTTCAAACATTTTCTTCGGCATCCTTCCATGCCAGCCAGACCCGTACAAGCCGCCAGATGCCGTAAGCACCGGTCAGGAGCGCATAAAGCCGGAGATCATCCCTGGATGCCGCAGGAATAGTGCCGGGAAAGAAGAGAAGATAGAGGGCAATACCGATAAAGCACAGCGCCAGCAGTGTGCCGATGATCATCGCCACAGAGATGCGCCTGCTCACTCCTCTTCATCGTTAACGGAGCTGCTTGAACATGCTTCCGGATAGAAGCGCCACTCCCGGTTGACGATCAGACGTGCGCCATAGCTGAAGGTGAAGTATGACCATCCCCACTGCATGAGCACAAAGACCCGGTGACGGAAGCTGGTGAGAAAGTAGATATGAACCAGCAGCCAGGTAAACCAGGCAAAAATGCCGTCAAATTTCAGACTGCCGAATTCAACGATCGCCTTGTTTTTGCCGATGGTCGCCATCTGGCCTTTGTCGTGATAGCGGAAGAGCTTTCTTGTTTTACCCTTCAGGTCGAGCAGAATATTTTTGCCTATGGCGCGTCCCTGCTGCAGGGCAACGGGAGCAAGCCCCGGAAGCGTTTTGCCATCCTCAAGCTGAAAATGGGCAAGGTCACCGCCGACAAATATTTCGGGATGCTGCGGAATGCTGAGGTCTTCATCAACAATGATCCTTCCTATGCGGTCGGTATCGACATCCATGGTCTTTCCGATGCCGGTAGCCGTAACGCCTGCGGCCCAAAGCACGGTAGCCGCTTCTATGCGTTCATTGCCGATCTGTACGCCGTTTTCATCAACGTTGCTTACCATGCTGTTTGTCCAGACCTGCACGCCGAGTTTCTCAAGGGAGCGGGTTGCCTTGCTGGCCAGATCAGGGGAAAAAGAGCCGAGAATGCGCGGCGCGGCTTCAACGATGAAAATCCGGGTAAGCTTCGGATCGATGTTACGGTAAAATTTAGAGAGGGTGTAGCGGCTCATCTCACCGATGGAACCGGCAAGTTCAACTCCGGTGGGACCTCCTCCAACTATGATGAAGGTGAGCAGTTTTTTTCGTTCAACGAAATCGGTTGTCCGTTCGGCACGTTCATAGGCCTCCATAACCCGGCGCCGGATCTCTTTTGCCTGCGCAAGGGTTTTCAGCCCCGGTGCAAACTCCTCCCACTGGTTGTTGCCGAAATAGTGGTGCTGTACACCGCAGGCAAGAATGAGGTAGTCGTAGGTAATCTCCCGGAAGTCAGTGACGATGGTTTTCTTCCCTATATCGACGCTTCTGACGATGCCCTTGAAGACGGTTATGTTGCTGTAGTTCGCCAGCATGTTCCGAAGAGGTGCGGCAATATCCCCCTCTCCAAGCGCGGCCATGGCCACCTGGTAGAGGAGCGGCTGGAAGAGGTGGTAGTTTTTCCGGTCAATGATGGTGATCTCGATATCCGGTTTGTTGCCAAGCACCTTGGCTGCATTGATCCCGGCAAATCCTCCGCCTACTATAACAACATGCTTTTTCATGAACACCAATCTCTTCTGTTAGTCTCTCTTCGCTTCATTCTATAACCCGTTTGAAAGTAATAAAAAAGAGATAAAATTCCACGATTTCCCGATTTCGCCGTGAGTTACGGCAGATAATGGACTCTTTGCATCTGCACAGAGATTGCCTGAATCGATGGTATTACGCAAAATATTCGGTTTTCTGTGCCTGTTTTTGTGATAAATAGCGTAAAATATAAGTGAAAAACAGTATATCTCTCTGCGAGCCTGTTGTTCGGGGAGCGCAAACCTTTTCGGCAGAGCGGCACACCCATGAACAAGCGAAACTTGTCAATTATACTGCTTCTTGCTGTGATCTCCGATAAGAGCGCTGACGGGGCGGTTTTTACGGTCAGCAATTCCGGTGACAGCGGATACGGAACCTTTAACCAGGCGATTCTTAATCTGAACAGTGCCGGGGCCGGAGCGAATGCAATCGAATTTACTGCAACTGATCCTGAAATAACTCTTTTTTCAACGCCGGAATTCATAAAAAAACCGGCGGTGATCATGACCAATAATGGCGGGGCTCCCTTACAGGTAAACCACGTGACGGCGACAGCAAATGCCAGGACCCTGAAGGTGACTACGAACGTGCAGGTTTCTCTATCGGATGAGATGCTGACACTTGGTATGCAGAGCAGTAATACCGGAAGTGTCACACTCTACTCTGCCGACAATCTCATCATTTCAGGAAATCTTGGCAGTAATCTGCTCAACACGTCAACCAGCAGTTCGGCTTATGGAGTATATGCCGGTGGATCACTCTCTGTATCAGGGGAGGTTTCAAGAGGAACAACGATCTCTTCACAAGCTACCGGAAGTGTCTACGCGCTCTATTCGGTTGGAAATATTTCAGTAAGTGGCGAGCTGTCCGGTTCTGTTTCGGCAAACGCAACGAGCGGCGGAACCGCTTACGGGATCAGGAGCGGAATGTCGAAAACAACGACACTGAATCTCGGCGGCGGAGTCACGTCATCAGCCACTATCACGGCAACGGCAGTCAATACCGTAAATAATTCGGATAGCACTGTTTATGGTATCTATTCCGGTGGCACGATCATTATCGGTCAACGTGGCCAAACAACAGGTATCAGTGGTACAATATCTGCAACAGCGGGATATGATACGGTTTATGGCGTTCGGGGTAATACCGTTACCGTTCATGGAGGAGTCACCCGGACGGGGAGAATAACCGCATCGGCAGGCCGGAATAATGCTTTTGCTCTGGATGCTACCACAACGCTTGATATTGTCGGTAATCTGTGGGGCGATATCAGTGCTACGGCCATGACCGGTGGAACAGCTTATGCCCTGAATGCCGGGAGTGCGCTCACCATTACCGGCGATATTGCTGCATCATCTACTATTACAGCCTCAGCAGGGAGTTCAAAAGCGTATGCGATCTTTGCTGAGGATGGTCCAGTTGTCATAAACGGATCCGTGAGCGGTAGCCTCTCTGCTACAACAGGGACGACAAGTGCTTATGGTATCTCTGCGGGCTCTTCACTCGATATCACGGGAGATATATCGGAAGGTTCGACAGTGACGGCGAGTGCAGGAACCGGTATCGCGTATGGTATGCATGGCTGGACAGGGTTGACTATTGGTGGTAGAATCGGCGGGGAGGTTATTGCGAAAACAACGAAGAGCGGCGGCCGGGTATATGGATTGTATGGGGGGAGTGATGAGGGGAGCAGCCTCACCATAACTGGGGGAATAGCTGAAAGCGGAAGTATCATGGCGGAGGGTGTCAGCGGATCGACAGCCTGTGGTATTTATTCAGCAGGAAGCGTGACGATAGGACGGAGTGGCGGTACGACAGGGATCAGTGGATTGATAGTTGCGGATGCGGGCCTGGACGATGCGTACGGAATCAGCGGGAATGCGGTTACACTCTACGGAGGAGTAAGAGCGACAGGAAGTATAAGAGCTGAGGCGGCAGAGTCGGGCGCCTGGGGTATCTATTCCGCCTCCACCCTTGAAGTCACAGGTGACATTGCTGCTTCATCCTCAATTTCAGCATCATCAGGGACAACGAAAGCGGCTGCTCTGTATGCTGAGGGAGGAGATCTGACAATCAGGGGCTCAGTCGGAGGAGAGCTGCTTGCCACAGCAGGCACCTCCGGAGCCTATGGTATCTATTCCGGCTCATCGCTCACCCTTGTCGGTGATCTTTCCGGCAGGATCGATGTTTCTTCAAGGAAAGGATCAAAAGCTCATGCCCTGCATGCAGGTTCATCACTGATCATTACCGGCAATATCGCCGAATCTGCAAAGATCATTGCTTCAGCAGCCACGACAGAAGCCTATGCTCTTTACGCCGGGAGCGGCGTAATTTCAGTCAGAGGAGAGCTTTCAGGCGAAGTGAGTGCGACAACCGGAAGTAATAACGCCGCCGGGATCTATGCAAAAGCAGGTATTCATGGAACAACAGAAAGAGATGCATTGACCGTTTCAGGGATGGTTACGGCTGTGGCAAAAGGAGCTGCTGCGGGTATTATGAGTGAAGGCCCGATGAATATTTTTGTTTCCGGTACACTCTCCGGTGTCGATAACAAAAACGGAACTCTTGGGTATGCCATCTATTCAGGAGGGTTTGCCGGAAGCGGGGAGTTTTCGGACTCTCTTGCTTCTGACGACAGCGTTGTTGTGGCTGAAAGCGGGATGCTTTTTGGTAACGTCTCTCTTGGAGCGGGCAGTGATATGATGACGATGCGTGATTCGGGAAGTGTAACGGGTGATCTGGATTTCGGGGAGAACAATGATGCTTTGTGGATGAGCGGCTTCTCCTCAGTAACGGGGAGTATTGTTATGGGGTCAGGCAGTGATTCCCTGATCATGACGGGAGGCTCAATGGTAAACGGATCGATCAATTTCGGCGAAGGCAGTGATCTGCTGCATCTTATGGAGAACGCAAGGGTAACGGGCGATATTGATTTCGGGACAGGAGATGATACGCTGAGTCTGGACAACGGCACTGTTCTGGCTTCAACGGTCAGGTTCGACAAAGGGGATGACCGGATTGAGCTGAGCGGTGATGTTGATATTTCCCGATCGCCACTCATCGATGGCGGGAGCGGAGATGAGTCGGCAGGTGACAGGATTGTGCTCTCCTCCTGGAACGGGGTTATCACTGATGCGTTTAAAGGATGGGAACGGATTGAAGTGGCTGGAGCATCCTGCGTCAATCTGGATCTTGATGATCTTCTGCGTCTTGCACCCTCTTACGGTCAGCAGCTTACCTTTATGATCGAAGCCGGATCAACCGTAATGGCTACCGGAAACTCGCCGGGAAGGTATGAGATTACCGGTAATCTTGAAAACAGCGGACTGCTCGATCTGCGCGATGGTGAAGCTAATGACCGGGTGACGGTAAGTGCAACCTATACTGGAGGTGGCGGTTCGCTTGGGCTTGATCTGGCATTGGGAGGCGGAAGCCAGAACAACCAGGATGCGCTTGATCTCCTTTCGGTTGGCCGGGTCAGTGTGGCTGGAAGCGGGACTGTACTTGGTTCAACCGCTCTTCTGGTGAGAAATATCTCCGAGAAAGGAAAAATTAAAATGACAACAGGAGGCAATGGTATTCTTGTTGCAAAGGTCTATGGAACAAGCAGTTCGAATGCCTTCTCCGTGGATGGTTCATCCCCGGTTTTTCGCGGTGCCAATGTAAGAGTGGTTAAGGTCGGAAGAGACTGGTATCTGCAGATTCTGAGCGCTCCGAATGTTGATACGACCACCGATCTTTCAGATGAAGAGTTATCAGATTATTCCATTGACACTTCTGTTGAGGCTATCGAGAGTTCAGGGATTCCGGAAGAGCACCGGGTAATACAGGCGATTGTCCCGATGCTTGAGCGTCATGGAGCGGAGTCGGTTCCACGGTTCCGTGACCGTCAGATCTATTACTGGTCTCGGGGGGATCATGGAGGGCAGGAATCATGGTGGATTCGCACAACCGGAAGCCGATTTCTCTTTCGTGCAGAGAGTGGCGGTCAGCCAGCAGAGACGGGAGGCTATCGCAGTGCCATGCAGATAGGCAGCGATCTTAAGGCGTTCAGATTCAGTAACGGTATGCTTCGACACGGTCTTTATGCCGGAACCGGGTATGTGAAGTCTGATATCATGGAAGAGGGTGGGGTGAGTGCCGGAAAAGTCGATGCGTTTACGATGAATATTGGCGGGTATTCGAGTGTTGAACTCTCCGGAACAACTTTTCTTGAAGGGGTTGTGCAGGCGACCAGATATGATATTGATGCGTCGTTCAAAGGGGGAGCAAAGAGCAGCGGGAGATTCTGGGGGTTTAGTGCCTCGCTTGAAAGCGGGTCAAGGATTGGAATTGCCGGATCATTTTTTCTTGAACCCCGGGCTCAGCTGATCTTGATGCGTCTTGGCGGGTTCGGGATGGAAACTCCGGCAGGAGGAGTAGATCTGCATGAAAAGAGTACTTTACTTGGTCGTGCAGGTCTGATCGGGAAATTCGAGCCTGAAGGGCTCTCATTCTCACCTTTTTTCGAAGTCAATACCGAGAGGGATTCAGGCGCATCATCACAAGTTACCTATAAAGAGAGTGGCCGAAGCCTGAGGGTTGATGCGGATCGGATTCATGTCGGGGGAGCTGTAGGGATCATCAGCCGGAATGTAAAGCGGAGCGGCATGGAGTACTCAGTCAGGACAGGTGTCAATTTAGGCCTGAGCGGTTATGGGTCGCGGGAGTATCAGCTCGGCGTTGCATTGCGCAAAAGCTGGTAGAGCGGTCAGGTGAGGCGCTCAATGACCGGTTTTTTGCCGGGGAACTGCTTCAGCAACAGTGACCGGTTGGCAAATGAAAAGTCACGGAAATCAAATCCGGGTGCTACAACGCAGCTTACCAGCGCATAGCTTTCGCTCTCGGGGTTGGCAAGTTCGGCTCCGAACCAGCTCATAGCCGGAACAAACTCCTGAAATACCTGACCTTCATCAGCAGAAGTGCCAAGCGTAAACGAAGAGGGTTCTCCGGTTTCAGGAAAAACATGCACCGTGAGCGGATCACCGGCATGGAAGAACCAGAGCTCATCGGAGTGAATCCTGTGCAGCTTTGAGCAATCGCTGTTTCTCAGGAGATAGTAGATTGCCGTTGCACAGGAGCGGGAGCCCTCGAATGGGGCGTTACCGGTGAAGGAGTAAGAGGCGCTGCTCCGGTAGGTTTCGCGGTAGAAGCCGCCTTCAGGGTGGGGGAGAAGCTGAAGGTGATCTATCCAGTACTCAGCCTTTTGCATGCAGTTTTTCCCTGATTTTCGCGGTTTTCTGGCGCGAAGCATCAGCAAGTTTATTGCGGAACTCAATGAGTGCGGCCATCAGTGGTTCATCGGAGAGCGCAAGAATCTGGATGGCAAGCAGTGCCGCGTTACGGGCATTGTCGATCCCGACGGTCGCAACCGGAATGCCTGCAGGCATCTGGACGATAGAGTAGAGTGAGTCCTGCCCGTTAAGTTTTTTGCTGAAAATCGGTACGCCGATTACCGGAAGTACGGTCATGGCTGCCGTAACGCCGGGAAGGTGCGCTGCACCGCCGGCTCCGGCAATAATGACTTTAAGGCCGCGCTCTATGGCAGACGTTGCATACTCTTCGAGGTCGTGGGGAGTGCGGTGGGCTGAAATGACGGAGATCTCCGAAGAGATTCCGAACTCATCAAAAACCAGTGAGGCCTCCCTCATGATTTCGAAATCGGAGTCCGAACCCATCAGTATGCCGACAACCGGTGAGGAGGAGTGCAGTGCTGTTTCTTTTGTCATAAAAAAAGGATAGTTGACGACCGGTCCTGTGCCGCCTGTTTTATAGGCCAAATGATGGCTATTGATTTATGAAATTGCCGAGTTTTATGTATTTTCACGAGAGTGAATTTAAAAAAATAATACTTGTTGAGGAAGATAACAATGGCAACTAATCTCGCAGTAAAGTACAGTAATCCCGGTCCCCGTTACACCAGTTATCCCACAATTCCCTCATGGAGCACCGACGGTGTAACCCAGGAAGAGTGGAAAGAGGCTATGGTCAAAGGGTTCAATGACAGCAACGAGACCACAGGAATCAGTCTGTACATTCATATTCCCTACTGTGAGAACCACTGTTACTTCTGCGGCTGCAATGCTCACCGCACCCAGGATCACTCCTACGAGACCCCCTATCTTGAGGCTCTGCTTAAAGAGTGGAAGATGTACACCGATGTTTTTCCGGGCCGTCTCAATGTCAAGGAGATGCACATTGGCGGCGGTACGCCAACCTTTTTCAGTCCCGAGAATCTTACCCGCCTTATTGACGGTATCTGTAAAAACGTCAACAAGATGGATAATTATATGTTCAGCTTTGAGACCAACCCGAAGTCAACCTCAAGGGAGCACCTTGAGGCGCTCTACAGCGTCGGCTTCCGCCGCATGAGCTTCGGAATTCAGGATTTTGACCCGATTGTACAGCAGGAGATCAACCGTATCCAGTCATTTGAGCTGGTCAAGGAGAAGATTGACCTGGCTCGTGAGATTGGATTCACCTCAATCAATTTTGACCTTGTCTACGGTTTGCCGAAGCAGACGCTTGCCACCATTACCGATACCATCCAGAAGGTTATGGAGCTGAAGCCCGATCGTCTGGCTTTTTATGCCTATGGCCACAACCCGCACATGTACGAAGGTCAGCGGAAGTTCAAGGAGGAGGATCTGCCGGTTGGGGACGTGAAGCAGGAGCTCTACGACAAGGGAAGCGCCATGCTTGAGTCCATCGGTTATCATGAAATCGGCATGGACCACTTCGCCATTGAAGGAGATGCGCTCTACATTGCCGCCAAAAATGGCACCCTGCACCGTAACTTCATGGGCTATACGGAAAATACCACCCAGATGATGCTTGCTCTCGGCTCATCATCCATCAGCGACACCTGGTACGCTTTTGCTCAGAACGAGCGTGACGATACCTCCTACATCAAGGCAGTGAACGAAGATCGTTTCCCGCTTCATCGCGGTCATCTTTTGACTGACGAAGATCTGGTGCTTCGCCGTCACATTCTTAACCTGATGTGCAAACAGGAGACCTCATGGGCTGATCCGAAGCTCTACACCGAAGAGCTTGATATTGCGCTCTACCGCCTTGAAGATATGGAGAATGACGGTCTGGTTGTGCTGGGTGACAAAAGTGTGCGTGTTACCGAGGTTGGCATACCCTTCCTCCGCAACATCTGCATGGCCTTTGACGCAAGGCTCTGGAGCTCCGACAGCCTCTCGAAGGCATACAATGTCTCCCGCGATATCCAGAAAACCTACATCGAAAAAGCCCGCCTCGCAAAAGAAGCGCAGCAGGTTAGCTGAGCTGCATTTTTCAGTTTGAACAGCAATACAAAAGGGTGACCGCGGTCACCCTTTTTTTATCTCCCCCATTCTTTTCATGTCATTGCCGAATCCCTTCTGAACTCCGGCCAAGTTTTGTAATCGGCCAGCCCCTCAATTTGAATGTTACCACATGCAAATACAAGTTGTGTGCCATTGCCACACTGCACACATTGTGATAAATTGTCGAGATGAAAAGAATCACAATTGGAACACGGAAAAGAGCTTGGCACTCAAAGCATCACGGGGAATCTGTTTCGAAGATGTGGTTTTTTTGTTGAAAGGGGTGAGATATTGGACGATTATCTACATCCCAACCAGGAGGTATACCCTGGACAACGAATCATGGTCATTGGTATGGCCAATTACGCATATCTCGTACAAAACCATTATCCCGAGCAGGAAGGCCACTCAGCAATATTTTGGAGAAAAACATGAAAGCTAAACTGACCAAAGAAGAGAAGGACATACTGGATAGTTTTGAAAAAGGTGAATGGGTTCCTGTTACCGACCTTTCAAAAAGAAGAAAAGAGTTGGCCGAGTACGCTGGTCATTCTTTAAAAAAGGGTAAGAGGCTGAATATTCGAATTTCTGAAAGAGACCTCACTGAGTTACAAAGCAAGGCCATCAAAGAAGGTTTGCCATACCAGACTTATGTAGCAAGTATTATTCACAAGTTCATTAATGGAACACTGGTTGATGGAGCCGCAAAACAGTGACACACCAGAGGATGATGATTTACCCGGCGGAGCTTCGATGATGTTCGCAATTTCAGCGCCAGCATCCAGTCGGACTAAGAAAGGGATATGGTTGCCACAAACGCTTGAACACTAATAGCTGAAAATACGCCATAAAACGTGGATTCCTCAAAATCCCTGCGTACATTAAATCTTATACCTATTTTTCTGAACAGGGCATAAAGATGTACTGACCTCTTCCGGAGGTAGCCCCTTAAAGCTGTAATACTTGGATGTAGAAAAAATGATCCACAAACTGCTCAACGAATTTCGTCGAACTGATCGAGACATTGATAGACTGTCATATGTATTGTTGAGTCTTCTTGTAGTTTTGGCATGTCGTGTAACATTCCTTGTGTACGGAGGTCAGTTCGACCAGCTTTGGTCGCCACTTGCGTTATCCATTCCAGTGATTGCAGCCCTCCTTGTTGCACGAGTCGCTAATCGACTTATCATTAACGACAATATTGTTCGCGAAGAAAAGCGAAGAACGGATATTGTTCGGACTACGCACCACCTTATTGCGATAACCAAAGAT
Source organism: Candidatus Chlorobium masyuteum (assembly GCF_011601315.1). Classification (NCBI taxonomy): domain Bacteria; kingdom Pseudomonadati; phylum Chlorobiota; class Chlorobiia; order Chlorobiales; family Chlorobiaceae; genus Chlorobium; species Candidatus Chlorobium masyuteum. The sequence continues at coordinate 110,480 of NZ_JAAORA010000001.1, read as the reverse complement.
CTAAAGGGCCGAGTTGAGTATGTGAAAAAACTGTTGAGTGAAGATAGTGTTCCTTTGCTACCACTCTTGCAAATTGCTCCAACTATTGAAGGCCGTTACGAAGCTTTGCTCGATCGGGAGGCATACAATCTACTACCGGGAAAATGCGTTGATCTCATAGTTAAGATGTCCGGAAGAATTTTCGGCATTAGTCGTCTCCTCCCCGCAGGAACACAAATAGCAGCTAACCCACCGTTCGCTCTTCAAAGCCTGCCAAACAAGGTCTCGAACTTACCAGCTCTCGGCCTAGCTGAGTTGATTACCGACATCCAGGAGCTGATTGACGAGCTATTTCTATTACGCGATTCACTCGACGAAGGAGGTAAGCGTTCATGAGCCCTAACCATTCGTTCAAGAGGGGCGCTACGCAGGCCAACTGGCTTCGCACCACTCAAATCAAACGTTAGCCAGACACGATTAACGCGATGATCATGAATGAACTTGAATCGGTCAAGTTGTACTGCGGCTTGATGGAGGACGTGAAAAGTCGAGTCGCCTTGATTCGGCGTTTCACTTCTGGTGAAGTCCAAGTTGGTTCGGAGCAATTCGCATACGAGTGCGTCTCAGTGCAGCTTCGCAAGGTGTTGGAACTGATCGCGTTTGCATCCTTGTGCGCCAACAAGGAGAAATACTCCGAGGCTTACTCGGGTTTCGCAAAGCACTGGAGAGCGAAGGCCCTTCTTGACGCGATCGGGCACCTTCATCCGGGGTTCTATCCGCAGCCAATGCGGCCTCCAGTCGCCAGTCCAGACGGAACGAAGCACCTCGATCGGGTAGCGGACGGATTCTTGACACAGCCAGAGTTCGTTGTACTGTACGACAAGTGCAGCGAAGTCATTCACACGCGCAACCCATTCTCGACGTCCGAGCCCAGGATCGATTTTGTTCACTCCGTCGACAACTGGCTATATAAGATAACGAGCTTGCTTAATCTGCACCTGATGGTGCTCGCAGGGCGTTCCCAGGTATGGTTGGTGTCGATGCACGAGCCGTCAGATGGCCGGGTGCACGCCTATATTGCAAATCCAAATGCTGGCTAACCTCCGCTAGCGGGATGAGGGGACAACATATTCATTGCTGTCAGTTCGAGCTTGATCTACTGCTGAACACCTATACCCCATTCTGGACTCCGGGTTGTTGTTCCGAAAGTGAAGAGGAATGCATCCGAAGCGGAAATTATTGACTATCACTGAAATGAAAGAACTGAGAAATATTCATCCGGGAGAGGTTTTGATGGAAGAGTTTTTAATTCCGTTGGAGATCTCGGCATACAGACTTTCAAAAGATATCGGGATCCCTCAGACCCGGATATCCGAAATCGTAAAGGGAAGCGGGGAGTAACGGCAGACACGGCATTGCGCCTTTCGCAATATTTCGGAAACTCCGCAAAATTCTGGTTAGGCATGCAGGATGACTATGATATTGAAGAAGGCTTGCAGATCAAGAGCACAGAAATAAAATCCATTCTTCGCCATACGAGCCACGTCTTATAATCTCCGTTACAGCGTACCATATCCTCCGCTCCACCTCGACTCGTCGGAGTGCCCTTCTGCTTTGTTATGCCGATTTCCCGATACCGTTAAAAACCCGCCTTTTCGTCAGGCTTATCTGTGCTTGACATGCAGGGATGTGCCTTTTTAGTTAAAACAATATAATCGCCTTATATATTATGAATAACTATGCTATTTTGCCTTAAAATTTCAGAAGTACGCGTGCGCAGGAGAGGTGTTCAACGGCTGGAAATGCAGAAAACGCTTTACCCTGAAAAAACAGAATTTTGCATTTGAGTTGTGAAGTTGTTCCTTTGTCTGGCGGCTTGTTATCTTTGCAAAGGATTGAAAAATATGAATATAGTTTGAGGGAATGGAGCAGAAAAAAATAAAAATAGGGTTTATCGGAAGCGGATGGGCGAGAATTGCACAGGCACCGGCCTTTTCAATGCTGGGTGATGTGGAGCTTGCCGCTGTGGCGAGTCCTACCGAGCTGCATCGTCAGAAGTTTATGAAGATGTTTGGCATGACCCGGGGCTTTGCGGACTGGCGTGACATGCTGCAATGTGATCTTGATCTTGTCTGTGTTACTACACCGACGTACCTGCACAGGGAGATGGTGACCGGAGTACTTGAGAGCGGCAAGAGCGTGCTCTGCGAGAAGCCCTTTGCGCTTGATGTTGCCGATGCAACCGGCATGGTGGAAGCTGTCGCAGCAGCCCCAGGGTTTGCGCTCATTGATCATCAGCTCCGGTTTCATCCTGCGGTCCGATGCATGAAGCAGATGATTGACGGCGGTGAAATTGGTAAAGTGTATGAAGTTCGTGCGGTGGTTAATCTTGCTACCCGGAACAGGCCCGATATGCCGTGGTCGTGGTGGTGCGATGCAGAGCAAGGCGGAGGCGCGCTTTACGCTATAGGTTCCCATCTTATTGACCTGAACCGGTTTCTGGTCGGCGAAATTTCGTCGGTCTCCTGCAATCTTGCTACCAGTATTCCCTATCGTCCCGACAGAACGGGGAAACCATGCAGGGTTACTTCTGACGACCATTTTGCCATGATGATGAAGTTTGGCGCCTCATCCGTTGCCCTTGGCAGCTCCTCCCTGATGCATGTTACCACGGTTGGCGCCTATACATGGTTCTCCTTTGAAGTTGTCGGCAGTCATAAAACCATTCGTCTTGACGGTGCAGGGCGGCTGTGGGAGGTTGAAAATGACAATGCAAAAGTGGGACGCAGTCTTATTGATGCTCCCCGATGGAAACTGGTTGAACCGATGCTTGCGTGGGACGAACTGGTGCTTCAGGAGCAGATTCGGCACTCATCATTGGCTGTTCATGGTATATTTGCTGTAGGGTTCGCCTTTTATGCCTACCGGATGGTCAAGGCACTCAAAAATGGTGAGAAGCGGTTGCATGATGCCGCTGGATTTAACGATGGTCTTATGATCCAGAGAGTCTTGCAGGCAGCCAGAAAATCGGATAAGATGCAGCGATGGGCTAAAATATAACAGGGGCATCCAAATTTTTGACAATCGGGCGCCGCCCAACGAAGTAATCGGGTTTCGGAACAAATAAACAGAGGTGACCAATCCTTTATCTCATTACTTATGGCATGGATCTATCTTGTTATTGCCGGTTGTCTGGAGTGCGGCTGGGCCATTGGCATCAAATACACCCAGGGCTTTTCCCGGCCGATCCCTTCGCTCCTGACGGCTGTGGCCATGATCGCAAGTTTCTGGCTTCTCTCGCTTGCCATGAAAACCATTCCGGTCGGAACGGCCTATGCGGTCTGGACCGGTATCGGTGCGGCGGGGGTTGCCATCATGGGGATGCTGCTGTTTGATGAATCCGCTGATCTTGCCCGCATCATCTCTCTCCTGCTCATCATTTCCGGTGTTGTCGGACTCCGGGTGTTTTCCGGCGGAATTCATCCATAAGGCGGTCTGCAATCCAAGTCACACCTGCGTATTTTCTTTTCCTCCAGCATATACATTACCTCTGGTCAGCCATATTTGAAGGCGGGGGAAAAAGTGGTAGATTATAATGCAATGCGCCCTTAATGCTTCAGGTTACCGATACCTGAACCTGTTTTTGGCGGTAATGGAAAGAGTGCACTCCTCCTTGACCATTCAGAACAGGTTATTGGAGAGGGAGAGTTGCTGGGCCATTATCCCGGATCGGATGATTATTTTGTTTGGTATGCAAGGAGATCAACCTCGTTATTGAACAGTTCATGGAGGCTCTGAATACACAGTCACCCGGTTCAACGAAAAAAAGCTATATCCCGATACTGCTTTTAGGCCTCCTTTTTCTGTGCGGCTCTTTTTTTGCGTGGAGGGCAGTTGTGCACGCTGATCGTCAGATGCATGACCAGCTGCTCCGGCAGGTGCTTATAGCTGCCCAGGGCATCGATATGGAGCAGCTCAAAGCGCTTGAAGGTTCGCCGTCCGACATGGAAAAAACGGCCTATGTGAAACTTAAGGAACAGCTTTCCAGAACCAGAGGTGCCGTTTCAAAGTCCCGTTTTGTCTATTTGCTGGGCAGGACCGGCAGCGGAACGGTTTTCTTTTATGTCGATTCCGAACCTTCAAGTTCACCGGAATCCTCTCCTGCGGGTCAGGTATATGGTGAGGCGACCGATATTCTTCAGAATGTCTTCCTGAGAAACGCACCGGATACCGAAGGACCTGTTGCCGACCGCTGGGGAACATGGGTCAGTGGTTTTGTTCCCCTTGTTGACCCCCAGAGCGGCAAGGCCATTGCAGTAATTGGCATGGATATTGATGCTTCCGAGTGGACATGGGATCTTGTCGCCCGCTCAGCAATTCCTGTCGGCTTTATCATGGTAAGCCTTATTGTGCTTACCAGTATTTATCTCGTTTCGCGCAGGGAGGAAGCCCGCCCGGGTCTGGTACTGCGACGTCTCATGCCTCCGCTTGCTGCGCTGATCTCCATACTTATCATCACACTCGGCCTCCTGCTCTGGTGGCAGCAGCAGCAGCGTCTGGAGGAGGATGTTCACCGTTCTGAAGATGAGGTTGCCGAGGCGTTGCGCCAAAGCATTGATGTGTCAAAGGAGGGCTTTATTGTTACGCTTGAGGCAATAAGCCACAACAGCTCGCTCTATGATGCATTGCGCAACCACGACAAAAACCGCCTCTACTCACTCAGTGCACCGCTCTACAAAAGGCTTGAGCGTTACTATGGCATAACACACTTCAATTTCATTGACACTGCTCGCAACTGCATTCTTCGGGTGCATAATCCCTCAAGGAGCGGAGACAGGATCAACCGGTTTACTGCACGTGAGGCACAACGCACCGGAAAGCTTTCATGCGGTATCGAGCTTGGTCCGCAGGGTACCCTGATTCTGAGTGCGGTCATTCCTGTTGAGGATAACGGCAGGCTGATCGGGTACATTGAAATCGGCCGAGAGGTTGACAGTATTCTTAAGGGATTGCATCTTGAGTCGGGGCGGGGAGTGGCGGTCTTCATCAACAAGAAGCTGCTCCAGCAATCAGGATGGGAAGAGGGGATCAAAATCTTCAAGCGGTACCGTGACTGGAATCGATTCAGCAGTGATGTGCTGGTATTCTCTTCTTTCGGTCGTTTTCCCGGGGAGTTCAATGCCGTGCTCTCCAGGGGTTTATCGGAAAGCATGCAGACCGACTGGGAGGGGAGACCCTGGCGGGTTACGGCTAAATCCTTCAAGGAGGTTTCAGGCCGCATTACCGGGAAGATCATCATCATGCAGGATATTTCGGCTTACAATGACCGAGTTTACCGTCTTGTCTCGATTGCCGTTATCTCTGTTATCGTCATTTTCACCTTTCTCTACAGCTTTCTTGTTGTTGTTCTCAGTCGGACGGACAGGAGTGTGAGGCGTCGTGAACAGGAGCTGATTCTGAGCCGCGAGCAGTATATGCTTGCTGTCAACGGCAGTAATGATGGCATCTGGGACTGGAATATCCGGGATAACAGCCTCTATCTCTCTCCACGGTGGAAAAAGATGATCGGTTATGAAGACCATGAACTTCCCAATATCTACGCCACGTTTGAAGATCGGGTGCATCCTGATGATCTGCCGGAGTATAAAATCTGTCTGGAGCGATACCTTAAAGGTGAGGTTCCGGTTTTCAGTGTTGAATTCCGCTTCAGGCACCGAAACGGCGAGTATCTGTGGCTACTTGCGAAAGGGGAAGCTCTTCGGGACAAAGATGGTCTTCCCTACCGGATGGCCGGTTCTCACAGCGACATCTCCGGAAGCAAAAAGATAGAAGAGGAGCTCAAACGACGGTCGGCTTTCCAGCTTGTGCTTATGGATCTCGCAATCGGATTTATCAATAACCCGATTGAAGATCTTGATAACTCTATAAACAGTGCTCTTGCGCTGGTTGGTGAGTTTGCCCGGGTTGACCGTGTGTATCTGTTCAGCTATGACTTTGAAAAGAGATCAATGAGCAATACCCATGAGTGGTGTGCTCCGGGTATCAATGCTGAAATTCAGAACCTTCAGAATCTGCCCAATGCAGCAATGCCGGAACTGGTTGATTCTCACCGGCAGGGGAGGATTGTGCACATTCCGGATGTGAAGGAGTTGCCGGAAAAGAGTGCTTTTCGTGCCCTGCTTGAGCCTCAGGGGATTCAGTCGCTTATTACCATCCCATTGAATTATGGTGAACAGTGCTTCGGCTTTGTCGGCTTTGATGCCGTGCGCACCCTGAAAATCTGGGCGGATGATGATCTCTCCCTGCTCAGGGTCCTTGCCGAACTGTTTACCAATGCAGAGGTTCGTCACCGCCATGAAACCGCTCTTGTTGAAGCCCGCTTTACCTCTGAATCGGCCAACAGGGCGAAGAGCGAATTTCTGGCAAATATGAGCCATGAAATCCGTACTCCCATGAACGGTGTTATTGGTATGACCGGGCTTCTTCTTGACACGCCACTCAGTGATGAACAGCGTGGATATGCCCAGGCAGTCATGGAAAGCGCGGATTTTCTGCTGGGTCTAATCAACGATATTCTTGATTTTTCAAAGATTGAGGCTGGCAAATTTGAACTTGAAACTCTTGATTTTGATCTGCGAAATGTGCTGGATGATGTCTCCTCAATCATGGCTGTGCGGGCGCGGGATAAGGAGCTTGAGTTTATCTGTGCGGCATCTCCTGATGTCACTCCTTTTCTTCGTGGTGATCCGGGGCGGCTCTATCAGGTACTGAGCAATCTTGCCGGTAATGCCATCAAGTTTACGCATCAGGGTGAGGTTTCGGTCTCGGTCGCGCTTGTTTCAACTTCAGATCATGAGGATTTGCTGCGTTTTTCGGTCAGGGATACAGGCATAGGAATTCCTGAACAGAAAATTCCCATCCTTTTTTCGAGCTTTACCCAGGTTGACGCTTCGACAACACGGAGGTTCGGAGGGACAGGTCTGGGGCTGGCAATTTCCCGTCAGCTTGTGGAGCTGATGGGAGGAGAGATAGGCATGAACAGCCGGGAAAACGAAGGCTCCGAGTTCTGGTTCTCCATTCCATTCAAAAAGCAGCAGCCGAAGCTAAACGGCGGAAGGTATTCAAAGGATGCGATTGCCGGAACCCGCATACTTATTGTTGATGACAATGCCACCAACCGCACCGTTCTGCGACGGCAGTTTTTGTCATGGGGAGCCGTTGTTAAGGAGCTGTCGGGTGGAGCGCAGGTTGTTGAGGAGCTCAAACGCGCAATTGAAAGCGGGGAGCCCTATCGCCTTGCCCTGATCGATATGCAGATGCCCGATATGGATGGAGCAACGCTTTGCCGATCGATAAAGGATGATGAAAAACTCGCGGCGACTGTTCTTGTTATGATGAGCGCCCTTGGCAGCAAGTGCTCCCAGGAGGATCTCAAGCGTATGGGGTGCACCGCATGCCTTTCGAAACCGATTCTCCAGTCCGACCTGTTTGATACGTTTGCGGCTATTATTTTTGCCGATACCGAACCGGGAGGGAGCTCAATGACTGCCGGTGAGAGCCTGCAGGAGAGTCAGCCGCAAAAAAAAGATGGTCGGGGAGAAGGAGTCCGGTTACTGCTTGCTGAAGACACCAGCATCAACCAGAAGGTTGTGATCGGTATTCTGGGCAAGCTCGGTTATCATATCGACGTGGTCGTCAATGGCGCCGAAGCGGTCAGGGCACTTGAGACTACCTCTTATGATCTTGTCATCATGGATCTCCAGATGCCTGAAATGGATGGTCTGGAGGCTACCCGTATCATCCGCAGTCCTGATTCCGCAGTACTCAATCACCGTATCCCGGTGATTGCTCTTACCGCACATACCATGCAGGGCGATCGTGAGCTCTGTATGCATGCAGGGATGACCGATTACGTTTCGAAACCGATTGACCCTGCCATTCTGGTTGAAACCATCAGGAAGTGGCTGTAGAGCATCGCTGATGATCCCGATACGTTCGGGGCTCACGACAATTTATAGCGGTGACCTTAAGCAGAGATCACTTCCCACTCGGCAAACAGCAGATTCAGTTCTGCGCAGAGTTTATGGTAGCCGTCAAGGATGCTGTCGGTCTCCTTCTGACTCTTTTTATAGAAATCCTCGGTTGCCATAACAGTTTCAATCGACTCTTTCTGCTGCTCCAGCCGGTTGATTTTCTGCTCAATCTCTTCGATTCTCTTTTTGTCCTTTTTTGCTGCGGCACTCTTTTTCGCCTGCTCTTTATCCTTTTCGGAGATTGTTTGTGTGGAGGTCTGGCTTTTCTGACGTCCGGCGGCTTCCAGTTTGCGTTCGGCTTCAATGGCTTTTTCCGCTTTCTCAAGATATTCAGCGTAGGTGCCGAGGTGAAGCTGCATGTTGCCGTTTTTGATCTCTATCACCTTGTTGACCAGGCTGTCGAGAAAATAGCGGTCGTGACTGACGAGCAGAAGGGTTCCGCTGTAGTTTTCAAGCGACTCGATCAGCATCTCTTTTGAACGCATGTCAAGATGGTTGGTCGGTTCATCCATGATCAGCAGGTTAGAGGCCTGCAGGAGGATTTTGGCCAACGCTACCCTTGATTTTTCCCCTCCCGAGAGCACCCTGATTTTTTTATTGATGGCATCTCCGCTGAAGAGAAAACAGCCGAGAATATCCCGAACCCTTTTCTGGGCTTCAGAATTGGGTGCGGAGTCGAGCATTTCGTTATAGATGCTTTTTTCCGGCGAAAGGCTTTCCGTCTGATGCTGTCCGAAGTAGTTCAGTGAGACATTGTGACCCATGGTGAGCTTGCCTTCAAAATCGAGCTGTCCGGCAATGATTTTGCAGAAGGTGCTTTTTCCTGCGCCGTTAGAGCCGACAATAGCGATCCGGTCTCCTCGCATCACCTCCAGATCAAGTCCCTTAAGAACCGGCTTTATTGTTCCGTCCGGCAGGGTGTAAGCTTTTTTTACGCCTTCAAGCCGCATCACCTCTCGACCGGATGGCATAGCTTTCGGAAAGCGGAAGGAGATTCGCGAGAGGTCCTCCTCGGGAGACTCTATCTGGCTTTCAAGCTTCTCCATCTGCTTCAGACGACTCTGTGCCTGGCGTGCCTTGGTTGCCTTGTAGCGGAATCGGTCGACAAAGGCGCGGAGCTCCTCCATTTTTTTGAGATCATTGGCATATTTGCCCATCATCAGTTCATAGCGCTCTGCCTTCTCCTTTTCGTAATAGGAGTAGTTCCCCTTGTACTCATGAATGCGTGCAAATGCAATTTCAAGGGTCTTTTTTGTGAGTTTGTCAAGAAAAAACCGGTCATGGGAGACGATGATATAGCTGTGCTCGTAGTTTACCAGATAGTTCTCCAGCCACCGGAGTGAATCTATATCAAGGTGGTTGGTCGGCTCGTCAAGCAACAGGAGTGTAGGGTTCTGCAGGAGCAGTTTGGTGAGATGGAGGCGCATCTGCCATCCACCGGAAAAAGCCTTGACTTTTTTGTGGAAATCTATCTCGCTGAAGCCGAGTCCTGCCAGCACCTTTTCGGCATCGGACTGCATGGTGTAGCCTCCCAGATGTTCAAACTCATGCATGGCATCGGAAAAGCGTTCTATAAGCTGGTGGTAGGATTCACTCTCATAATCCTGTTCCGGAAGGGCGAGCTCGTGCTCCATGCGGGTGATTTTTTCCGATAGAACGCAAAGCCGTTCGTTCGCCAGGAGAGCATACTGCAGGGCGGTTTTTTCCAGATCCGCATCAAAGTTGATCTCCTGCGGCAGGTAGCCGATGGTTGTTTCCGCTGATTTGAGCAGCTGCCCGCTGGTCATGAGCCCGCTGTCATAGGTCGTTCCGCTGATATGGCGGAGAAGGGTCGATTTGCCAGTACCGTTAAGGCCTACAAGTGCGACATGGTCAGTGTCGCCGACCCGGAACGATGTGTCGACGAGGAGCTCTTTGGTTCCGACGGTAAGAGAGAGGTTTCTGGCTTCAAGCATGATTGACTGGACTTATAGAGATGATCGGCATCAGGGCACCACGAATACCCTCTTCTGCAGGTTGATTGCTTCGCTTGGCGGTGCTCATCATTGAATAATAATTTTTATACGGTGGAAAATACAATATTTCATGAAAGCATCATGACCGGAATGCATCTCTGCGGTCAACCATCCGTTTTTCCGGTTTGGAGGGCATCCGTCAAGAGCTTCAGGGCAGTTGCGATAGCGGGCTGCTTGCCCGATCGGTCTGAATTTCACTAACTTACAGGGGGTCTGCCTCCTCTACTGTTAACAGATTGTTTTATGAAACATATTGTCATAACCGGGAGTACCCGTGGTATCGGCTTCGGACTTGCCGAGCGGTTTCTTCAAAAAGGGCACAGGGTTACGCTTAACGGATCTCATCAGGAGCGTCTTGATGAAGCGTTATGCCGTTTGAACAAGTACAGGGAGCGGGTGTATGGTGTTGAGGGAGATGTTGCCGACAGGGAGAGCATGGAACGGTTGTTTCATTCGGCAGCAAACCGCTTCGGCAAGGTTGATATCTGGGTGAACAATGCCGGTATCGGTCAGCAGCAGAAAAGGCTTTGGGAACTTGATGATAGAGCGGTAAAACAGCTGCTTGCGGTCAACCTGCTCGGGGTGATCAACGGTACCGTTGCGGCATTCAACGGTATGAAGCTGCAGGGGTACGGCAGGATATTCAATATGGAGGGTCATGGAAGCAAAGGCGCAATTATTGACGGAATGAGTATGTATGGAACGTCAAAAAGTGCCGTGCACTATTTTACCAGAGCATTTGCCCATGAGGCCGGAAAGTCCGGTATTCAGTTCGGAGAGGTGAGTCCAGGTATGGTAATAACCGCTCTTCTCCTCGACACGGTGAGCGAACCATCCGAAGAGAGCCGGAAATGGAAAGGATTTTATAATCTTCTGGCTGATGAAGTTGACTCTGTTACGGAATTTCTGGTGAAGAGAATGCTTGCAGCGACAAGAACCTATGAGCGTATTGAGTGGCTGACAAAGAGAAAAGTCCTGTTCAGACTGCTCTTCGGTGTTTTTCGGAAGCGGGATTTTTTTGCATCATGAACAATATGCTGTCAATTTTCTTCTCTCTGCCTGAATTAATTATCGTTATAAACCGAAAGGTTTTAATGAAATGAACGTCAAACTTGAAAGTGGTGTTAAGAGTACATTGTTCATAGTATCGCAAGCAACAGAAACAGGTTTCAATGAGAGCAAAATTTTATCATTTTCTGATATTAGTGCTGCTTTTCACCGCATCTCCGCTTCAGGCAGCAGAAACGTTGACATGGCAGCAGTGTGTAAGTGAAGCCAGGCAAGCTCATCCTGACCTCTATTCCGCTCTTGCAGTTATCCAGCAGGCTGAAGCTGACAAGCAGATTGCTGCAGGTTCCTGTTTTCCCCAGCTCAGTGTAACCGTAAGCTCCCAGGAGAGAACCGGCACCGCAAAAGCAACACGCACCGCTTCATCGTTCAGCTACTCTCTGGCTGCACAGCAACTGCTTTTCGACGGTCACAAGACATCGAAACAGATCAGGAGTGCTCTTGAATCGATCAATGCCGCAAAATACAATTACAGTTCCGTGTCGGCCGATCTGCGCTTTGCTCTCCGGTCGGCCTATACTGAACTGCTCAAAGCACAGGATTTTGTAGCTCTTGCCCGGGAGATAGCCGAGAGGCGCCGCAATAATGTCCGGTTGATCAATTTGCGTTATCAGGGCGGCAGGGAGCATATCGGATCGTTTCGACAAGCTGAAGCCGATCAGGCACAGGCGAATTTTGAGGTATCCCAGTCAGAACGGGCGCTTCTTGTTGCCCAGGCAAAACTCGCCTCTGCGCTTGGACGGGATCAGCATAACCCGATAAGGGTTGTGGGGGCATTTACTGTGGCGTTGTCAGCTTCCGGCAAGCCGGATATGGCAATCCTGGCCAGAAATAATCCGCTCTTTCAGCAGCTTGATGCCCAAAGCAAAGCTGCCCGCTATGATCTTGATGCCGCCCGGAGTGCTTTTTTTCCACAAATCTATCTCACCTCAACCATAGGGCGAAGTGCCACTGACCGGTTGCCGATGGATGCTGTAGACTGGAATTCCGGTGTTACCGTTTCAATCCCGATCTATGAGGGCGGAAGTGGCCGTGCGAGGGTGTCGCGTGCGATGGCGGTGGTGAGCGGGCACAATGCGGCACAGAAAAGTGGTTATTTGCAGCTTTACGATAACCTTGAAGAGAGCTGGAAGAGCTTTCAGGATGCGCGGCAACTGGTTACCGTACGCAAGAAGTTTCTTGATGCGGCAATGGAGCGCTCCTCGATTGCCAATGCGCAGTACTCGAATGGTCTGGTGACCTTCAACGAGTGGGTGATTATTGAAAACAATCTTGTCAGTGCAAAAAAAGAGTTTCTTAATGCCGGGGCAGATCTCCTGATTGCCGAGGCTAAATGGATACAGGCAAAAGGGGGAGGAGTTGATGGTGAAGAGAAATAAGATCATTGCAGCGGTTCTTGCTGTTGTTATTGTTGCCGGGGTCACCGGGTTTCTGTTGTTCAGGGGCGCCAAAAGTTCCGGTCAGCGATTTGAAGAGATTCGTCCCACACGAGGCAGCATAAGTTCATCGGTATCGACTACCGGTGCGGTTGAGCCCGAGAACCGGGTTAAAATCAAGTCTTCGGTCGGCGGAAGAGTCGAGGAGGTTCTTGTTGATGAAGGTCAGTTTGTCAGCAAAGGGACGGTACTTGCCATGCTCAGTTCGACCGAGAGAGCAGCTCTGCTTGATGCCGCCAGGCTTCAGGGCAAAAGCGAACAGAGTTACTGGAACAATGTCTATAAAAAAACTGCTGTTATAGCTCCGATGGATGGTCAGGTTATTGTGCGGAGCGTCAATCCCGGACAGACCGTTACAACAAGTGACTCGTTGTTTGTGCTCTCCGACCATCTTATTGTCAAAGCCTACGTTGATGAAACCGATATCGGACGGGTAAAAACAGGCCAGAAGGCGGTTATCGGCCTGGATGCCTATCCTGAAATCAGGGTGAACGGGGTGGTTGAACACATTTACTATGAGTCCCGTTTGCAGAACAATGTGAGTATCTACAATGTTGATGTGATTCCGGATCGTATACCGGAAGTGTTCCGTTCCGGTATGAGTGCCAACATCCGGATTATTGTACAGGAGAACAGTCGTGCGCTGCTCTTGCCACTGAGGGCGGTGCAGAGCAGGAACAGCAGTCAGGTAGTGATGCAGAAAAAAAGAGGCCAGGATGGCGGGCAGCGCTATACAAGGGTGAAAACCGGGTTGCAGGATGACGGCAAAATAGAGATTCTTTCCGGCATTACTGACAGCTCTGTTGTTCTTCTGCCGGACTCCTCGTTTGTACTGCCGAAAAACAACGGCGGGACCAATCCCTTTACCCCGCAAAGGAGCCGGAGGTGAGTGTGCAACATCTGCTTGAACTTGTCGATGTTCACCGGACCTACCAGATCGGGGAGAGCACCGTTCAGGCACTGCGCGGAGTTTCAGTGACCATAGAGCAGGGTGAGTTTGTTGCCATTATGGGTGCTTCCGGATCGGGCAAATCCTCCCTGATGCAGATACTTGGTCTGCTTGACACTCCCGACAAGGGCAACTACCTGCTGCTCGGCCAGAATGTCAATACCCTGAGTGAAGATGAGCTGTCAGGGCTCCGCAACAATGTTGCCGGGTTTGTTTTTCAGCAGTTTCACCTGCTCAAGCGCATGAGCATTGTGGAGAATGTGCGCCTGCCGCACATCTACAGCGGCATAAAAGGGGATTTCCGTAAAGAGGCCATAGAGCGGCTCCGTCAGGTTGGTCTTGCCGAGCGAGTTGATCACACACCCAATCAGCTCTCCGGCGGTGAGCAGCAGCGGGTAGCTATTGCACGGGCGCTGGTGCGCGATCCATTGATTATTTTTGCCGATGAACCGACCGGAAATCTTGATACGAAAAACTCGGCCGAGATCATGAAGATCTTCAAAGGACTTCATGAAGAGGGTAAAACCATTGTTATGGTGACCCATGAAAAAGAGATAGCCGACTATGCAGGGAGGGTCATCACCATGAGAGATGGTGTTATCATATCCGATGAACAGCGGACGGGGAGTGTGCCGGTAAGCTCTGCTGAGCGTCTCGCGGGTTTTGAGATCCATGGATCCGCAAAGGTCTCGTTATGGCAGGACGGGCGCTTTATCGGTTTTATGGCACAGGCTTTCCAGGCGATTCTTGCCAACAAGATGCGCTCATTTCTTTCAGTACTCGGAATATTTGTCGGGGTAGCCTCTGTGATTGCCATGATGGCACTTGGCGAGGGTGCCAAGGCCGCCATGCAGGAGCAGCTTAAATCCATGGGCTCCAACATGCTCTCAATCAGGGGTGGATCGGCCAAGATCCGCGGTGCTGCCCAGGGTGCAGGTGCTGTTGCCCGTTTTACCGCCATTGATGTGGAAGATATTGCCGAGCTTACCACACTGGTAAAAAATGCCACCGGTGTCGTCAACGGCAGCGCACGAATGGTCTACGGCAACAAAAACTGGAGCTCAAGCCTGACCGGTGTCGGCTATGATTACGGAACCATGCGGGCCTCAACGCCAACTGTCGGCAGGTGGTTTACGCGGGAGGAGATACAGAAGCGTGAAAAAGTGGCCATTATCGGTGTTACGGTGGTCAAGGAGCTATTCGGAAACACCAACCCGATAGGAGGTACCATAAAGATTAACAGGATTAATTTTACGGTCATAGGGATCGCTCCGGCAAAAGGGTTTTCAGGTCCGCAGGATGAGGATGATGTGGTGCTTATTCCGGTGACGACGGCCATGTACCGGGTGCTCGGCAAGGATTATCTCAGCGGTATTTTTGTTGAAGTTACCTCTCCAACCCTTATTGAGCAGGCAAAGAGTACGATCAGTGAACTTATCCGGAAAAGGCACCGGCTTCAAGCCGATGACGACTCCTTCAATATCCGGGATATGACCGAGATACAGAAGATGCTCAGCAGTACAACCCAGACCATGAGTGTTCTGCTTGGTTCCATAGCTGCTATTTCGCTTGTCGTAGGCGGTATCGGCATCATGAATATCATGCTGGTCTCGGTAACCGAGCGCACCAGGGAGATCGGGTTGCGCAAGGCGATCGGGGCACGAAAGGGAGACATCATGCTGCAGTTTCTCGTAGAGTCTGTCGGGTTAACCATAAGCGGAGGTTTGATCGGGATAGTTGCCGGTATCGGGGTCTCTTTTATGCTTGCCATTTTTGCCGGATGGGCCGTTAAAACCTCTGTTGTTTCGGTTGTTGTGGCTACCGTGTTCTCTGCCCTTATCGGTATTTTTTTCGGACTCTGGCCCGCCCGAAAAGCTGCGGAACTCAAGCCTCTCGAGGCGCTCCGTTACGAGTAGCATCTGCCCGGGATGGATCTATTGTTTAAAAGTTTTTTCCGCCGACTGAGCTTACTTTACATTTTTTTGTGCAGGATTCTGCCTCAAAGCGCGTCATACTTTGTGAGGGGAGTTACCTGTCTCTCCGGAATGGTTTCAACAACAGGTCCGCTCTTGAGTCAGTTGCATGATGATGATGATGCAGGAACGCAAAGATGAGTGATGATTGAGATGACAGGGACGGGCAGGTTGTTGCTTTGGACAGCGGAGGGGAAGTTGTTTCTCTTCGCTGTTTTTTTTTTCAGGTTTCAGGCTTCAAGGCCGTACTCCTCAAGAATGGTGTATACATGGCGGGGAACCAGTCGTTCAAGGTGCTGCGGATAGTTGAATTTTACAAAGTAGTAGTGTTTTATAAGGTGATGGTCCACAGAAAAATGTGCGAATCCAATGCCCCTTGGTCCTGTACGGAACAGGAGTTCCGAGATCAGGTGGCCTGCTGCAACCGGGATTTTACGGGTTGTGCTGAACTCCTTTTTTTGGCATTTCATACTTTCGGCAGAACTTTTTGCCGCAGCCGCTACAAATTTAAAGCACTCCCACTCTCCTGATTCCGGAAAGGTTTCCAGTTCATCAGCGATCAGATTGTTAAGCACAGCGCCTTTTTCTGTGCGGACCAGTACCCACTGTAACGTGCCTCTTTTTTTGAACGGCGCGGCCAGATATCCCACCGTTATATCAGCAAGTCCATTCAGGTAATCGAAACAGCTCAGGCATGAGTGCGGAAAGATTTCCGGGTTGGTCAACTCTTCCGGCAGGCTGAAAAAAGGGATTTTCTCAAGGTGACCGTCGAGATGTTTGACGTGTACCCGGTAGTCCGGCATGAATTCAATATGGCGGGCTGTTGCCGGTGATTTTGAAATTCTTTCAAGAATCCACGGCCACTTTTTTTCGTTTGCATTATCGACGCAGGGAATGCCGATGGTATAGATTTCCATATTGCGCAGATAGTCGAATCGCCGATGAAAGTCACGCAGTGCATGAATATGACATGCGGCACCTATAACGAGGAGTCGTTTCAGCCCTTTGGTGTGAGCCTCTTCAAGGGAACGGAGCACGGGCGAAAGGACGGGAATACTTCCCTTTGCCTTGTAGATGGATGGTTCAGACTCAGCAAGAACCGGTATTGGTTTGAAATAATTGTTTTCATCACGGTGCAGGGTTACCACACCCTCAACAAGTTTGCTGTTTAAAGCTTTTTCAGCTAATCGGGTTATGATGCCTGACCATTGGGCGCCCGGAAGCGCTGTCCGGAGCCGTGCTACAAAGCGTGAACGGGTTATTCCGAAGCGTGATTCTTCCGGATCGAGAGGGTCTCTTTGGCGCCCGAAAAGGGCGGTTTCATGCTCTCCGAGCCATCCGGTATTGAAAACACAGCTTTGCAGGCTTTCGGAGGAGGGCCATTTTTTTATCGAGCAGAGCCCGCATGAACTGCAAAGAGGTTTCGGCATAGATGCACTGAAAAAAAACACCCCGCAGATTGAATATGCGGGGTGAATGGTTTTTACCTTACAGAGAGCTCTTCATGAGTCAGGCCATGGAGAGTGCCTTGTTGACCTTCTGGGCCGCATCGCGAAGGCCGTTGGCTGAAATGAGATTCAGCCCCGAGTCATCAAGCATTTTCTGGGCTATTGGGGCGTTGGTGCCCTCAAGGCGCACAATGACCGGCAGATGCAGGCCGATTTTTGTTGCGGCTTCAATAATGCCGCCCGCTACACGGTCGCAACGGACAATGCCGCCGAAAATATTGACGAGTATTGCTTTGACATTTTTGTCGCTCAGAATGATCTTGAACCCCTCTTCTACCGTCTGGGGGCTTGCCGAACCACCTACATCAAGGAAGTTTGCAGGTTTTCCTCCGGCAAGCTGGATCATGTCCATGGTTGCCATGGCAAGGCCTGCGCCGTTGACCATACAGCCTACATTGCCGTCAAGGCGTACATAGTTGAGATTGGATTTTGAAGCTTCAACTTCAAACGGATCCTCTTCGCTGATATCGCGCAGTTCAATAAACTCTTTATGGCGGTAGAGTGCATTGTCATCAAAATTGATCTTTGCGTCAAGTGCGAGTACCTTACCCTCTTTGGTAACAACGAGCGGGTTTATTTCAGCAATTGCCGCATCAATCGAGGTGTAGGCCTTGTAGAGTGCCGATATAAAGTTGACCGCATTGCGGAACTGCTCGCCTTCAAGTCCAAGGAAAAATGCAGCCTCACGTGCCTGGAATCCCTGCATACCGTAAAGCGGGTCAATCTGGATTTTCAGGAGTTTTTCAGGGGTCTCTTCGGCAACTTTCTCGATCTCCATACCACCCTCGGTTGAAACCATCAGAACATTCTGCGATGTTGCGCGGTCAAGGGTAATGCCGACATAAAACTCCTTTTCAATATTCATACCCTCTTCAACAAGCAGCCTTCTGACCTCTTTTCCCTCGGGTCCGGTCTGATGGGTGACCAGTGTCAGTCCGATCAGCTGCTGTGCTATGTCAAATGCCTCTTCTGCTGACTTGGCAAGTTTGACTCCTCCGGCCTTACCTCTTCCGCCTGCATGAATCTGTGCTTTTACAACAACCACCGGACAACTCAACTCCTCAAAGAGCTGCTCGGCAGCGGTTTTTGCTTCTTCCGGGGAATAGGCAACAATTCCTTTCGGTACGGCAACCCCGAATTTTCTCAGGATATCCTTGCCTTGATATTCATGAATGTTCATATTTTTAGGTCTTGGGTTACGGACAATAGTTCACACGAGTAATGCAGGGAAATCGAAAATTGCGCAAAGAGCAATAGTATAACGAAAATTACGTTTACGGTAAAACCTGTGAACGCTCAACACATCAATATTTACACAAATAGTATGCTCGATTTTACCTGGTGTATGGAACTTGCGTTCCGTGAGGCGATCAAAGCGTTTGAAAAGAAGGAAGTTCCTGTCGGAGCGGTGATCATTGACAGTAACGGTCACATTATCGGAAGGGGATACAATCAGGTGGAATCACTTTGTGATGCAACCGCGCATGCTGAAATGATTGCCCTGACCTCGGCTATGGCTACGATAGGAAACAAGTACCTTGAAGATTGTACTCTTGCCGTTACCATGGAGCCCTGCCCCATGTGTGCGGGAGCTATTGTCAATGCAAAGGTAGGGAGAGTTGTTTTCGGGGCCTATGACCCGAAAATGGGTGCATCCGGTACGGTGATGAATATAACAGGATGTCAGCAACTTAATCATCAACCGGAAGTTTACGGCGGGATTATGGAGAACAAGTGCCGAACCCTCCTGCAGGATTTTTTCAGGGAGCTGCGTAAAAAGCCCTAATCATCATCATGATCCTGCGAAATATTCTCCCTGATGATGTTTTTCAGGGAGCTTGCAAGGTGGGAAACAATATCCTGGGCTATACCACTTCCGCTTGATGGCTGAACGGTGTCAAGGCTTTCGATTCCTGCCTGTTTGACCGCTTTGCTGATGGTAACCGATAACAGGGGGTTGCACTCCCTGACGATCTCCTTGAGCATGAATGAAGCTTCAAACATGCTCTGCTGAATAACCTCTTTTTCGTCTTCTTCAGTTATAACCTGACAATGACGGGTGGCGATGATTCCGGCAAGACAGGTAAGGTAGGTGTTGGTTGCACCGGCAAGGAAAAGGTTCATAAAAAAAGGGGTCAGCAGGTTGCCTGCAGGCAGCAGTGAAGAGAGGGTGTTGCTGAACGCGGACTGGATAATCGGCTTGATATGGGCAGGGATCTCCTCTTTTTTAAAGTCGGCAAGCGGGAGATACTCATAGACGGAACGGACCAGCAGAATAAACTCTCTGAGATGCTGTTCGCGGTTGTGAAGAATATAAATGGCCCAGACCATTTTAATGTTATTCAAAAGGGTGGTCGTTGTGCCGTAAGAGGTGTTCTGGGCGAGGGCACCTACAAAAAAATTTTTGGTCGCAAACTGCTTGATATCGTTGAGCGAGTCGACTTCAAGGAATTTGAGATTGGTGCGGACCCATCGAAGGTCTTTCAGCTTCTTTGAAGCATCAGGATGCTTTGAGTGAACAGGCATCCGTTTTGCCAGATAA
Organism: Candidatus Chlorobium masyuteum; assembly: GCF_011601315.1. Taxonomy (NCBI): domain Bacteria; kingdom Pseudomonadati; phylum Chlorobiota; class Chlorobiia; order Chlorobiales; family Chlorobiaceae; genus Chlorobium; species Candidatus Chlorobium masyuteum. Next base: position 90,977 of record NZ_JAAORA010000001.1, on the reverse strand, counting down.
CCGGAGTAGGCGGCCATCTGCCTGGAATTTTCATTATCCGGCAGATCGGGTTTGATTGGAAGCGAAAAGAGCCGGATCCCGCTGTACAGCGCAGTGGCGAGAAGCGCACAGCTGAACAAAAGAAAAAGCGTTCCTGTATTGGGATAGAGCGCATCGAGCAGCGTTGCCGCACTGCTCAACTGATTGACCGTAAAGACAACCAGAAGGAGTATGACCGCAAGAAGGGCGGTAAAGAAGAAAAATGAGGCTTTTCTTTTCATGGCAGCTGCATGTTCTACTCTTATTCAGGCCTTCGCAGGAAATTGTGAACACACCGGATGCGGCTCTCTTTTTGCAACAGCTTCTTTATGCCAAAGGTTCCGGTTCCGGCAGCCTTATGGAGTGGTCACGACTGAACTGATAGTCGAGAAAAATATCCTCAGCTTTTGGAATCTGCCACTTGCCATTATCGAGGCGGTTTGTTGTCTCCTTCAGCCGGTAGGTGGTGTGCCCGCAGGTCCAGCAGTCATAGTTGGCCATGCCGGTACAGAGGCAGGTTTTCTCTTTGACAACTATCGGTTCACCGGGCTTTCTTTCGGCAAGAGCGTGGTAGTAAGCATCGATATAGCTGCATTTTCCGCCGTTTTCAAGCAGGTATCCGAGTCCCTCGCAGTTCGGTTTTATGGCATAGCGAAGGGTTGGAGAGTTAATGAGCATCCTCATCGGATAACCTGTGGTTGAGGCCATATTGATGACAATATCCTCTTCTCGCGCGTTGAGATAGTGTTGTTTTACCTCATTTGGCAGGCCGGACTCTTTGGTAATGGTAAACCGTGTGGCAACCTGTACGGCACCGGCACCCATCCTGAGGTAATCGACGGCATCGGTACCGGTAAAGATTCCTCCTGCAGGGATAACCGGAATGTTCAGCTCCTCTTTTTTCATGAAGTCGAGTACTTCAATGAAAATTGTCTTGAGATCAAAGGTATGCCAGTCATCGGGTCCAAAGCCGAGGTGACCTCCGGCAAGCGGACCTTCAACAATAATATAATCCGGCAGTCGGTTAAGGCGAACCGCCCGTTTCAGGAAAATGGAGAGTGCCCTTACCGAGGAGATGATCAGGCCGATTTTAACATCCCGGAACCGGGGATGATCCTGGATCAGATCAAGCGTTCGGAGATTAAGGCCGGCAGCGAGGGTCAAACCGTCGATTCCGGCATCCATAGCAGCAGAAAGTCTGACCTTCAGTGTCTCGGAGGCGTTGTTCATGGTCAATTTTTCCATGCAATTAAGAAAAATCGCCCCTTTGCCGGTTTTTTTTGAGACCGTATGTTCGATATATAATTTTTGCGCTTTGGCTACCTCTTCAAGATCGAAGAGGACTTCCGATTTGTCAGGATTGTTGATGAATCCGGCGTATTTTTTGCGTTTCTGACTGACAAATGAAGTTTTCAATATCCTGTCGCAGACATAGCCGTTTTCAGCATCGGAAATATGTCCGATGCCGCCGAGTTTCTCAGCCACAAGCGCAAGTTCGGTTGTGGAAATATTGACCCCCATGCCACCGATAATGATTGGCACATACTCTTTTCCGCCTAACTGTAATCTGAAATTGTCTACGTTCATTGTCTTTTTATCGGTATAAATAGCATTTACAGATCCTCTTTGCCCCTGAGGTCAGGGGGTCGGCAATACGAAACCCACAAACAGCCGCAAAAATTAAAATTATTTAAGATATCATATTTCGTTTTATAAATCTACTGACAATTCTCTAAATCACTCCTTCTCCGGTAACTATCATACGCCTTCCCTGCTATTCTTTCCTTCCCGGAGCGGATGAAGTTTGAGAAAAGAGGTGGAGAATATTAAATTGCAGGCCATAACAGAGAGCACCTCGGATTTCCGGCATCAAAAAATATTCTGAAAGGGGGAAAGAGCAATATGATTAAACTCGTCTTGTTACGTCATGGTGAGAGCCAGTGGAACCGTGAAAATCGCTTTACCGGCTGGTATGATATTGATCTTTCCGAACAGGGAAGAAAAGAGGCGGCCAATGCCGGAAAATTGCTCCGGGAAGCAGGATTTGTTTTTGATGTTGCCTATACCTCTGTTTTGAAGCGTGCCATAAGGACGCTCTGGACAGTACTTGATGAGATGGATCTGATGTGGATTCCTGTGTTCAAGAGCTGGAGGCTCAACGAACGGCACTACGGTGCCCTGCAGGGTCTTAACAAGTCGGAGACCTCCCAGAAGTATGGTGATGAACAGGTTCTTGTATGGCGTCGGAGCTATGATACCCCTCCTCCAATGCTTGAAAAAAGTGATGAGCGTTATCCTGGATCAGATCCCCGTTATGCAGCTCTTGCTGAAGAACAGATTCCTTTGAGTGAATGTCTGAAGGATACGGTGGAGAGGTTTCTGCCGTTGTGGCATGACACAATAGCTCCTGAAATTCGTAAAGGGAAAAACGTGATCATTGCAGCGCATGGAAACTCCCTGCGAGCCCTGGTCAAATACCTTGACCACATCTCTGAAGAGGATATTGTCGGCTTGAATATTCCGACCGGGATTCCTCTGGTCTACGAACTCGATGATGAGCTCAAGCCCCTGAAAAGCTACTACCTCGGTGACCAGGAAGCCTTGAAGAAGGCTGTAGAGGCGGTTGCCGGTCAGGCAAAAGCATAGCCTTTCCGGGAGTGATGCGATCGTGGAATATTTTGTTAAATAACTTATATTCTGCACTCTGAATTGTTGATCGCCTTTTTTTTGAAACTATTTGAAAAGTTGTGCCTGAAAATATGAATGTTACAAGAAAAGCGGGGCTCTATGATCCTCAGTTTGAGCATGACGCCTGCGGTGTTGGATTTGTTGCCAATATCAAGGGTGTCAAGTCCCATAATATTGTAGAGCAGGGACTGCAAATCAACGAGAATCTGAAACATCGCGGAGCCTGCGGGTGTGAAAAGAATACCGGTGATGGTGCGGGAATTCTTATCCAGGTTCCCGACAAGTTTCTGCGCAGGGTCTGTGCGGAAAAAAATATTGAACTTCCGGCGGCAAGCCAGTACGGAGTGGGGATGGTTTTTCTTCCTCCGGATATATCGCAGCGTCGTGCTATAGAGGATATCTGTCGTTTGATGATACAGGCTGAAGGGCAGAAGTTTCTTGGTTTCAGAAAAGTCCCGACCGTCAATGACACCCTCGGCGCGACCGCCCGCTCTGAAGAGCCTGTGGTCAAGCAGCTTTTTGTCGGCTGGGGCAAGGATATCTCCTCCGAGCTTGAATTTGAAAGAAAGCTCTATATCATCCGCCGCCGCATTACCAAGAGGGTTAAATACACCGCAGGGCTTCTCGGCAGCAGTTATTTCTATATATCAAGTCTCTCCTGCCGCACGATTGTCTACAAGGGGATGTTGCTTCCCGAACAGGTCGGGGAGTTCTATCCCGAGTTGCACGATCCCGACATGGAGAGCGCTATAGCAATGGTACACTCCCGTTTCAGTACCAATACTTTCCCGAGCTGGGATCGCGCGCATCCCTACCGCTATCTGAGTCATAATGGCGAAATCAATACCCTGAAGGGAAACGTCAACTGGATGAAGGCCAGGGAGAAGAATGTGCAATCGAAGGTGTTTGGTGATGCCCTTGAAGATATAAAGCCGGTTATTCTTGAGGACGGCAGCGACTCTGCCATTCTTGATAATTCATTTGAGTTTCTTGTTCTTTCAGGCCGTTCGCTTGCTCATGCGGCGATGATGTTCATTCCTGAACCATGGTCAGGAAACCAGACCATGTCTGAAGAGAAAAAAGCTTTCTACGAATACCACAGCTGCCTTATGGAGCCGTGGGACGGACCTGCCTCTGTAGTCTTTACCGACGGTGTACAGATCGGAGCGGTGCTTGATCGTAACGGACTTCGCCCTTCACGCTACTATATTACCAGGGATGACCTCGTTATCATGGCCTCCGAGGTTGGTGTGCTTGATATTGCTCCCGAAAGGATTCTCAGGAAAGACCGTCTTCAGCCGGGTAGAATGTTTCTCGTTGATACTGCCGAGGGCCGTATTATTTCTGATGAAGAGATCAAGAGTACCATTGCCTCCGAGCAGCCTTATGGCAAGTGGATTGAGCGGAATGTTATTGATCTTGATGCCCTTCCGGATCATCCCCAGTTAAAAAATCCCGATGAAGAGAAGTACAGTCTTACCGCCCGTCAGAAGGTGTTCGGCTATACCCAGGAGGATATCGCCCTTCAGATAAAGGCGATGAGTGAAAAAGGGGTGGAGCTTGTCGGATCGATGGGTAACGATACCCCGCTTGCAGCGCTTTCCAATAAGCCGAAGATGCTCTATGATTATTTCAAACAGCTCTTTGCCCAGGTGACCAATCCTCCTATTGACTCGCTCAGGGAGGAGCTTATCACCTCGACGACGGTCATGCTTGGAACCGAAGGGGACCTGCTTGAGCCAACAGAGGTTAATTGCCGTCGCATAAGGTTGCCGCATCCTATCTTGACCAATCAGGCTCTCGAAAAGATCCGTGGTATTGATAAACCCGGTTTCCGTGCCATTACGCTCCCTATTTTTTACAATGTGGAGCGAGGAGGAAAGGGTATAGAGGTTGCCATGCAGGATCTCTACCGTCAGGCTGAAAAGGCTGCCGGCAAGGGCGTCAATATTATTATTCTCTCCGACAAGGGTGAGATTGAGCAGAACCGCGCACCGATTCCTGCACTTCTTGCCGTTTCAGGTCTGCACAACTTTCTTATCAATGCCGGTATAAGAACTAATATCGGCCTGGTACTTGAATCAGCCGAGCCGAGAGCCGTTCATCATTTTGCCATGCTCATCAGTTATGGCGCCGGTGCAATCAATCCCTACATGGCCTTTGAAACAATTCGTTCAGAGGTTTCGATGGGCCATATCAAACTTGAGGAGAAGGTTGCTACCAAAAACTATGTCAAGGCAGCCGTCAAGGGCGTGGTGAAAACCATGGCTAAAATGGGTATCTCCACTATCCAGAGCTATCGTGGCGCCCAGATATTTGAGGCGGTCGGTCTCAATACCCAGCTTGTTGATGCCTATTTTACCCGTACACCTACCCGAATTGAAGGTATCGGGCTTGATACGGTTGCCGAAGAGGTCCGCAGGCGTCATGAAACGGTTTTTCCGCCAACCGGGAACAAGGTTGATCGTGGTCTCGAAGCCGGAGGAGAGCGGAAATGGCGTTATAACGGCGAGTATCACCTTTTCAGTCCCGAAGCGATCCATGTTCTGCAGCACTCCTGCAGGACGGGAAACTATGAGCTCTTTAAAAAATACGAAAACCTTATTGATGACCAGAGCGAGCATCTTTGCACGATCCGGAGTCTGATGGATATCCGCTTCAGCAAGAGCCCTGTTCCTCTCGAAGAGGTCGAACCGGTTGAAGCCATACTCAAAAGGTTCAAGACCGGCGCCATGTCCTTCGGCTCCATCAGTCAGGAGGCTCATGAAACCCTTGCTATTGCCATGAACAGGCTTGGAGGCAGAAGCAACACCGGAGAGGGCGGAGAAGATCCGCTGCGTTTTAAAAAGGACGCCAATGGCGACTCCAGAATGTCCGCCATCAAGCAGGTCGCTTCCGGAAGGTTTGGTGTTACCAGTGAATATCTTGCCAGTGCCAATGAGATCCAGATCAAGATGGCACAGGGCGCAAAGCCCGGAGAGGGCGGCCAGCTTCCCGGTTCTAAAGTCTATCCCTGGGTGGCAAAGGTTCGTCACTCAACCCCCGGTGTCGGTCTTATATCTCCGCCGCCTCATCATGATATCTACTCGATCGAGGATCTTGCCCAGCTTATCCATGACCTGAAAAATGCCAATCCCGAGGCGCGTATCAATGTCAAGCTCGTTTCGACGGTAGGTGTCGGCACGATTGCTGCCGGTGTTGCAAAGGCTCATGCCGATGTGGTGCTCATCAGCGGTCACGATGGAGGAACCGGTGCCTCGCCTGTTTCAAGCATCATGCATGCAGGTATGCCCTGGGAGCTCGGTCTTGCCGAGGCTCATCAGACCCTTGTACTCAACAACCTGCGAAGCCGTATCGTTGTCGAGACAGACGGTCAGCTGAAAACCGCAAGGGATATCGTTATTGCCGCCATGCTTGGCGCAGAGGAGTTCGGTTTTGCCACAACAACGCTTGTGGTGATGGGGTGTATTATGATGCGCTGCTGTCAGGATGACTCCTGTCCGGTTGGTGTTGCCACCCAGAATCCTGAACTTCGCAAGCATTTCAAGGGGAAGCCCGAACATGTCGAAAACTTTATGCGTTTCCTTGCCGAGGGAGTACGGGAGTATATGTCGCGTCTCGGTGTACGCTCCCTTAATGAGCTTGTCGGACGCACCGAACTGCTCAGCATGAATAAAACGGTCGATCACTGGAAAGCACAAGGGATAGATCTGTCCAGGATGTTCTATCAGGCAGAGATCGGCGAGAATGAAACCCGCTACTGTACTATTGATCAGGAGCACGGCCTTGATGAGAGTCTCGACCGGACCACCCTGCTCTCGCTTTGCGAACCGGCGATCAAAAGAAAGGAGAAGGTCTCTGCTGTGCTGCCGATACGCAACACCAACAGGGTTGTGGGCACCATTGTCGGCTATGAGGTAACTAAAGCTCACGGCTCAAAGGGACTTCCTGACGATACGATTCATCTGAAATTCACCGGATCCGCAGGCCAGAGTCTTGGTGCATTCATACCCAATGGTATCACCATAGAGCTTGAAGGTGATGCCAATGACTACGTTGGAAAGGGTCTCTCGGGCGGTCGTATTGTGGTTTATCCGTCAAAAGGATCAACGTTTGTTCCGGAAGAGAATATCATTATCGGTAACGTCGGTTTTTACGGGGCGACCTCCGGAGAGGCATTTATCCGGGGTATGGCCGGAGAGCGGTTCTGTGTTCGTAACAGCGGACTGAATGCAGTTGTTGAAGCAATCGGTGATCATGGTTGTGAATATATGACTGGCGGAGTTGTTGTGATTCTCGGAAAAACCGGACGAAACTTTGCCGCCGGAATGTCGGGAGGTCTGGCCTATGTTTATGACGCTGACGATACCTTTGCTGAAAACTGCAATCATGAGATGGTCGGACTCTCCACGGTTGATGACCTGATGGAGCTTGCGGCTCTTCAGAGCATGATTGAGCGGCATGTCGAGTATACGGGCAGCGATCTGGGTCAGTCGATTCTTGATGACTGGCAAACCAGCCGCCAGCGCTTTGTCAAAGTCATGCCGCATGATTACCTGCGGGCGATGGAGGCAATGAAAGAGGTTGAGGCGGCCGGCATTACAGGCGATGCAGCGGTTATGGCGGCATTTGAAAAAAATATTCATGATCCATCGCGCGTTTCAGGCAATTAACAGCGGAAAACGGCGGAACTTGAAAAGATTAAACTATCGATATGGGTAAAGTTAAAGGTTTTATGGAGTACCAGAGAGCGTTGCCTGCCGAGAGGGAGCCTCTGGAGAGAATAAAAGACTGGCAGGAGTTTCACAAGGAGATGCCGGATGGGGAGCTGCAGAAGCAGGGCGCACGCTGTATGGATTGCGGTACCCCTTATTGCCACACCGGAATCATGCTGAGCGGGATGGCGTCAGGATGCCCCATACATAATCTTATCCCCGAGTGGAATGATTATATCTATAACGGTTTCTGGCATGATGCCTATGACCGGCTGATGAAAACCAACAACTTTCCTGAGTTTACCGGAAGAGTCTGTCCGGCTCCCTGTGAAGGGTCCTGTGTGCTTGGCCTTATCGAGCCGCCGGTAACCATCAAGAACATTGAGTATTCAATTATAGAGCATGCATTTGCCGAAGGGTGGGTAGAGCCGAAGAAAATTGCTCACAGAACAGGTAAACGGGTTGCGGTTGTCGGATCAGGTCCTGCCGGACTTGCCTGTGCTGACCAGCTCAACAAGGCAGGCCACAGCGTTACGGTTTTCGAGCGTGACGACCGGTTCGGAGGCCTCATGATGTACGGAATTCCCAATATGAAGCTCGACAAGAAACTGGTTGTTGAGCGTCGTATTGATCTTATGAAGGCGGAGGGAATAGCATTCATGGAGAGCACCGAAGTCGGTGTTGATTATCCTGCAGACAAGCTGCTTGAAGAGTTTGACTCAGTAGTACTCTGTACAGGTGCCACAAGACCCCGTGATCTGAATGCAGAGGGGCGCGAATTTACGGGGATTCATTTTGCCATGGATTTTCTTCGTTCAAGCACCAAAGCCGTGCTTGATGGAAGTGCACCAACCCTTTCGGCGGCAGGAAAAAATGTTGTTGTTATCGGTGGCGGTGATACGGGTACGGACTGTGTTGCCACCTCTCTGCGTCAGGGTTGCAAGAGTGTTATTCAGCTTGAGATCATGCCGAAGCCGTCGCTTGAGCGGCAGCCGGACAATCCCTGGCCGGAGTGGCCTAAAACCTTCAAGGTGGATTACGGACAGGAGGAGGCGGCAAAGGTTCAGGGCGAGGATCCGAGAAAATATGCAATAATGACCAAGAAGTTTCTCTCCGGAGATGGCGGAGCAGTCAAGGCCGTTGAAGTATCCCGGGTTGAGTGGGTAATGCAGGAGGGCCGATTTGTACCGCTTCCGGTTTCGGGAACGGAGCAGATTATTCCCGCCGAGCTGGTACTGCTTGCAATGGGTTTTGTCGGACCTGAAGAGCACCTGCTCCAGCAGCTCCAGGTTGCGCGAGATGAACGTACCAACATCAGGGCCAGTGAAAAAACCTTTCTGACCAATCGGGAGGGGATTTTTGCTGCAGGTGATGCCCGTCGCGGCCAGAGCCTTGTAGTCTGGGCTATTTATGAAGGAAGGGCTGCTGCGCGTGCATGTGATCGTTTTCTGATGGGAACCACAAGCCTGCCGTAAACGATCGGGCGGCTTCTGGTGTTGTATGTGTCATTCCTCTTCTGGATTTAACAAATGTTTTAACGGCTCAGCGATATGGAACAGCAAAAACTCAGGGATCTGCTTGAAACACTTCATCGTGAACTTGAAGGGGTGGACTCTGTTGATGAGACAACACTGAACGTGCTTTCAAATCTCAGGGAGGATATCGGAAAGCTTGTTGATGAAAATGGATCAATCCGGGAGTCCGAATCCCGGGCGGATCGCATGAATGAAGCAATAGAGCATTTCGAAGCCGACCATCCCAAACTGAGTATGACGATTCAGCATGTGCTTGACAGTCTGGCCCGAATGGGATTTTAAAGCACAACCTTATTAATATTCTTGACGGCGCAACTATTCCATGACCAGAGAAAAAGAACCGGGTAGAGGGAAACCGAGAGGCGGAAACGGTGACGGTGAAGTGTTATGTTCATTCTGTGGCCGGAGTGCACATGAGGCAAACAGCATGGTTGCCGGTCCGAGAGCATTCATCTGCGATCGCTGCATAAAAACATCCTATGAGATCCTCCGCAAGGAGCTGAGTGCCATTCAGCAGAGTGAACGGGTGGCGGAGCAGCCCTTCCAGCCGCGTCTTGTAAGCCCGAAAGCGATCATGGACTCTCTTGACAAGTATGTGGTCGGGCAGGAGATCGCCAAAAAATCGCTCTCTGTTGCAGTCTACAATCACTACAAGAGGATTGAGTCACAGGAGTGGATGCACGATGAGGATGATGAGGTTGTCATCGAAAAAAGCAATATCCTGCTCATCGGGCCGACCGGTACAGGAAAAACGCTTCTTGCCCAGACGCTGGCCAACATGCTTGAAGTGCCATTTTCAATTGTTGATGCCACTTCGCTTACCGAAGCCGGATATGTCGGCGACGATGTAGAAACCATTCTTGCCCGTCTGCTTCATGCTTCGGATTTCAATCTTGAAAGGGCTGAGCGGGGTATTATCTATGTTGACGAAATCGATAAAATTGCCCGTAAATCAGCCAACGTCTCCATCACACGGGATGTCTCGGGTGAAGGGGTTCAGCAGGCACTTTTGAAGATTCTCGAAGGTGCGGTTGTCGGTGTTCCGCCAAAAGGGGGACGCAAGCATCCTGAGCAGCAGCTGATCAATATCAATACCAAGAACATCCTCTTCATCTGCGGTGGCGCGTTTGAGGGACTTGACCGGCTGATTGCCAAAAGGGTTTCAAAGTCCTCGATGGGGTTCGGCTCCAAAGTCAAGAGCAAGCAGACCGGATACGATCCTGAAATTCTTCGCTATGTCACCCAGGATGATTTGCATGAGTATGGCCTTATTCCTGAATTTATCGGTCGTCTGCCGGTGATCTCCACTCTTGATCTGCTTGATGAGAAGGCGTTGCGCAATATCCTTGTTGAACCCAAGAATGCCATTGTCAAGCAGTACAAAAAGCTCTTTGAAATGGACGGCGTCGAGCTTGAATTTACCGAAGAGGCGCTTGACAAGGTGGTTTCCATTGCCATTGAACGCGGAACCGGAGCCCGGGCCCTGCGGTCAGTGCTTGAAAATGTCATGATCGATATCATGTTCGATCTTCCCTCGATGAAAAACACCCACAGATGTGTCATCACGGCCGACACCATAGAGAACAATGGTGCTCCGGACTATTTTTCGGATGATAAAAAACAGAAAAAAATCGCATAAAATATTCTGCAGGGCTTTCATTCCCTTTGCAAATGACGAATGAAAGCCTATATTTACAGCCTTTCAAAGAGGACGATTAGCTCAGTTGGTTAGAGCGCTACATTGACACTGTAGAGGTCAGAAGTTCGAATCTTCTATCGTCCACCCCCATAACATTCTGTAAGTAAATGACTTGCAGGATTTTTGCCTCCCGCTCTTACGCCACTGAAATACTCCGATTTTATCCGATTTAACGCCGTTTACCCATGGTTTTGTTACGCCATTGTGATGCGAGTTTTTTTACTTCTCCTGAAAAAACCTGATAACTCATTGCATAATTGAGTATTGCGCTTGTATGCGTAATGCCTGCGCTACCTCTACAATCTTTTTGTTCAGGTTTCTGGCATTTTTCGGTGCCAAATTATCACTTGGCTCTTTTTTGTCTACCAGATGGGGTCCGCTAAAAAGTTCAAGCATTATGAGTATTGTTTGAATGCGTTGGACAGTCTTGACTTGATAGTGTCCAATAGGTGTTTAGGCTGAACCACGGTCACGCTATCGGCATAGGAGAGGATTAGACGTTCGAGTTCATAGTTGATAATGAGTTGAAGTGATATTTCCAGTGTCCCATCGCTAAGCCATTTCGACTTCTGTGAACCATGAAGAGGTTTGGTTTGCATGTACATGGCAGACTTTCCTGAAAAGTGTAGCACGATACCCTCAACTTCAACATTCTCAGGCTTTGTCACGCCGATAATGTCTTCAAAATATTCTTCCCAGTCGATGATTGAGTTCTCATGGTACATGCCGGTAATTTCTTTCAATGAGACAATTCTGTCGATGGCTAGGTTCCAATTATGCTTTTGCATCTCCGGGTTATAGCCGAACAGGAACCATCGGTTGTTGTACTGTTTCAGAACGTAGGGGTGGAGAATCAACTCGTAGGGAGCATTGCTTTCATAGGGCTGGTACTGGATGGAAAGAATCTTTTTGTAGTAAATAGCATTATACAGCTCTCCGAGTTGCTCAATCCCCTTTAAGAAGGGGTTACTTTCGAATTGCATGACTGTCCCTTTGTTCACCTTATCTACGCGCCTTAGCTGCAGTTTCGGCAACAAGGCACTGACCCACTCGAACTGCGGCATCCCTTCAAACTGGGACAGGATGCCAATAGCCGCTTGTAACTGATTGATCTCAAGTTCATTCAAAGGCATGTTGTTGATTGAAAAGGACGTGTTGGTATACCGGTAATACACTCTTTTTCCCTCCCGATTCCGGACAAGTTCAACACACCACCCCTCGTTGCTCTCCATGAAGGCAATATCCGCAAGGATTTGCCTCCGGCTTATGCCTCTTGATAATGGATCGATCTCTAGTAAAATCGATTCACATTCAGTGATCAGATCCTCAATGAAGTACCGTTTTCCCGGATTTGCGAAGCATTTATCGAGAAGCTTGTAACGGATCAAGGCATTTTTGTTGATAGCCATAGCATTCTAATTGAAGAAAAAAGTATAGAAGAGGATACGAAGGCTTAACTTGAAGAACGATGAACAGCCAAAAGAGTCCCTGAAGTCCAACACACTTGGATATTGTGACCTATTGGGTCTTTGTGAATAATGTAACAATAGTATCTCATACCTAACCCTATGTTTTTTTGTAGAATAGACGTACTATTGTGGAGATAACCGTTTACTCAACATGCTGTTTGATGAAAGCTTCCATATATGGCTGCCTTATTTGAGAATTTAGCCGTATGAAGAACCATCAACTGTGCAGATACGCTGCACAGGATGTGTTTTCTTTAGGGTATTGTTCCTTGAAAGCCTGCCGCAAGATATTGACTAGTGCCAGCTGGGGTTAATCGAAAGATGTATCCAGATCGGCTGGTGTCCCGAAGCAATTCGGGATGAAGGTTCCCGGGTTATTAGTTGGATCTCAGATTGTAATGATTTTTTTTTACGATTTGATTTCTACCTACTAAACCCCGTATCTAATTTGAATTCTTTTCAAAGTCATACACGAAGAATATGCGGCAGGTATTTCGGGATTATTCAATATGAACCCATTATGAAAATCGAACAATCACATATCCTGGAGGTCCGGAGCGTTTTTGAGAAAATGCATTCAAGGGAAGATTTCCTGAATTTATTGAATCAAGTAAAACCCCTTGTCTATGGAGTAAAGACCGTTCCTATTGAGCTAAAACAGCTCACATGGTATGCAAATCCTAATCTTGGAGGAAAACGTTACTCAGACTTCTCTATAAAAAAGAAGTCCGGTGCTGATCGGCTCATCCACGCCCCCGTTTCAGGAATGAAGTCTATCCAGAAGGCATTGAGCTTTATTCTGCAATGTGTCTTCGAACCCCACAAGGCTGCCACAGGATTTGTTATCGGTCGTTCGATAGTAGATAACGCGAGGATCCATCAAGGATGCAACTATGTTTTCAACATTGACTTGAAAGACTTTTTTCCAAGCATCAATCAGTCAAGGGTTTGGGCATGCCTGCAGATGGAACCGTTCAATCTCAACGAAAAAAAATCGATAGCCCCTACGGAATCCGCAGATAAATACTTTATGGTGAGGAGCCGGACTATAGCAGGTCGAAAGCAAATTGCGAATATGATTGCAGCGATTTGCTGCACCGAAATGACCGTCGAGCGTCAGGATGAAAAGGGTGAATGGGTTCAGGTGAAGCAGAATGTTCTGCCACAAGGGGCCCCGACCTCTCCGGTCATAACTAATATTGTTTGTAAAAAACTTGATCATCGATTGACTGGCGTGGCCAATCGATTTGGGCTCAGATATAGCCGGTATGCGGATGACATCACGTTCAGCTCGATGCACAACGTCTATCAGAAAGACGGAGAATTCCTGAAAGAGTTGCATCGCATCATTACTGATCAAGGCTTTCATATAAACGAAAAGAAAACCCGTCTCCAGAAAACCGGACATCGCCAGGAAGTAACCGGTCTCGTTGTAAATGAAAAGGTCAATGTGCAAAAACGGTATATCAAGCAGCTGCGCATGTGGCTTTACTATTGGGAGCGATATGGATATGAGAAAGCCGAAAGAATATTTCTAGAGCAATATATGGATGACAGGGGGCACTTGCTGGATGGTGGAAAACCGAATATGATAAACGTCTTGGCAGGCAAGCTGGATTATTTGAGGATGGTCAAGGGTGCTGATAATTCTGCTTACAAAAAAATGAAAAAGCATTTCGATAACTTGATTATTGAGAATCGATCTAATGTCATCACAGATCCATTAAGAGTGAAAGAACTTGATGATGTACTTAATACATTTTTTGAGAGTGGTTTTGATGTCGCGATGAACAAGTATTCTATGAATTAGGATTTCTGTTCTAAAAAAATAACTAAAAGCTCCTAGGATGGCTCAAGATAAAGTCAAGCTCAGAAAATTTATAAATTTGATATCAGAGATAGCCTCATTGCGGGGAAATGAGTGGTTTATCAGGGAGTTGCTTTGTGAAATTAGTGAACAAGAGGCGCAAAAAATCACTGGTAAAACTGTGAATGAAGTTTATGAATACTGTTTAAAAAATGTTATTCGAGAACAGGCTGAAGGGTTTTATTCAGATTTTGTAATGATCAATATTAAGCAGAAGTTAATAGATGATTTTGTTCAGATGGAGAGATTTAGAAGAGAAAATAATTTTGAGGAATTTTGTGAAGCACTGTTTGAGCAGGTAGAGGGTATCGTTAGGGTGTTGTTTACAGAAGAGATTAAGTCTTTGATAATAGAGAGATGTGATTATCTGTTTTGTGGGTCAGGCGGTTCTGCTGATGTGCAAAAACAAAAGTATCTATGGCAGTTGGTTTTTGGTGATTCATATAAAAAGGAATGGCTGGCTGATACATTTAATAAGAATGCATCACAGTGGGGTATTGAATATCAGCTCTCATCAATATTGTATGCTTATTATTATGGAGCTCCGTCTAGTGGAGTGCTGAATTGTGTTGGTTTTGATATAATAAAAAAAACAGCCGAAGGATTGCTGGTGGTGCGTGACATGAACTCTCATAGGAGTGCGTCATTTAAGGATTATAAGTTAAAATTGTACAAAAAGGTTCTTGCGGGTCGATACAGGCTCTTTTTTGTGTATTTAAGTTTTCTTGAAGATTTTACGAAAACGATAAATAAAAATATTTCTCGGTTATGAAGTGACTTCACATGATAAGTGTTTTTAAGGTTTTCTATTAGGTTTGTGTGTGAGTTTTTATGACAATTATTCTCTTGTGATCTCGTATGTCGAAATACATTTATGACTATTGTTGAACATTTTCTGGATCCCGCACTTAGTTCCAGCCAAAGGGAGGTATTGGCTCGAGTAGAAGAATTTTTAAGCTCCCCTGTAAATGTATTCATTCTCAAGGGCTACGCTGGCAGTGGTAAGACAACACTTCTTAAAGGCCTTGTAAAAAATCTTGTTACCTCCAAGAAACGATATGCTCTTATGGCTCCGACCGGAAGAGCCGCAAAGATACTTTCTGACAAAACAGGCAATCAAGCGACTACCATCCATAAAGGCATCTATACTTATCACGAATTGGATGACAAGGAGGAAAAAGAAACCTTCAGGTATTATTATGGGATTAATACCGATGCCGATATCGCAAATACTATTTTCATCGTCGATGAAGCATCCATGATCTCAGATGCAATAGCCGAGGATGAGTTTTTCCGCTTTGGGACTGGGCGACTGCTTTCCGATCTGATAACATTCACGAGGGTACAGCATAAGAATGCAGGGACCAAGATCATCTTTGTCGGTGATCCCTGCCAACTTCCTCCGGTTGGTGACAATGCCTCGAATGCGCTTGATGCGAAATATTTGAAAGATAATTTCGGCCTTGACTCAGAGGAGGCTGTTTTGACAGAGGTGCTACGCCATTCTGCCGGGAGTGGGGTGCTGGATTCTGCGGTCTTGGTCAGGAAGGCGATAACGTCAGGTCATTTCAATTATTTCAATCTCAATGGAAACGGCACTGATGTTATCCGCTCTTCAGCTGAACATTTCATAGACTCCTGGCAAAGTGCTGAAGGTACCAAGGTCATCGTGACATATCAAAACAAGACTGCTTATGATCTCAATGTGCAGATAAGAAGCGGTTTGCATGGCTCGGACGAACTTCCTCCGAGGCAGGGCGATATCGTGATCATTGGTGCCAACAGCTATACCCTCGGGGTACTCAATGGCGAGTTTGCCGTTATTAATTATGCCGATACTGTTGCTGAATCGCGAACAATCGCAATGAAAGGACTTCCACCTGTCACGCTTACTTGGAGAAAGGTTGAACTTGTCTTGCCGGACTTGGAAGGTAAAGAAAGAATTGTTTCAGGGCGTCTCCTTGAGAATTTCCTGTACGGCGGTAACAAGCTGAGTCCAGATGAAATGCGGGCACTGTATATCGATTTCAAGGTTAGGCATAAAAATTTAAAGCCGAAAACCAGGGAATTCAATGAAGCAATCCGTCAAGATGAATATTTCAATTGCTTGAAGGTCAAGTACGGTTATGCGGTTACCTGTCATAAGGCTCAAGGCGGTGAGTGGGACAACGTTTTCATCGTTTGGGACTATGGCCAAGGATTTCAAAATCAGGGGTTTTACCGATGGGCGTATACTGCGATCACGAGAGCATCTTCTTTGTTGTATAATCTGACCCCCCCGTATTTCACTCCATACTCGAATATGATCTTGGTCGAACTACCCGTTCAGAATGTGCTGGTTCAGTTGATAGGAACAACACGTCCTGCCGAAGAGGTGGCATTCGATGACGAGATGGCCGGCTTGCTAGACCAGATTGGTCTCAAGGATGCTATGATTCCACTTCAAGACCATTGCTTGCGGGTTCATATAGCAGTTGAAGAGTGTGGGATTGACTTGACCGGCTGGCAGCGAATGAACTACGAAATCCGGTATGCTTTTCGGAGAGATGCGGATACGGCGGTTTTCAAGACATTCGTTAACGGCAAGAACGAGCTCAAGAATGCATTCACGACTCTTCCTGCACTGTCACCGAACACTAATTTCAACACCGAGATTGCGCAGATTCTGGATAACCTGCCGAACATTCGGATCGTTCGGAATGAGAATAAGCAAACAGATGCGCAGGGCGTTGAGGCTTCTGCTGAGATCGACTTTGATTCAACAAAACCCTTTACCGAGGCGCTCTATCGGGATATGCTCAGCGCGTTGACATATATCGGCATCATAATCCGGAACGTAGAGCATTTGCAGTACAAGGAGCGGTATACGTTTATCAGAGGTGTGGAAACGTGCGTTCTTGATTTCAATTACAATCAGGAAGGATTTTTCGGCAGTGTGATGCCATTGGCCTCAAGGTCGACCAGTCCGGCGCTGTTGTCCTTAATCAAGAACGGGATTCATTCATTGAAGGATAATAACTATGTCAGCCAGCGAAATTAAAACACTGCGCAAAGACGGTCGTCTGAAGGAGGCTTTTGCCATGGCGAATGCCGAACTGCAGGCTGATCCTGATAATATTTGGAGCAAGCGGAATATTAGCTGGGTGTACTATGAATACGCTAAGCAATTTGCGGAAAAGGGCGATTTAACCAGCTTTATAAAGTGCTTGGAGAGTGTCAAGGCGTTGGAGTTACCACCAGAGGATGTGATGCTTTTCGATACCGTGGCATGGCAAATCGGGAAAATCGTGTACAGGAGTATCGACGAGCAAAACTCTCATATGAACGAGTTGCTCCAGATATTCCATATCACAGAGAAGTTTTCATTCACCAAACCATCACCCGCATACAGTTTCTTGTTCAAGGCTTTTAATAAAGCTTTCAAGAATCATGGGAGTTATCTGCAAGTTGCCGACTGGTGGGGCCTGGACAATTTCGGCCCGGAAGATTACCAGCCCGAGGTAATGCCTGACGGGAAAAGAATAATGACATTGGCTGAACAAGCCTATATCATCTATGCCAAGCATTTGTTGCCGCACACGGATTATTTTGGCCAATTGACATTCAACAAGGCTCGTGTCGAGTCGTTCTTGCCGCGCCTAACAGCCTTGATAGAAAGTCATCCCGAATACCTGTATCCGCCATATTTCAATGCAAAACTTCTTTTGGCTCTTGGTGACAAAGAGCACATGCATGCTAAACTGCTTCCATTCGCAAGGCAGAAGTCAGGTGACTTCTGGGTATGGGATATTCTTGCTGAGGCCTTTTCTGAGGATAAAGAATCCGTATTTGCTTGCTATTGCCGTGCGTTGTTGTGCAGAAGTTCGGAGGAAATGCTGGTCAATTTACGGGAGAAGATGGCGGCATTACTCATCGATAGAAAGATGTTCGATGAAGCAAGGGGAGAAATAGACAAACTCGTCGATGCCAGAAACAAGAAGGGGTGGAAAGTTCCGAAATCCGTACAGGACTGGATGGCGTCTGAATGGTACCAAGTTGCCCAGCCATTGAAGTCAAACGTGGAGTTGTACAAGCGCCACGAATCACATGCGGATGCCTTACTCTATGCGGATATCCCGGAAGAGGCCGTGATCGTGGAATTTGTTAACACTAACAAGAAAATGCTGAGCTATCTGGCTACTGACGATCGGTTGGGTTTTTTCAAGTATGAGCGCTTCCTTGATAGAGTGACTATCGGCGAAATTCTCAAAGTCAGGTTTCAAGACTATGGTGGCGAAGCCCCTTCCCGAGTCTTCACAGTAATCAAAGTTGATGACAAAGAGATCAGGAGCCAGTTCATCAAGCCGATTGATGATATAGTTAAAATTCGGGCAGACCAACCCTTCGGATTTGTTGATGATGTTTTTATCCCGCCCGACGTAGTGTCCGACCTGAAATTGGTTAACGGTATGCATGTAAAGGGAAATGCCATAAAGACATACGACCATAAAAGGGAGCGCTGGGGCTGGAAGTATCTGGAAGCATAACACATTTTCATTCATTAGAACAGAGTATTATGGATATCAGTGGGTCAATCAAGACAGTTTTGCCAGAACAGATGGGGACTGGAAAAAACGGCACTTGGAAGAAACAGAACATCATCATTCAAACAGAGGGGCAATATCCCAAGGATGTCTGTATCACAGTCTGGGGCGAAAAGGTTGACAAAGCATTGCTTCAGACAGGTGTTGCTGTGCGCGTGCATTTTGACCTTGAGAGCCGCGAATTCAACGGAAAATGGTATACGGATGTAAAGGGTTGGAAAGTCGAACCTATTGCAGGAACATCATTGGCAGGAAATGCATCTGCAGATTCTGATTATTATTCTGAGTCTGATTTGCTTATCGATAATCTACCACCGTTCTAATTTTAATATTGATTGCAATGAATAAGAATGTTTTTGTTGTGAAAGGAGGAATTGATGATGTGGGATACTCAAACTCAAACAGCTTCCACTTAATTTGTCTGAACTTATCGTCGAATAGGGGATATTTTGATAAGTATGGCAATGGGTGGAAAATGTATTTGAGCGCTTCTTGTTTCTCCGGTGAGTCACTACGACGTTTAAGTTTAAAAGGTGGGGAAAAATACTACACATATCCAGATACATTTGAAGAATGTATAAGGCAGTTAGAGGAATTACTGGAAAAAAAGGCGGTCATATTATCTCGTGACGAAGTGCGTATTTATTCTAAGATTAATAAACTTCTCAATGAATGATTTTGATAAAAACGCGGGGCCCCTCGTCGATGAATTCCATATCTAGCAATTATATATGAAAAAGGTTTTTTTGTTCGACCTAGAGACGACCGGGACGGATCCAGTCAGTCATAGCATTATCCAATTCGCCGCACTTGTCGAGGTTGACGTTCCGGCGTGCCTCAGAACAGGGGATCCCTGAGGCTCAATACAATATGGGGGTCGCATTTAAACGGTAAAGGCGAACAAAAGAGCATTGCGGGGGCAAAGGAATCGTTCAGAAAGTCATGTAATGGTGGTCTCGAGGTGGTGTGTTCTGTATATCTAGAACTTGTTGATCTGGAATGAAAGAAGCACTCGAAAGAGAATAAGTCAGGCGGTATAACAATTCATTCAATGTCATTTCAAATAATCCGTCATGATGCATACGAAAATCTCACATTAAAAGCCGAACTCAGAATCCAATGAACCCAAATAACCTTAATAAAATACGCTATAAAACGGCAAAGATCGGCGATCAAGTTTGGATGGCAGAAGACCTTCACGTTACAACTTATCGTAATGGTGAACCGATCTTTCAGGCCTTCGACGATGGCGAATGGCTTTATCTCTGCCAGTGCGAAATAGGTGCTTATTACTGTTATGAGATCAACAATTCGACGCGGATTATGTATAATGGCTATGCTGTCAACGATGCGAGAGAACTCGCACCAGAAGGTTGGCTGATTCCGACGGTTGATGACTGGGAGACATTGATTATAAATCTTGGTGGCCAGGAAGAAGCAGGTGGCAAACTGAAAGACACGGGACTGGAAAATTGGATATCACCGAACGTAGGGGCTACCAACAGTTCAGGGTTCACGGCAGTCGGGGCTGGTTGGAAGGAAATTTTCTGCGGTGGCAACTATACAAAGGGCATTGTTACTGGATACTGGACGAAAACACCATCGCAAGTGGGTGATGTGGTGAACAACCATGTATTTTTGCTGAGGCATGACTCACCCAGTGTATCGTGCCTTGAAGGATATATGGATTGCGGCGAATCTGTGAGATGCATAAAAAAATAGCATCCACAGGTTTCAATAGTCGATATCGTAGATATCTGGGTATCCTGATCAATTGGGGGTGGAAAAAAATCATTATGCATGAATATCAGTACAGGCTGAATATGCGGCATATGAAGAGATGAAAATCAAGCAGAAGGGAAGTAATTGTTTTTTATTTTTATTCATAGATTTTGATAAAAATTTTGTTACGCATATGTTACGCGAAAATTTTTATAGGCAAGTAACTCCTTTTATATTAATAGCATATAGCCTCAGTATGATATTTACACTGTAGAGGTCAGAAGTTCGAATCTTCTATCGTCCACATATCACCCCTCAAAGCCTGCCAACCGCAGGCTTTTTTTATTCCCCCTTCAGCAGCTCCTGTTTTGAAGCTCATCTGTCCGCCTAATGAAAAAGCTTGCAGGTAGTTACCATAAACGCTAACTTGCGCTTTATGGGTTACGATATCGAATATTTTCATTCCCGGATCAAAGAGGATATTTCCCGTTGGCCGTCAACTATTCGGGCAGACTATGCTCGACTGATAGAGTTGTTGATGGAGTTCGGGCCCGACCTGAGAATGCCCCATTCAAAAGCCATGGGCAGTGGTCTTTTTGAACTCAGGGCACGGGAAATGATGGAATCGGCAGATCCTTTTACTGTTTCTTGAAGGATAAACGTATCGTGATTCTTCACGCATTTATCAAAAAGACGCAGGCTACACCAAAACGAGAACTAACTATAGCTTTGAAACGCATGAAAGATGTTGATCATGGATAAACTGACCTATAAACCGGTTTCTCACAACCACAAGGAGTTCCTTCGTGAAGCTAACAAGGATGAGGAGTTCCGGAAGGAATACGAGGCTTTGGCTCCTACCTATGCCCTTGTAAGGGAGCTGCTTCTTGCGCGCCAGCAATCGGGGTTGACTCAGGAGTCGATTGCTAAAAAAATCGGAACAACAAAAAGCGCGGTGTCCCGGCTGGAGTCAGGAGGAAAACATATTCCCTCAATAACCACGCTCAGGAAATATGCAGAAGCAGTTGGTTGCGAGCTTGAGATCAAACTCGTCCCCAAAAAAACAGGATAAGAGCACCCCTTGATTCTTGAATAATCTTATCCTGCTCCGTTTTTTTGTTCATATCATTTGTAGCTACACTATTAAACCTTCACGTTTTGCGCTACCAAAGCGCCGGTTCTGCTCCAGCGACAGCATTTTCGCAATGAATCAATTGGTTATAGTAACGAAATGTGTTGCTTTATTAGACTGATTCATGGATGTTAGCCCGGAATACTCAATCCATCTGCTTCTGGAAAAGCAGTTTTGCATAGATAATCGATTATTAGTCGATTATCTATGCAAAAAAAATGACTTCATCATGCAACTCGAAAAGAAGCTCAAGGTGTTCGGTGGTGTGCCGTTAACCCATAGCACACTGCTTTCGATTCTTGGTGAATATCGTTCTCCGAACGACAAGATTGTCCGTCTGATTGCCGATGGGTTGCTGTTGCCCATCAAGAAGGGGCTGTATGCCGTTTCACCGGAAATTACCGGAATTCCTCTGCATTGCCGTTGGTGGCTGATCTTATAAAAGGGGTCGATAACTGCTACAATCTCCAAATGCTAAATCACTGAACGTTAAGAGTTTTGAGCGGATCGAAACCGTTGCCGTATTCGTGAGGATATCCTTTGGGGTTGCAGATCACTCTGGTCTCGCCAATTGAATACTCCATTGCGGTATGGCAGTGACCACAGATCCAGTAGTCTATTTTATGGGAGAACACCTCTTTTTCAAGGTCTGACACATATGCCGCATTCAGGAGATCATTCCTGTAACAAGGGGCAATGCCTTGCAGCGACGGGTGGTGATGGGTTACCACAATCACGGTGTATCCGAGTCCTGTATAGTGATCGACATCTTCAAAAAGCCTTTTTTTTTGCTTGTGATGAAGAGCGAGAAGGTACTCCGGCCCTAACCGGTGATAATCGGCTCCGACTTTTATCAGCCGATAGTCATTCAGGCCCTGACTGACATCGAACATGGTGATGGGGTTGCCGCCAAAAAAGTCTGTCCAGAGAGTGGTACCGATGATGGCGATTTTCTCTTCCTCCAAAATGAGCGTCCCTGTCTGTACGTTGTGAAATCCATGCTCGGCGATGACGTTCTGCCAGGAGTGCTTCTCGATGTTGCCGTGATACCATTCATGATTGCCCTCAATGACGAAAACGTCTCTGAACTGCTTTGAGCACTGCGAAAGAAAACCGAACCATGTCTGTTTTCTGCTCAGCAGCCCGATATCTCCAGCAAGGATGAGCACGGATTCATTGTCTTCGGCAAGTTCCGGAACCTGCCAGTCCTCGCTGCTCTCTTCTCGACAGAATTCGTTATGGATGTCGGACATGACTCTGAAAAGCATCAGTACTTAAAGTTGAGGTTGATGATACTGTGACGGGAGACCTTGGCTCCACTTGTAACGATACGGGTTCGCAATAACAACACAATGTTGTTCAGCCAGTTCAGGCAATTTGCAGTGAATAGCTCAAAAGTCGCTGAAAGCTCGAGGAACGAGTGGTAAAAATTTTCCTCAGCCTTTTTCGATACTTCTCTGGTCTATTGTTGGTTAGGATAAATATACCTATACTTATGCATAATGTATGGTATTTCTATCCGCATGAAAAATGTCACAACAAAGTACAGTTGCAGATAAGGCCAAAGCTCTTATTCTTGCCCAGGGAGGCCTCATCCGGACCCGGGAAGCGATCAATCTTGGTATTCATCCCCGGACGCTTTACAGTCTTCGTGACAGCGGTGAGCTTGAAGAGCTTTCTCGAGGGCTTTACCAGCTCAAAGGGTGGAAGAAGCTCGAATATCCTGATCTTGTCACCGTTGCACTGAGGGTTCCGAATGGTGTACTTTGCCTGGTTTCGGCACTCTCCTTCCACGAGATGACCACCCAGGTTCCGCACAGCGTATCTCTTGCGCTTGAAAAAGGTGCCGAACAACCAAGAATCGAGTATCCTCCGGTTACGGTTTTCCGGTTTTCACCCTCTTGTTTCAAGATCGGTATTGAAACGCATCAGCTCGATGGTGTTTCGGTGAAGATCTACAGTCCGGAAAAAACGCTTGTAGACTGCTTCAAATTCCGTAACAGGATCGGGATGGATATCGTGCTCGAAGCGCTCAAACGGTATCAGCAGAGAAAGCACAAGGATCTGCATGCACTCATGCAGTATGCAGAGGTGTGCCGTGTTGCCTCGGTCATGAAACCATATCTGGAGGCAACGCTGTGAGCGCAAAAGCGATCAAAAATATCGGAGCCTCGGTCAGGAAAAGGCTGTTGAACAAGGCGCGACAGGAAAACAGGCCTTTTCAGGAGCTGTTGCAATACTATGCCATGGAGCGCTTTCTCTACCGTCTGTCGGTTTCCTCATTCGCAGATCGTTTCATTCTCAAGGGGGCATTGTTGCTCAGGGTCTGGCATGCTCCCTTGGCAAGACCGACAATGGATATCGATATGCTCGGCAAAACAGGAAACGCCCCGGAGAGTATCACGACCATTATCCATCAGGTTTTAGCCGTTGAAAAACAAGGAGACGGGATCGTTTTCGATCCGGAATCAATCACCGTTGAGCCGATAACGGAAGATGCGGACTATGAAGGATTGCGCATACGATTTCGCGGTGATCTCGATACCGCCCGACTGACTATCCAGCTTGATATTGGATTTGGAGACAAGGTCTACCCTGATCCAGTACAGGAATCGTTACCATCATTGCTGAATTTCCCTCAGGCTGAACTTTACTGTTACAGCAGGGAAAGCATGATTGCCGAAAAGTTTGAGGTGATGGCCAAGCTGGGCATCCTCAACAGCAGGATGAAAGATTTCTATGATATCTGGATGCTCTCACGCCAGTATGATTTCGAAGGTGCCAGTCTCGCAGAAGCCATCAGGCAGACGTTTGCGCAACGGGGAACAACGCTCGTCCAGATGAAAGAAATCTTTTCCGGAGATTTCATTGAGGAGAAGCAGGTGCAATGGAATACCTTCAGAAAACGTATTGGTCTTGAATACCTGCCGGCCTCGTTTGCTGATGTGGTGAAGCAGGTGCAGGTATTTCTATCTCCAGCTTTGGAAGCACTCAGGGCAAAGCGATTTTTTCAGGACAATTGGATTGCTCCGGATTCATGGCGGAGTAGTCATGAAAAACCAGAGGTGGGAGCATAATCGTTGTTTATATTTCTTGATCGATAGTGATAAAATTTTTGTTACACGTATGTTACGCGAAAATTTTAATAGGCTTGTGACTCTTTTTACATCAATGGCATATAGCCTCGTTATGAGATTTACACTGTAGAGGTCAGAAGTTCGAATCTTCTATCGTCCACATCATACCCCAAAAAGCCTGCCACCCGCAGGTTTTTTTTATTTCCCCTTCAGCACACCTTTTGTTTCCCTGTGCACACCGAGCCCCAGCTCGGTAAAGAGAAAAAACGATGTGATGGCAGTGTGTTATGTGCCTTCCGGACTGTTTTTCCTGGGCGCAAGGTCCCGGGCATTCGATACAATTGTTCGATTGACGCTGTGGCAGCAAGGGAGCGATCTCCAACAGTGAGTGACCCGCAAACGAGAGGATAGAGATCAACATCTGTATTATGGATGCAGCATGAACTGTTCATTTCTCAAGTAAATACTTGCATAAAAGAACGATCGTATTTAAATTGATGCCAACCATTACAGGGAGAAGGTATCATGGCCAGAACAAAGAGAGTCGCCACGCACGATATTTTGGATGCCATTGAGCGAGTTGTCGTCAAACTCGGGGTATCGCGATTGTCTATTGACGCAGTTGCCAGGGAGGCGGGAATAAGCAAATCCCGGGTTGTGTATGACTACAAATCCAAGACAGCCCTCCTTGAGGCCCTGCTTGATCGCCAGTTTCAACGCGATAGAGAGCGTATTGAAAAGCTTGTCAGGGAATGTGCCGAAACGCCCCATCCTGAGCTGTTCGCACGTATCAGGCTTGCGGAGCAAGCTCCGGATGACATTGAACGGGCTGTTGCAATGGCGGTATCCTCCTCAATGTCAAGTGAAGTCGCTCTGCGGGAGAAGATGCGGGAGTGGACCATTCATGATCTGAAAGCCATGACCGCCGGAGAGAAGCCCGAAGCCGCCCGCATAGTCTATTTCGCCCTTATCGGATTCAATTGCCATGAATGGTTCGGTCTGGTCAACTGGAGCAGCGCGGAGCGTTTTTCGTTCCTGGAGGGTATCCGGGCGATGTATGCAAGTCATCCAGAGAGTCAAACTCCAACAAAACACAATTCACATAAAGGAATAGCTCCATCATGAAAAGGTCATATATCATAGCCGGCTTGATCGTTGCCGCATTTGCCGCCTGGTACCTCTGGCAGAAAGGTTCGACCGGTGAGAACCCTGCATCCGGCTTTAAACCGGAGGTCAGTGTTCTCACCATGAAGAGCGAACCTGTGGTATTGACCAAAGACCTGCCGGGACGAACCTCGGCCGTGCGTGTGGCGGAGATACGCCCTCAGGTCGGCGGCATCATCACAAAGAGGCTCTTCGCGGAAGGCAGTATGGTCATGCAGGGACAGCAGCTCTATCAGATTGACCCCGCACCCTATCAGGCCCTCTATAACAGCGCCCGGGCCAACCTCGGCAAAGCCGAGGCAACCGTGAAGTCGGTCCAGGCGAAGGCTGCCCGTTATGGTGAGCTGGTGAAAATCGGCGGGGTGAGTAAACAGGAGTATGATGATGCAAGGGCAGGTCTTGCCCAGGCCAAAGCCGATGTGGCTATTGCAAAGTCTGACGTTTCGACAGCAAAAATCAATCTTGACTATACCAGGGTCATGTCACCGATTTCCGGACGCATCGGGCAATCGAAGGTGACGGAAGGAGCGCTGGTCAATGCCAATCAGGCTGAGGCTTTGGCTGTTGTACAGCAGCTTGACCAGATCTATGTAGACGTTTTCCAGTCCAGTGAAGAGCTGATGCTGCTGCGCAGGCAGCATCAGGAGATGAAGGGCGGGGTATCGGGTAGTTTAACTGCTCCCGTCCGCCTTCTGGTTAACGGAAAACCTGTTGGCCAGCCCGGTACGCTGAAATTTTCGGATGTTACGATCAATCCGAGCACCGGAACGGTTCTATTGCGGGTGCTGTTTCCCAATCTTGACCACGAGCTTCTCCCTGGCATGTTTGTCCATGCCCGTCTGGAGCAATGGAAAGATGATCAGGTTATTCTTGTATCACAGAAATCGGTGAGCCGGAATGTTGACGGTTCGGTTTCGGTCTGGGTCGTCGGAACAGACGGCACGGTGAATCAGCGTCCGATCGGCGTAACGGAAATCATCGGCGACAAGTGGCTTGTCAGCAACGGGCTCAGGGCTGGCGAGAAGGTGGTTTATGAAGGTATCATGAAAATTCAGCCGGGTATGAAGGTCAAGACAGTAGAGGCTGTCGAGCCGGCAGTTCCTGCCAGATAATTTTTTCATTCAAGCAATCAATCTCATGTCCGGATTTTTCATTGAACGACCAGTGTTTGCGTGGGTTATCTCCATCTGCATCATGCTGGCAGGGTTCATTGCCATACAGACCCTTCCTGTTGAACAGTATCCCCGTATCGCAGCGCCTACCATCAACATTAGCGCCTCCTATCCGGGAGCTTCTGCCAAAGCGGTCGAAAACAGCGTGACGCAGGTTATTGAGCAGGCGCTGACCGGCCTCGACCACCTCCGTTATTTCAGCGCAGGCAGCGACTCCAACGGTAATGTCTCCATTACCTTGACCTTCGAGCCTGAAGTCGACCCCGATATTGCCCAGGTTCAGGTACAGAACAAGTTGCAATCCGTCATGTCGAACCTGCCGCAACAGGTCCAGCAACAGGGGATCAATGTTACCAAGGGGGACACCGGCTTCCTGATGGTTGTCGGCGTCTACTCGGATGATGGTCGCGTTGATGAATTCACCATGAACGATTTTCTCAACTCCAAAATACTCGATCCGCTGAGCCGCGTTCCCGGCGTAGGAAACATCCAGGTGTTTGGTCAACCATACTCCATGCGCATCTGGCTTGAGCCCTACAAACTGACCAGTTACAATCTTACGATCGCCGAGGTTAAGGCGGCAATAAGCGCCCAGAACGCTGACGTTTCTGCCGGTCAGCTGGGAGGAACGCCTTCGGTTCCCGGCCAACAGCTGAACGCAACGATTACCGTCCAGTCCCGCCTGAAAAGCGTTGAGGATTTCGAGAAAATCATGCTCAAGGTCAATACTGATGGCTCCCAGGTTCGCCTCCGCGATGTCGCCCGCATCGAGCTGGGGGTGCAAAACTATGACATGACTTCACGATTCAACGGAAAACCCGCAGGCGGTATGGCCATCACGCTGGCGACCGGTGCCAATGCCCTGAAAACGGCCGGCCTGGTTAAAACGAGGATGGAAGAGCTCAAGCGATTGCTGCCGCCGGGCGTTAAAATCGTTTATCCGTTCGATACGACGCCCTTTGTCAAAACCTCGATCGAAGGAGTTGTTCATACCCTGTTCGAAGCCATTATTCTTGTATTTCTTGTGATGTACCTGTTTCTGCAGAACTTCCGGGCAACTCTGGTTCCGACAATTGCCGTACCTGTCGTACTTTTGGGGACTTTTGGAGTCATGTCGGCCTTCGGGTTCACCATAAACACCCTCACCATGTTCGCCATGGTGCTTGCTATCGGATTGCTGGTTGATGATGCCATTGTCGTAGTAGAAAACGTCGAGCGTATTATGGAAGAGGAGCAACTCTCACCTCTGGAGGCCACCAGAAAATCGATGCAGCAGATCTCCAGTGCACTGATCGGAATAGCCCTTGTGCTTTCGGCAGTATTTGTGCCGATGGCTTTTTTTAAAGGCTCAACCGGGACGATTTACCGCCAGTTTTCGATCACCATCGTTTCGGCCATGCTTCTTTCGGTTCTGGTTGCCCTGATTCTGACTCCGGCTCTTTGTGCCAGCCTCCTCAAGCCGCTGAAAAAGGACGAGCATCATTACGGCAGTGGTATCCTGGGACGTTTTTTTGCATGGTTTAACGGCTTGTTCAACAGCAACCGCGAACGCTATATCAGCGGAGCGAGGTTCATGACCGGCAATGTCAAACGCTCTGTGATGGCATTCATGCTGATTGTGATGCTGCTGGGCGTTGTTTTCATGCGTATTCCGACCTCGTTTTTGCCCGAAGAAGACCAGGGGTTCATGTTCGTTCAGCTATCCACGCCATCCGGAGCGACGAAGGAACGGACACTCCAAAGTGTGAAAGTCATGGAAAATTACCTGCTCAACAAGGAAAAAGATGTCGTTGAAAGCGTTTTCAGCGTGACAGGCTTCAGCTTTGCTGGTCAGGGACAAAACTCGGCCATGGGCTTCGTACAATTGAAAGATTGGAGTGAGCGCAAAAATAAGGAGCAAGCTGTCGCCTCAATAGCAGGACGCACCATGGCGGCCCTTTCAAGTGTCAAGGATGCCATGATCTTTGCCTTTTATCCTCCCGCTGTCATGGAGCTTGGCAATGCTTCCGGTTTTGATTTCCAGCTTCTTGACCGCAATGGCAAAGGCCATGAAGCGCTGATCAATGCCCGTAATCAGTTACTGGGCATGGCTGCAAAAAATCCCGCACTGAGCGGCGTGCGACCTAACGGACTTGAAGATGTACCTCAATACAGGATTGATATCGACCACGAAAAGGCCAGCGCCTTTGGCATCTCAATTGCCGATATCAATTCTACGCTGCAAACCGCATGGGGATCTTCCTATGTCAATGATTTTATTCATGAGGGCCGCATCAAAAGAGTGTTCATGCAGGGCGACGCCCCTTTTCGCATGAACCCTGCAGATGTCAACATCTGGCATGTCAGGAACACCAATGGCGATATGGTTCCCTTTTCGGCATTTGCCACTGGCAGCTGGAGCTTCGGTTCGCCCAAGCTGGAGCGTTTCAATGGCATATCGTCGGTAAATATCCAGGGAGCCTCAGCTCCCGGTGTGAGTTCAGGTGATGCCATGGCTGAATTGACGCAAATGGCATTAAAGCTTCCTGAAGGCTTTGGTATCGAATGGACAGGTCTTTCCTATGAAGAGCGGGCAGCCGGCAGCCAGACCCTGCTGCTCTATACTTTCTCACTGCTCTTTGTTTTTCTCTGTCTTGCAGCTCTTTATGAAAGCTGGACCGTGCCGCTGGCCGTCATGATGGTGGTTCCGCTTGGTGTTCTGGGAACAGTTCTTGCAACCTCCCTGGCAGGTCTTTCCAATGATGTCTACTTTAAAGTTGGCCTGCTGACTACGGTAGGGCTTACAGCTAAAAATGCCATCCTCATCGTGGAGTTCGCCAAATCTCTCAATGAAAAAGGGATGAACCTGAAGGATGCAGCCCTTGCCGCTGCCAGACAACGTTTGCGCCCGATTGTCATGACCTCCATGGCCTTTATTCTCGGTGTAACCCCTCTGGCATTCTCCTCCGGAGCAGGCTCGGCAAGTCAGCATGCCATCGGCATCGGGGTCATCGGAGGGATGCTTTCGGGAACGGTGCTGGCAATCTTCTTCGTGCCGCTTTTTTACATCCTCGTGCAATCCCGTTTTGCCCGGAAGTCTGCCGGCGAACCGGACGTAAACCAAAAAGATATGGGATCAAACCATGACCAATAAGCTGCTGCTCCCTGTTTGCCTTGCAGCCACAACGCTGACGGCCTGTTCACTGGCTCCTCGTTATGACCGCCCCATGGCGCCTGTAGCCGCGCAATGGTCGACCTCTTCGGGGAGCGGGTCTGTGCCTGCCGTGGAAGCAGGAGGAGAAGCGCATGTTGCTGATATCGGATGGCGGAGCATGTTCAAATCACCAAAGCTTTTGAGTCTTATTGAAGGAGCCCTTGCAAATAACCGCGATCTCCGGATAGCGACGCTCAAAATCGAGGCTGCCCGCAGTACCTATCGCATACAACGATCAGATCTTTTCCCTTCGGTTGACGCGACGGGTAGTGCTACTCGACAACAGTTATCGGGAAGTTCCAGTGGTTCCGGACACTCGGAAACAGTCTCTGCATATACTTCCGGTATCGGTTTCACGGCATATGAACTGGATCTGTTCGGGCGCGTCCGAAGCCTCGGTAGCCGCGCCATGAACCAGTACCTTGCGACGGAGGAAGGACGTAAGGCTGCCCAAACGAGCCTGATCGCGGAGGTGGCAAATGCTTATCTCACCTATCTTGCTGATACAGAGCTGCTGCTGCTGACTGAAAACACGCTCAGGACCCAGCAGGACTCCTTTGACCTTATCAAACGAAGTTTCGATTTGGGTGCGAAGTCCCGGCTGGAGGTGTCACAGGCTGCCACTCTGGTTGAAACATCCCGAACCAACTGCGCCATATATAAACGTCAGGTTGAGCAGGACAAGAATGCCCTTACTCTTTTGGTTGGAAAGGAGATCGATTCCGAACTGCTCAAGCCCGAAAGCCTCAGCTCTGTTCAGTTGATGGAAATGCTTCCTGCGGGAATTCCGTCCACAGTTCTGCTGGAGCGTCCGGATGTCCGTCAGGCGGAATATCTTCTCAAGGCTGAAAACGCCAATATCGGGGCAGCACGCGGAGCTTTCTTCCCGATCATCAGCCTTACCGGTTCCGCAGGTTTTGCCAGTAACAGCCTTTCCGATCTCTTTGTTACCGGATCGAGCGGAGTCTGGAGCTTCAGCCCGCAGGTGATTTTGCCGATTTTCCAGGGAGAGCGTCTTTTCTCCAACCTCAAACTGGCAAAAACCAACCGGGATATTGCCGTTGCCCAATACGAGAAAACCATTCAGATCGCCTTCAGGGAAGTAGCGGATGCTTTGGCGGCCAATGCAACCAACAACGAACAGTTGCACGCGCAGCAGGCTCTTGTCAGAGCCAGTGAAGAGGCCTTTACCATCATGAAGGCCCGTTACTCCCAGGGTATCGACAGTTACTTTGCCCTGCTTGATACCCAGCGATCGTTCTATGCGGCAGAGCAAAACGAGATTCTGGTTCGCCAGCAGAGTCTCTCCGGCCGGATTGCCCTGTACAAGGCATTGGGAGGCGGATGGAAATAGGCAATAGCCCTCGGTAACGAGAGGATTTATTTCCGGACAGTTTTGATGGTGCGCCAACACTTTTGACTACCCAGGCGAAAGGCAGTGGCATCCGCCCTTGTTGCGTCAAACCCGGTTTATCGGATTTCCTGAATTGGGCTCACGTGCCCCGGATGACTCATTGTATAATACGGTACGAGTCCGGTGTTATCCCGCCTCAGCGTTTCGACTCTCCGTCGTGCATTCTCCTTCAAGGCCCCTTTCTTTTTCAGACTTTGTCGGAAGATGACGCTTCCGACAAATTTGAAACAATTGCGAAAGTCAGACAGCGGAGCACGATTATCAGCCGACTCCGGGTGTCTCCTTAACGATATGAGGAGTTTTCTCTCCTTTTTATCGAATTCCGGCTATCTGAAATAATTTATTTACGTTTTTAAACTATAAATGCTACCTTTTTGTTGGGTTGATAAACGGCTGTAAAGTGTTATATATAAACAGCATATGGATATATATTCCTATATATAAGAAATATATAAAACGACGAAAAAAGAGTAGATGACGAGGCAGTAAAGTATTGTTTTCAGTATTGAAAAATCACGCATTGAATCCGAAAAGAGCACTATCGCGACGATGAAAAAGCGTGAGCATTCCTGCGGATTGTCTGAACCCAAACTTGTATGATGGTTTATAGTCGCAGTAATTCGTGTTCACGGTTCAAAGAAAGTATGTCCCTCTTTTTTGGTTGTATGGTGAGTTCTTTGTGAAATATGATAGGGGTTGGTTGTACAGCACGATGTGTAGAAGATCAGGTCAGATGAATTCGTACAGATTACATGTTTTCCGGCAAGGAAAGCATCTCAAGTCAGTCATGCTTACCGGCATGTTTTGTGCGATCGCCGCTCTTTCTGATGTTTTTTCATTCGGGAAGCTGTCCAGATTATGTGTTTCTCTCCTGCTTTTTATAGGCCTCACCGGAAACTCTGTCGAGGCCAAAACTGCTGCAGAGGTGTTTGCGCAAGTATCAGCGTGTGTTGTGGTAATTCACAACTATGATAACAGCAACAAATTGCAAAGCCTTGGCAGTGGTATTGTAATCTCTTCCGGTCATGTTGTTACCAATTATCATGTTGTTGAAAAAGCCGGTCGCCTGACGGTTCTCTATCAGGGAAAAGAGTACCCGGCAAAGACGGGTTACATTGATCGATTCAGGGATGTCTGTTCGCTTGATGTATCAGGTCTTGAAGCATCAAAACTCAGTCTGGGTGATACCAATCAGCTCAAGGTTGGCTCAATAGTCTATGCCATAGGCGCACCCCAGGGCTTGGAGCTGACTTTTTCTGACGGCATTATTTCCGGATTGCGCGATGTTGACAAGGGCCACTATATTCAGACTACTGCTCCGATATCACTTGGTTCCAGCGGGGGAGGCCTCTTTGATGAAGAGGGACGACTGATAGGTATTCCGACCTATTTTTTCAAGCAGGGTCAGCAGTTGAATTTCGCACTGCCGGTTGAGTGGATTACAGACCTGCCTAACCGTCATGTTGTTTCATCCCGGGTTAATGCAGTGGATTCCGACTGGCTCTATCAACTCAATGCGCTTGAAGAAAAGCAGGATTGGGGCGGAATGATTGTCTTCTGCACAAAGTGGACAGCGCAGGTACCCTCAAGCAGCGACGCATGGGGGTATTTGGGGTTTGCCCATCTCCAGAAAGGGGATTTGACCCTGGCTATAGATGCTCTGCAGAATGCGATAAGGATTCGTCCTGATTATGCGCACTACTGGGCTGATCTCGGGATTGCCTATGGGCGGGAAGGTGAGACCGTCAGGAAGATTAATGCCTATCGTCAGGCAGTACGAATAAACAACAACTTTGCTCTCGGCTGGATCAATCTTGGTATTGCCTATGTCCAGAGCGGGGATTTTGACAAGGCTGTCGATGCTTACCGGCAGGCGGTGCGTATTAACCCAGATGATGCATCTGTCTGGTTCAATACGGGGCTTGTCTGTCGTGATGCAGGTCAGGCAGCAAAGGCTGTTGATGCTTTTCAGCATGCTGTACGCATAACTCCTGAAAATGCGCAATACTGGCTGAAATTAGGCGAAGCCTTCGGACTTGCAGATCAACGGGCCAAACAGATTGAGGCATACAATGAGGCTTTGCGCGTTAAGCCGGAATATGATGATGCACTGGTCAGCCTTGGTATTGCCTATGGCATTGCAGGCAGAGAGGCTGAAGAGCGGGAGGCCTTTCTGAAAGCTCTGCGCATCAATCCGGACAACAACAGTGCGTTATTCAACCTCGGAAAGGATTACCTGGAGCACAACAACAGGGAAGAGGCCCGGGAGGTCTATTCCCGCCTCAAGCGCCTCAATCCCGAGCTTGCCCAACTGTTTTTTACTGACTTCAACAAGCTTATGTTTCTGAAAACAGCCCTGTAAAGCCCGCTGTTTTTTTTAGGCTGTTGCTGCCCGGATCATGGATGTGCAAGTAATAAAAATGTGAATTTGTTGCTTTTCTTTGTTACTTTTATTTATAAAGTAATTTGATACGAATCTGAGTGGCTAATCTCCTTTTTCAGATGAATGCGCACTTAAAACCATATTTTTATTGCGCAGGTTTTCGGGAAACCGGAACTGCTTCTGATCACCCTCACTTGATAAACCACCTGAAACAGCTCAGCTGTCTCTGGCTTTTTGCATCGCTTTTCATCGTTTTTACAACGCTCCCGACAGAGGCAAAAAGCGCAGCCGAGGTGTTTGCGGATGTTTCAGGCAGTGTTGTGGTGATTCACAACTACGATAAAAATGAGAAGCTGCAAAACATAGGTAGCGGTGTCATGCTCGCTTCCGGTAAAGTAGCTACCAACTATCATGTTATCGAGCAGACGGGAAAAATTACGGTTATCTACAAGGGGAGGGAGTATCCTGCCACACCTCTTTATTTCGACCGATTCAGGGATGTCTGTTCACTGAATGTTCCAGGTTTGCCGGAATCAAGAATCACTATTGGCAGTACGCATGAGCTGAAGACAGGTGACAAGGTCTATGCTCTTGGAGCACCGCAGGGGATAGAACTGACATTCTCTGACGGCATTATTTCAGGCTTGAGGCAGGTGGATAAAGGATTCTATATCCAGACCACAGCGCCGATATCAGCAGGCTCAAGCGGGGGGGGGCTGTTTGATGAAAACGGTCGGTTGATAGGCCTGCCAACCTATTTCTTCAAACAGGGTCAGCAGTTGAATTTTGCACTTCCGGTCGAATGGATACTTGACTTGCCGAACCGGGTGGCAGTGCAGGACACTATTTTATCTGCCGATCTTGGCAATGTGTATCAAGTCAATGCTCTGGAGGAGCGACAGGATTGGGGGGGAATGATCTCATTTTGCCAGAACTGGATAAAACAGAAACCGGAGAGTGGTGAAGCCTGTGGATATTTAGGATTTGCCTACCTGCAGAGAGGGGATCTGTCGCTCTCTATTGATTCGTATAACAATGCGATCCGGCTACGTCCGGATTATGCACAATATTGGGTTGATCTCGGGGCGGCTTACGGCCGGGAGGGGCAGAAGCAGAAAAAGATTGAAGCTTACCGTCAGGCAGTCAGCCTCAATACTGATTATGCCGTCGGATGGCTCAATCTTGCCATGGCCTATGTCCAGAATGGGGAGGTTGAACGTGCCATTGATGCTTACGAGCAAGCTGTACGCATTACTCCACATGACGCTTCGTCCTGGTATCACTTAGGGCTTGTCTTGAGTGACGGGGGGCAGTTCGACAAAGCGGTCAAGGCTTACCAGCAGGCTGTACGCATAACTCCGGGACATGCCCTCTATTTTCTGAGTTTAGCCAGAGCTTATGGTTATGCTGCTCAGCCGTCCGAATCGTACGAAGCCTACAAGTCGGCCCTGCGTATCAACCCGGATTATAGTGATGCATGGGTTTTTCTTGGTGTTGCCTATGACAAGGATCACCGAATAGCGGAGGCATTGAATGCCTATTTGCAGGCGTTGCGCATCAATCCGGACCACAATACGGCTCTCTTTAATCTGGGCAGATTCTATCTGGAAACCGGCAGTGTAGAGAAAGGAATGGCGGTTTATGTCCGTTTAAAGCAGCTTAATCCGGAGATGGCGCAGCTGTTTTTTAATACCTTCAACAAGCTCATGTTTTCAAAAAATGCGTTATAGCATGGTTAACTATCGGAGGGAGAGCAATGCGTAAACTTCTTGTCAGGCTGGTTGCACTCTTCATCACACTGTCGATGTCGACGGTGTTGTCATCTTTTTCGACGGCTGACCCTCTGCCTCGGGAGTTAAAGGTTGATTACGCTAATTTTAACGCAATCTCTCTGGTGTTGAAAAAATTCGGATGGCTGGAGAAGGAGTTTCAGCGTGACAATCTGCCGGTACGCTGGGTCTTCAGCGAAGGAAGCAATCAGGGTCTGGAGAATCTGGCAACCGGAGGAGTAGATATAGCATCCACTTCAGCGGTAGCCTCGGTGCTCGGCAAGGCAAAGGGAAGGCCGATCAAGGCGGTATATATCTTTTCGCATCTGGAGTGGGCAGCGTTTCTCGTCACTCAAGACTCTTCCGTCAAGACTTTGCTGGATTTAAAGGGTAAAAAAATAGCGGTTACTCCGGGTACCGACTCCTATCTGTTTTTTTTGCGGGCATTGCATGATGCTCGCATACGTCAAAGCGAGGTGATGATGGCGCCCAAACCGCCACAGGAGGGGCTTGAGGCGCTTCAGAAGAAGAGCGTAGCTGCGTGGGTTGGTTCTAATTATTATTGTTCCAAAAGCCAGCTGGAAAGCGGTTCACGGGAGATCTATACAAAAAGCGAACTGCTTGGTTCCGGTTATCTGACGGTTACCGAGTCATTTGCAGCCAAATATCCCGATGTTGTTGCCCGGGTCATCAAGGTCTATGACAGTGCGCGCAAGTGGTCAATTCGCCACCCGGATGACCTGGTGACTATTTATGCTGATGCAGGGAACGTGTCGTTACCTGTGGCCAAACTGATTGTGAGCCGTATTGACTTCTCCCGGGCTATTCCGGATACACAGGACATCCGGAATTTGAAGCAGACAGTCCCGGTTCTCATTGCAGAAAATCTGCTCAAAAAGAGTGCAAAGTTGGGCTCTCTGGTTGAAGAGCTGATTGATAACAGTTATGCGGCATCACTGATTAACAAGCCCCTTCTGAATTGAACCTTGCGGTTTGGGCGTCCAGATGATCATGGTAACGCCCAAACATCTGCGAGTGACTTTAGCGCATATTGTTAATCATCCCCTCGTTCCCTGCTGCTCCGATGGCATTTTACACAGTTCTGATAGTTGTAGATGCCCTCTTCACGATGCTCTGCCGCTATTTTGGATGGTGAGTGCTCATGACAGTTATAGCAGGTATACTTTTTGTAATTACCAGACTCGGGATGGCAGGTGGCACAGCTTGCCCGATGATCGCTGTCGAGTACAAAATATTTATTGTGATTGAATGTTGCCGGTTTCCACTTTTTCGTAGTGTGGCATGCAGAGCAGTTTGCCTGTGATGAGCGGTGCATCGTGTCATTCGGCTGGTCGCTCTTGTGGCATGAGATGCACGCTTTGCCGTTTGCTCCGCTCACCCTGCTGTGGTTAAAGGTTGCCGGTTTCCACTTTTTGGTGGTGTGGCATTCTGAACAACCCGCAGTGTATTTACGATGCAGATCGTCATTCGGCCGGTCACTCCTGTGGCATGAGATGCACTGCCCGGCACTTCCGCTGCCCGCCTTGCCGTGACTGAAAGTAGCCGGTTTCCATTTGCCGGTTGTATGGCATACTCCGCAGTTTGACTGTGAGGAGCGGTGGAGATTGTCACCGGGCTTGTCAGATTTGTGGCATGAGATGCACTGGTTTCTGTCCGCAGCACTCAGCTTGTTGTGAGTGAATGTCGCAGGTTCCCATTTACTGGTCGTATGGCATGTACCGCAATTTTCAGGTGACTGACGATGCAGTTTGTCGTTCGGCCGGTTACTCTTGTGGCAGGTAATGCACTGGAAGCCATTTTTAGTGTTCAGTTTGCTGTGGCTGAAGGTTGCGGGCTTCCATTTTCGCGTACCATGGCATTCTGCACAACCCAGATTCATGGTGCGGTGGAGATTATTATCGGGCTTGTCGCTTTTATGGCACTCAATGCACTGTGAGGCAAATGCCGTGTTCAACATGCGATGATCGAATATTGCCGGTTTCCAGTGTTTTTTGCCATGGCACTCTGCGCAATTACCTTTTGTATATCGATGCAGGATATCGTCCGGTTTGTCAGTTCTGTGACAGGCGATACAGTTTTTCAGCAGCAAAGGAGAGATCTCTTCGTGCTTGAACGATTTGAAGGCTTTGGCTGCACCTTTTCCTTTATGATCGGTATGGCACTCATTGCACGAACCTGGATTAAGTCCCTTGTGAAAAAGAACCTTGCTGCTGTCTGGAGGGAGCAGTTTACCGGCTACGTTTTTAACGCTGATATCGTTCTGTTTGTGACAGCTTATGCACTCCACGGCTCTGGCCCCGCGAAACGGTGTGTGACAGCTCAGGCACTCTCTTTTCAGCGGCTGATGGCCACGCATCAGGGGGCCGGGAGTAATCAGCACCTCGGGGAATGCTACAGCAAGAGCGCTGAGAAGGATGGCTGTAGCGATAAAAATAAAAAGTGGTTTCAACGGGTTACCTCCAGTTCCAGAAGAAAAATATGGTAAGGATATGGGTCAGGGTCAGCGCAATCAGAAATGATACCATCGGCATATGCACGGTCCGCCATTTCTCAAGAGTTTTTACAGTCAGCGTATCCCAGTACTTCCGCTGTTCAATGTTTTCATCAACATCACCATTGATCCCGAGTTGCTGCATTTTAGCCTTCACCTCCTCCTTGACCTTTTTCAGAAGATGTTGCCCGACATGACCGCTTGCGGTAACGATCATCATGAGTGTCGTAGCTGCCCATGGTATAATGGCATTGAAGTGAACTCCTGAATGAACAAGAATCATCAGCGTGCCGATCCAGCCTGAATGACAGTGAAGTTTAAGAAAAAACTTCATGGGGCCATTCGTGATCAGCTTCTTTTTTCGCACTGAATAGATAAATGAAAAGGCAAGAGATAGGGTGCCGGCGATTCCGAGGTATCGTCCTATCCAGACCAGATTCAGGGCATGCAGAAGAGAGTCAAGCGCTATAGCTGCCAGAATCAGCAGCAGGTAAGAGATCGTGAGCGGTATGGTTCGTTGTACAAGAATTGATTTCCACATTATTCTGTAGTGTTAATCATGAATGACTGTTTGTTTCAGGTGCTGTTATAATTCTCATGCCTTTGGTGACTGGAATGTCAGCGTAAAGGTCGTTCCTCTGTCTTTTTCACTGTCCAGTGTTACCATGATATCCTGCAGGTCGGCGAGTTTTTTTACAATCGACAGTCCCAGGCCGAATCCTCCCGTGCTTGAGCTTCTCGACTCGTCAACACGGTAAAACCGCTCAAAGACCGCGTGCAGTTTCTCTTCCGGGATTCCGATTCCCTGATCGGTAACGGTACAGAGAATGGTATTCTCTTTTTGTTCTGTACAGAGCGTTATCGAAGAGCCCTCGGGAGAGTATTTGATGGCATTGGTGAGAATATTCTCGAAAATCATATCAAGCATTGCCGGATCAGCGGCGACTTTTACATTGTCAAGCAGATCAGCCGTGATAGAAATATTTTTTTCATATGCAGAAGGCTGAATTCTGGCGATTACATCCTCAAGGTGAGGGGTAAGCATGAGCAGCTCTATATTGGGTTTCATCTTGCTGCTTTCGTTTCTGGCGAGCATAAGAAGCTGGTCGATGAGCCTTGCCATGCGGTTTAATTCCATCAGGCAGAACTGAACTCTGCTCTCATAGTGCTCCCGCTCTCTCGGTTTCCGGATTAGCACTTCAAGCGTTCCTTTTACGGCAGCCAAAGGTGTTTTCAACTCATGCGAAGCGTCAGAGGTAAACTGTTTTTCACGCTGAAATGCATCCTCCATCCGGTCAAGCAGGGCATTGATGGTTGAGGACAAACGATACAGCTCGTCATGATGATAGGGCAGCACAATCCGCTCATGCAGATTCGACTGCGTCATCTTTTCTGCGGTTTCAATAATCTTTTCGACAGGTCGAATGCTTTTTCCGGCAATCAAGCGCGTGAGTGCAAAGAGGGTGAGAATAATGACCGGAAAGGCAAAGAGAAAAATGTTCTGCAGGTCGTGCAGCACTATCAGGGCGTTTTTAAGCGGGAGCGCTACAATCAGGTATCCTTCAGTGACGCCGTCAAGATTTACAAGGGGTACCTGTGCCTGACGCACCAATGAACTTCCGAAACTGGTGTTGAAATACTCGGTACCTTTCCGGCCAGGATCGAATGAAAGGACGCACCAGGACAGGGTTGTTGATTTATTGAGCACCTCTCCCTTGGTGTCGACAATCTGAATAAATTCGGTATCAAGATTCGTGTTTTCGTTACTGCTTTTCTTATTCCCCTCCTCATCTTCATTCTCTTCATTCAAGAAATTGTCATGGTCATTGGTATCAAGGTTGCGGATGCTTTCAAAATCCTTTACAATGGCATAGCCCTTGAAATGATAGGTTGAGACATTCGCATCCGAGAGTACCTCCAGAACCTCTTTTTTGATCTCGTCATCAAATTGTTTGTAGACGATACTTTCAACCGTGAAGTAGATGATCAAAAACACGATGGCAATCAAAAATCCTGTAGCTGCGGTATAATAGAAGGCAATACGGTTGCGCAGACTGAACTCGGGTACTTTTTTCAGTGAGCCGATTTTATTATTCCGGTTGGATTGAATTAAAGTGCTCATGGCTTGTGATCAGGATTCCCGAACGATATAACCGACTCCGCGAATGGTTTGAATAATGTTGCCGCATCCTGCACTTTCCAGTTTGCGGCGCAGAAAGGTGATATAGACATCGATAACCGAGGTGTCGGAATCAAAATGGATATCCCAGACATGCTCGATAATGCGGCTTCTTGTACAAACCCGGTCCTTGTTACGGATCAGGTATTCAAGCAGGGCAAACTCTTTCGGAGTCAGAGTCAGTTCGGTTGGGCCGGAGAATACCTGATGCGTTACAGGATTGATAGTCAGGCTTCCGACACTTAACGACTCTTCTACCCGATTTGTTGTTCTGAGCTGAACCCGGATACGGGCCAGCAGCTCTTCAAACTCAAATGGCTTTTTAATGTAGTCATTGGCTCCGGCATCAAGACCGAATACAACATCCTCAAGCGTATCTTTGGCTGTCAGAAAGAGGATGGGAACGGTGCTCCCGCCTTTGCGAACCTGCCGGCATACCTCGATGCCGCTTAATGCGGGAATCATCCAGTCAATGATGAGCAGGTCATACTCGTTGGTCATGGCCATATCGAGGCCGGTTTTGCCATCATGGGCAAGATCAACGGCAAAGTACTCCTCTTCAAGTCCGTCCTTCAGAAATCTGGCTATTCCAGGCTCATCTTCAATGATAAGAAGTCTCATAAGTTTGAATATTGTTAGTCGAGTGTACCATTTTTCTGACTGGAAGCTTCTAAAAGTGAAGCAAGCACTTCGTTTTCATTTTTGCTGTTGTCGCGAGCGATCTCCTCAATCGTTAATGCCGGACTCTTTACAACAATACCGTTTTTTCCGAGCTTTTCAATCAGGAGTCCGGGAGAGGTTTTCAGCACGAGGGCGACGGTGTTCAGTGATGAAGTTTCAAGTGCCTGTGCTGCATTTCTGCCGGCTTGTTCTTTTCCACCCTCTTTTTCATCTTCACCGAACAGAGGAAGAAGGGAGGCTATGGTGACAAGAAGCGCTGTGGCTATGATTGCTATCGCCGGTTTCTTCGAGAAATATCCGGTGAATTGTTTCCAGTTGGAGAGAACATGGAGGAGTACGCCACCGACAAGGAGCCAGCTCAGCCACTTGTGGACATCCTCAACCATCCCGATTTCAATGTCAAAAAAGATCAAAAGACCGGTAACAGCTGAAATAGTAAATGCTCCGGAGGCAAGGGGTGTTGCCCAGGCTTTCATTGTAGCTTTCATCGTATCTGACAGAGGTTTAGTTGAGTGAACAATCAGTTTCAAGTGTAACCAATGTAGGCCGGTGATTCTTAAAGAAGTCTATGGCAAAACTTAAATTTAACTTAAAAAACGGTTACTGTTGTTTATCCCCATCCAGAACGAACTGCTCCTGAAATGAGTTGAGGGGAGGTGAGCAGAAGTTTCCGGTTTTGTGTTTTTGCTCAGAGGAGAGCAATTGACTCCGCGAAGTTATTTTTGACATCACCCTAAAGCCTCCCATTCTATGCATTTTGATTGTGATGCACTCTGTGTCCCGGAAGGTGGAAAGGTTAATCTCAGCGCGCGCCCGACGCGTGTCAAACCGATCTACAGCTCCAGAGAAGAGTATAAGGAGATGCTTGCCCAACAGGTCGAGCAACTCCGAAAACTTCAGAATGTTCATTATGCTGACAACCGTTTTTCCCTGCTTCTGATTTTTCAGGCAATGGATGCAGCCGGCAAGGATAGTATTATCCGGCATGTCATGACGGGAGTAAATCCCCAGGGGT
The DNA here is from genome assembly GCF_011601315.1 of Candidatus Chlorobium masyuteum. Lineage (NCBI taxonomy): Bacteria > Pseudomonadati > Chlorobiota > Chlorobiia > Chlorobiales > Chlorobiaceae > Chlorobium > Candidatus Chlorobium masyuteum. Next base: position 48,990 of record NZ_JAAORA010000001.1, on the reverse strand, counting down.
GTCAGGTGTTCAGTTTCAAGCACCCCTCCCCGGAAGAGCTTGAACATGATTTTCTCTGGAGAAGCAATCGTTGTCTGCCCGAGCGGGGACATATAGGGATATTCAACCGTTCCTATTACGAAGAGGTGCTCATTGTGCGGGTTCATCCTGAAATTCTCTCAGCAGAGGGTATTGCAGATGAGGTGATCAGCGGAGGAAAAATCTGGGAGCACCGGTACCGGTCAATAGTTGATATGGAAACGCATCTCTACCGAAACGGGACAAGGACGGTCAAGTTTTTTCTTCACCTCTCAAAAGCTGAGCAGCGAAAGCGTTTTCTCAGTCGGATAGATGCTCCGGAAAAGAACTGGAAGCTCAGTATGGCCGACATTGAGGAGCGGAAGTACTGGGATGGGTATATGAAAGCCTATGAAGCATGTCTCGGGGCCACCAGCACAAAACATGCCCCCTGGTATGTCGTTCCGGCTGATGACAAGGCAAATGCCCGGCTGATTGTTTCCAGGGTCATTCTTGATACCCTGGAATCCCTTGATTTATCCTATCCGCTATCCAGCGAATCGCGACAGAAGGAGTTGCTCGATATTCGCGAGCAGCTCAAAGCAGAGGAGGATGCTTGAATTCCGGGCCTCTGGTTGATCCTCGAGGTTGTTCTGCAAGCTGTTCAGCTTCCCGGTCAGAGCCGGACAGGAATACCCCTTTCATGGAGGTACTTCTTTGCTTCACGGATTGAGTGCTGGCGGAAGTGGAAGATAGAGGCTGCAAGTGCCGCATCGGCATGGCCTTTGGTAAATCCGTCATAAAGATGTTCAAGGCATCCCGCACCACCGGATGCAATGACCGGTATATGCACCGAGGTAGAGACCCGTGCGAGTATCTCATTATCATAACCCTCTTTGGTGCCATCACGGTCCATGCTGGTAAGCAGAATCTCACCGGCGCCGAGATCCTGGACTTTTTGTGCCCATTCAAGCGCTTCCAGACCAACCGGATTTTTACCGGAATGGGTATGGACGATGTACTCAGTGCCTATTTTTTTGATATCAATAGCAACAACAACGGCCTGTGAGCCGTATTTCTCGGCGATCCGCGTGATCAGTTCCGGATCGTTGACTGCGGCAGTGTTTACCGAGACCTTGTCCGCTCCGTGAAGAAAAACCTCCTTGGCGCGTTCAACGGAGTTGATGCCGCCGCCTACCGTGAGCGGAATAAAGATTTCACCGGAAACTTTCAGTACCTCTTCAAGTGTTGTTCTGCGTGATTCGAGTGATGCTGAAATATCAAGAAACACAAGCTCGTCAGCCAGTTCATTATTATAGAACCGGGCCTGTTCAAGGATGGAACCGGCATCTCTCAATCCTTCAAAATTTATTCCTTTGACAACCCTGCCGTCCCGAACGTCGAGACAGGGTATAATCCGCTTGGCTAACATGGTTCGCTTGCTGAGTGCTGTTGTTGAAACTGTGACACAAGAAAACTATAAAGATTGAACTCTTCAACAATATTTTAATGATTATATTTCCGGTCACTCAACCCGGAAGCAAAAAAAGATGGAGAAGTAATGAAATTTCCTGTTTGTGAATACGCTCAGTCAGAGGAGGGGTTTTACTCTCAGTGTGCATCATGTCCTATCGATTCGGCATCTTCAGGCTGTGCACTTGATGAACTTGAAGATGGCAACTATCTCTTTGAAGGCCGGACTCCTCACGGAGGAGTAAAGGCTCTGTTTTTATTTAAAAATAATGAAGGCGACAAGGTGCGAAAGCGGGATGCCGTTCATGTGGAGATCCATGAGCTTGATCATGAGGAGCAGCTGATTGCGGTTCTTTACGGCATGGTTGACCCCCAGGGGATGATCTACCTTAAAAAATCGGGACCTGAAAGAGCGCACAGTCAGGAAAATATCCAGTAATCCGGTATCCAACTCATGCCCTTAAATAAACTTTATTTTGACGGTGGTGAAGAGATCCGCGACCTGACCATTGTTGGCGGGGGACCTACAGGCATTTTTGCCGCATTCCAGTGTGGAATGAACAATATAAGCTGTCGTATTATTGAAAGCATGCCGCTCCTTGGAGGTCAGCTTGCCGCCCTCTATCCCGAAAAACATATCTATGATGTAGCCGGGTTTCAGGAAGTTCCTGCAGCCGGACTTGTCGAGAGCTTGTGGAAGCAGACCGAACGCTATCATCCGGAAGTCATTCTTGGCGAGACGGTTACCCGTTACAGGAAACTTGCCGATGGAACATTCGAAGTGACGGTTGGATCAGGCAGGGTCTTTTTGTCAAGGGCTCTTTTGATTGCGGCAGGTCTCGGTGCTTTCTCTCCACGCAAGCTGCCCCAGTTGCATAATATCGATCATCTTGAGGGTTCATCGATCTTTTATGCGGTCAAAAATGTCAGTGACTTTGCCGGTAAAAGGGTTGTGATTGTCGGGGGTGGTGATTCTGCTCTTGACTGGACGGTCGGCCTCCTGAACACTGCGCACTCCGTCACACTGGTGCATCGGATGCCTGATTTTCAGGGTCACGGGAAGACGGCAAGGGAGGTGCTTGAGGCAAGGGAAGAGGGACGGGTTGATGTCTATCTGAACACCGAGGTTACTGCTGTTGATTGTGCGAACGACCGGCTTACTGCGGTTCATGTCCGGACAAAGGGCGGGAAAACCCATATCCTTGAAGCTGACTGCCTGCTTCTTCTGATTGGCTTCAAGTCCAATCTCGGGCCGCTTGCCGAATGGGATCTTGAGCTTATGGATAATGCGCTGGTTGTTGACAGTCATATGAAGACATCCATTGACGGACTCTATGCCGCCGGTGATATTGCCTATTATCCCGGCAAGCTGAAAATTATTCAGACCGGGTTGAGTGATGCGGCCATGGCAGTGCGTCACAGTCTTACCTATATAAAACCGGGCGAGAAGATCCGCCACACCTTCAGCAGTGTGAAAGCCGCAAAGGAAAAGAAGAATGCCCCTGAAAATGGATGAAGCATGGATGCTGGCCATCCGTCCGAAAACACTTCCGGCCGGTGCGGTGCCGGTTCTGCTGGGCTCCGCACTTGCGGCTGCTGACGGCCGGTTTCAACTCCTTCCGGCTCTTGTTGCCCTCATCTGTGCTCTCGGTATTCAGGTGGCGACCAATTTTATCAATGAGATCTATGACTTTCGCAAGGGAGCCGATACCGCTGAACGACTTGGGCCGACAAGGACTGTGGCCGCAGGGCTTATCAGCGAGAAAACCATGATACGGGTCTCTCTCTCTCTTGTTCTTGTTGTATTTTTGCTTGGTCTTTTCCTGGTTTATACAGCCGGATGGCCGATACTGGTGATCGGTTTATTCTCTCTGCTGTTTGCCTGGGGCTATACCGGAGGCCCTTATCCGATAGCCTATTCAGGTCTCGGCGACCTCTTTGTCTTTGTTTTTTTTGGCCTTGTAGCGGTTGGCGGTACCTACTATGTCCAGTCGCATGAGCTTGCCATGCCGGTACTGCTTGCCGCAGTAGCTCCGGGAGTGTTTTCTGTCAATATTCTTCTGGTCAACAATATCCGCGATATTGGTACTGACCGCAAGGTTGGCAAAATGACGCTTCCTGCCCGTATAGGTGCCGTTTACGCACGTCGTCTCTATGTGGCGCTAACCGTTGTAGCCTATCTTGTTCCTCTGTTTCTCTATCTGGAAGGGTACTCTCTGTTTGGTCTCCTCTCATGGCTCTCACTGCCGCTGGCCTTCCGCATGAAGAGGGAGCTCTACAGTAGTGAGGGGAGGGAGTTGAACCATGTACTGGCAGGTACCGGAAAGCTGATGACGCTCTTCGGGATTCTGCTTTCCCTTGGTATTCTCATTCAATACTAACACCGCTTTCAGTCATGCATTCCGAAACCGTAACCATAGCACTTGTCCAGGCCCGCGCAGATAGTGATCCCTCTGCAAATCTTGCGAATGCATGCCTGCAAATAAGGGAGGCTGCGGCAAAGGGCGCGCGGATAATCTGTTTGCAGGAGCTCTTCACAACGCGCTATTTCTGCCAGACAGAGGCTTATGAACCGTTTGGCTTTGCTGAATCGATTCCCGGCCCTTCAACACTGGTTCTGCAGGAGCTTGCCCGTGAACTTGAGGTTGTTCTTGTTGCCTCACTCTTTGAGAAGAGAGCCCGGGGACTCTATCACAACACCGCAGCGGTTATTGATGCTGATGGAAGTTATCTCGGCAAGTACCGAAAGATGCATATTCCTGATGATCCCGGATTTTACGAGAAGTTTTATTTTACTCCGGGCGATCTGGGCTACAAGGTCTTTAAAACCCGATATGCTACAATCGGTGTTCTGATCTGCTGGGATCAATGGTACCCTGAAGCGGCAAGGCTTACGGCTCTCAAGGGTGCGGAGATTATTTTTTATCCTACAGCCATTGGATGGGCGGTGGATGAAGAGTCGGAAGCGGTGCGCCGTTCGCAGCAGGCGGCATGGAAAACCATGCAGTTGAGTCATGCCGTCTCCAATGGAGTTTTTGTTGCAGCGGCAAACCGGGTCGGAACTGAAGGTGATCTGGAGTTCTGGGGGAACAGTTTTGTCTCTGATCCCTTCGGGCAGATCATTGAGGAAGCGGCTCATCAGGATGAAACCATTCTCTTTGCCGAGTGTGACCGCAGCAGGATAGGATTTTACCGTTCGCACTGGCCTTTTCTGCGTGACCGCAGAATTGAAACCTATGGAGAACTTCAGAGCCGGTACCTTGATGAGTGAGCGGATTGACCTGCATGAACCTTTTTTTCTCAATTACCTGACATGATGAACATCTTCGCTACGGTTGTTTTTTTTGCGCTGCTCACGACTTTTCTGCTTAAACTTGTTTCCGAACTGCTCAATCTAAAAGCATCGGAAGCACCGGTTCCCCAGGAATTTACCGCTCTGTTTGATGAGGAGGCCAGCCGGAAATCAAGGGAGTATCTTCGAGCCACAACGACGCTCTCTTTATGCAGCGCGGCCTTTGATCTTGCCCTTCTCCTTTTTTTCTGGTTCAGCCGGGGATTCAATCTGCTTGACAACCTTCTGCGGGGTTTCGGATATGATGCGGTTGTTACCGGAGTGCTCTATATCGGTACAATGCTTCTTGTGCAGTCACTGATTGATCTGCCATTCAGTATCTACAGAACATTTGTGATTGAGGAGAAATTCGGCTTTAACAAGACCACTCCTTCAGTTTTTGCGGCTGATCGTCTTAAAACCCTTCTGCTTGCCCTTCTTCTCGGGACGCCTCTGCTCTATGCTGTGCTCTGGTTTTTTGAGTCTACAGGCCCTCTTGCCTGGCTCTGGGCCTGGTGCGGCGTGACAACGCTCTCCCTCCTGCTCCAGTATGTGGCACCAACCTGGATCATGCCACTTTTTAACAAGTTTGTTCCGCTTGAAGAGGGTGAATTGAAGCGTGCCATCATGCACTATGCAGAAACAGTGAGTTTTCCCCTTGCCGGAATTTATGTGATTGACGGCTCCCGCCGGTCAGCCAAAGCAAATGCTTTTTTTACCGGTTTCGGTAAACGAAAGAGAATAGCCCTTTTCGATACCCTTATTTCAGGCCATCCGGTTGATGAACTGGTTGCCGTGCTTGCCCACGAAATAGGACATTTCAAGAAAAAACATATTATCATCAGCATGGTGCTGAGCATCGTCAATCTTGGCGCGCTTTTTTTTCTACTCTCGCTTTTTATGAATAACCGCCAGCTTTTTGATGCGTTTTTCATGACCCATCTCTCTGTGTACGGAAGTCTGATTTTTTTTATGCTGCTGTACACTCCGGTGGAGCTGATTCTCTCTGTTTTTTTACAGGTGCTTTCAAGAAAACATGAGTATGAGGCTGATTTTTATGCGGTTTCGACGTTTGAGAAAGGTGTGACTCTCGGTGATGCACTCAGAAATCTCTCCCGAAGCAATCTTTCAAATCTTACCCCGCACCCCTTCTATGTATTTCTGAACTATTCACATCCTCCCGTTGTCGAGCGTATCAGGCGTATCAGAGCGCATGCTGATGCTCTTCAGTCAACCTCCCTGAACTGATTCTACCTTATGGCTGATACGACGTATTATATGCCTCCCGAGTGGGCTTTTCATAAAGCGACCTGGCTCTCCTGGCCTCACCGGCTTGAGTCATGGCCGGGAAAGTTTGAACCGGTACCGGCGGTCTTTGTTGAGATTGCTTCATGGCTGAGCTCTTCCGAGGAGGTGCATATCAATGTGCTTGATGAAGCAATGGAGCGGGAGGTGCTTGAACTGCTTCGGAACTCACGCCATGAGCAGCTTCGTCTGGATCGTGTTTTTCTGCACAGGATTCCGACCAATGATGCATGGTGCAGGGATCACGGTCCGAACTACGTCTTCCGCGAGAGCGGATTTCGTACCGAGAAAGTTATTCTCGACTGGGAGTACAATGCCTGGGGGGGGAAATATGAACCCTATGATGATGACAATGCGGTGCCTGAACGGATTGCATCCCGTCAGCAGATTCCGCTGGTTTCAACCGGTATTGTGCTGGAGGGGGGATCTATTGATGTCAATGGCAAGGGTCTGCTTCTGACTACCGAAGCGTGTCTGTTGAATCCAAACCGGAATCCGTTGATGAGCCGAGCCGATATCGAGCGGGAGCTCGGCAACTATCTCGGCATACAAAAAGTACTCTGGCTTGGCGATGGAATTGCCGGAGATGATACCGATGGACATGTTGACGACATGGCACGGTTTGTCAATGAAAATACCGTGGTGATCGCCGTAGAGGATGACCCGGCTGACCTGAATTTCGAACCGCTTCAGGAGAACTACCGGTTGCTGCAGAGTTTTACGGATATTGAGGGAAACCCTCTTCAGGTCGTGAAACTTCCCATGCCCTCTCCGGTCTTTTTTGACGGGGAGCGCCTCCCGGCCAGCTATGCAAATTTTTATATCGCCAACAGTGTGGTGCTTGTGCCAACCTATCGCTGTTCACGTGACACCTTAGCCATTGAGCTGCTGCAGAACTGTTTTCCCGGCAGGCAGGTTGTCGGGATTGATTGTTTTGATCTGGTATGGGGACTGGGAGCAATTCACTGCATTACCCATGAAGAGCCGGCGTTGCCGGTTTAGCTGTAGCCTTTGTACTCGGCAAAAAAAGCGGCCCGGAGCCGCTTTTTTTGTTCATCAGAATATAGCATTTCCCGAAGGTGCTCTTCAGGCGAGGAGAGCGGCAAGGCTGTTACAGTTCTCCTTGACCTCGGCTGCGGATTTCTGGAGAGCTTCCAGTTCGCTCGGGGAGAGGTTGATCTCAAGAATCTGCTCAACGCCGTTTTTGCCGAGTTTGACCGGTACACCGCAGTATACATTGTCAATGCCGTACTGGCCTTCAAGCGCTGTGGTACAGGGAAGAATCCGTTTGCGATCCTTGACAATAGCCTCAATCATCTCCACGGCAGAAGCTGCCGGAGCATAGAAAGCTGAACCGGTTTTCAGCAGATTTACAATTTCGATGCCGCCGTTTCGTGTGCGTTCAACAATCGCGTCAATTTTATCCTGGGGAAGCAGTTCGGTCAGAGGGATACCTGCGACATTGGTATATTTTACAACAGGAACCATGGAGTCGCCGTGACCGCCAAGCACAAAGGCATTGATATCCTGCATCGAAACATTCAACGCTTCTGCAATAAAGCTTCTGAACCGCGCGGCATCAAGCACGCCGGCCATACCGATAACACGCTCTTTGGGAAGTCCGCTGGTTTTTCTGGCAACATAGGTCATGACATCAAGTGGGTTTGATACCATGATGATGATCGGGTTCCTGGAGTATTTCATCACCTGGATGGTCACGTCACGGATGATCGCGGCATTTTTATTCAGAAGATCTTCGCGAGTCATTCCCGGCTTTCTTGCAAGGCCGGCAGTAATAAGAATAATATCAGAATCGGCTGAGTCTTTATAGTCATTTGATCCGATAACGCAGGTGTCGAAAAGTGCTACGGCGCCTGACTCATACATGTCAAGAGCTTTGCCCTGCGGGATACCTTCCACGATGTCAATCAGTACTACTTCTTTTGCGAGTTGTTTTTCTGCAATGCGAAGTGCCGCTGTAGCCCCGACATTTCCGGCTCCGATAACGGTGATTTTCATAAAGAATCAATGATTTAAAGGTGTAAAGGAAGAGATGCTGAATGATGTTTATGCCCCGGAGATCAAGCAATCAGGTTGAGCATAAAAAAAGCCGCCTTGAAGAGAAAGACGGCTTTTAAATATAAGCTTATTTTGCAGCAAGCAAAATCAGCAGGGGATGATGTTGACCTGTTTTTTGTTGTTCCTTCCGTTGCGGAAGGTGACAACGCCGTCAACAAGTGCAAATATGGTATGATCCCTGCCTAATCCGGCATTTGAGCCTGCATTGATAACAGTTCCTCTCTGGCGGACAATGATTGTGCCAGCACTGACCGTTGAACCGCCGGCGGCTTTTACGCCGAGATATTTAGGATTACTGTCGCGTCCGTTTTTGGTTGAACCGCCACCCTTTTTATGTGCCATGGGAAAAAGAAATTAACGTTAAAAATCTTGAACTGTTTTCTTAGATAGAAATAACTTCAATCTGGGTCATCTGCTGACGGTGACCGTTTCTTGACTGGTAGCGTTTTCTGCGTTTTTTCTTGAAAACAATAACCTTGTCATCCTTGACATGATCAAGAACCTTGGCCTGAATGCTGCCTGCAGGATTCAGATTAGTATTGATACCGTCAATCTCAGCCATGGTTTTGATTTCCATGGTATCGCCAATTGCGGCTTGTTGTTTGGGCACAAAGAGCTTGTCGCCCTGTTTTACCAGAAATTGTTTATCGGAAATCTTGATCAACGCCTGCATCTTGCTCGTATTTTAGTGATAAAGGACTGAAATATAGTATTAATTCCCTCATATTCAAACATGAGCAGCGCTAAAATCCATATATCCTGCGACACGGTCTGAAGGCCTTGCTTTCTCCGGCAGAGCACCCGTTTTCAGGAGTCAGGATGAGCTCCCCGGCAGGTGGCTCAAGCGCTGAACGGGAGAGTATTTCCCTTTTCTGAAAGAGGTTGTTGTAGTTTGTATATTTAGATGCGCTGAAGTAGCTTCTTCTTTTCGATCGCGCCATATTTCCCCGGTAACAGGGTGCCTCTCTATTCAATCGTTGATGAATCTCTCCATGAGCAAAGAAAAGGGTACAAAGAAAGAGCACTCTCCCATGATGCGCCAGTATCTGGAGGTCAAGGAGCGGTACCCTGAATTTCTGCTGCTTTTCCGTGTAGGTGACTTTTACGAAACCTTTTTTGAGGATGCCCGTCTGGTTTCCGGTGCGCTCAATATTGTGCTGACAAAGCGCTCCAATGGCTCGTCGGCTGAAGTGCCGATGGCCGGTTTTCCCCACCATGCCAGCGAGGGCTATATTGCCAAACTGGTCAAGAAAGGGTTCAAGGTTGCAGTCTGTGACCAGGTTGAAGATCCGGCAGAGGCAAAGGGGATTGTCCGCCGGGAAATCACCGATATTGTCACTCCCGGCATAACCTTCAGCGACAAGATACTTGATGACCGGCACAACAACTATCTCTGTGCCGTGGCCTTTCTCAGGGAGGGCCGTTCGACTATCGCCGGAGTTGCCTTTATTGATGTTACCACCGCTGAGTTCAGCATCGCCTCCATGGAGCCTGAGGGTGTCAGGGAGTTTCTGCTTTCACTCCATCCATCCGAAATTCTCATATCAGCCTCAGAGCGCGTCCGGTTTGAGCAGCTGAAACAATCCTGTTCACAGGAGCTGCTCATTACCGAGCTTGATGCCTGGATGTTCGGTGAGGAGCAGACCGGTGAGGTGCTTTCACGCCACTTCAAAACCCACTCCCTTAAAGGGTTCGGTATTGAGGGGAACCGTGCAGGCCGAGTTGCTGCAGGAGTTATTCTCCAATATCTCGAAGAGACCCGGCAGAACCGCCTGCACTATATCACCCGGATCAGCGAGCTGCATGGTGATGATCATATGACGCTCGACTTGCAGACAAAGCGTAATCTTGAGATCATCTCTTCAATGCAGGACGGAACCCTCAACGGCAGTCTGCTCCAGGTGATGGACCATACCTGCAACCCCATGGGAGCGCGACTCATCCGCCGGTGGCTGCAGCGACCGCTGAGAAAAATTGAGGATATCCAGCTCCGGCTCGATGCGGTTGAGGAGTTGACCGGGTGCAGGGAGATGCGGGAAGGGCTTGGTGAAAAGCTTTCAGCCATCAATGATCTGGAGCGTTCACTTGCGCGGATTGCCACCTTCCGCACCATGCCGAGAGAGGTTCGACAACTTGGCATTTCGCTTGCCATTCTTCCCTCACTTCAGGAGCTGCTTCAGGATGCGGCAAGCGCAAGGCTCCGTTCCCTTGCTTCCAGACTCAATCCGCTGCCCGAACTTGCCCGGCGCATTGAGGAGGCCATAGATCCCGAATCCGGAGCTTCCATGCGGGACGGGGGGTATATCAGGAGCGGCTTTCACGCGGAGCTTGATGATCTCCGCACCATCTCTTCGACGGCCAAGGACCGCCTTATGGAGATTCAGCAGCAGGAGCGCCACAACACCTCGATCTCCTCGCTCAAGGTACAGTTCAACAAGGTATTCGGCTACTATATCGAAATAAGCCGTGCCAACAGCGACAAGGTGCCACCCTATTATGAGAAAAAACAGACCCTTGTCAACGCCGAACGCTACACTATTCCGGCCCTGAAGGAGTATGAGGAGAAAATTCTCAATGCCGAAGACAAAAGCCTTTCGCTTGAGGCCCGTCTCTTTCACGACCTTTGTGCTGAAGTGGCCGGGCAGGCTGCTCTGATTCAGACCAATGCCTCGGGCCTTGCCGAGCTTGATGCACTCTTTTCGTTTGCCTTTGCTGCCGTTCAGTACGGTTACTGCAAACCGGAAATGAGGGATCACCGCAATCTTGAGATCATCAATGGACGCCATCCGGTGCTTGAGCGGATTATGAGCGATGATGAACCCTATGTTCAGAACGACTGTCTGTTTGATGAAAAACAGAAGATGCTCATCATCACCGGTCCCAACATGGCCGGAAAAAGCTCCTTTCTCCGTCAGACCGGCCTCATCGTCCTGCTGGCGCAGGCTGGCAGTTTTGTGCCTGCCGAACGTGCTGAAATCGGTCTTGTTGACCGGATCTTCACCAGAGTCGGCGCTTCGGACAATCTTGCCTCTGGGGAGAGCACCTTTCTTGTCGAGATGAATGAAGCGGCCAGCATTCTTAACAATGCCACATCAACAAGTCTGCTTCTGCTCGATGAGATCGGTCGCGGTACCAGCACCTTTGACGGCATGTCAATTGCCTGGTCAATGAGCGAATATATCGCTCACGCAATCGGCGCCAGAACGCTCTTTGCGACCCACTACCATGAGCTTGCCGAACTTGAAAACCGGATTCCCGGAGTTGTGAACTATAATGCAACGGTTGTGGAGACCGCCGACCGGGTGATTTTTCTGCGCAAAATTGTTCGGGGCTCCACCGACAACAGCTACGGTATCGAGGTGGCAAAAATGGCCGGAATGCCGCAGGAAGTTATTGTGCGGGCTAGGGAGATACTTGCCGGAATGGAGAAACGTGATATCGAGATTCCTCTTGACCGGCCGCCGACGGTGAAAAGCATGCAGATCAGTCTTTTTGAAGAGTCAGACTCGCGGCTCCGCAGGGCGCTTGAGATGCTTGATCTTGACCGGCTCACTCCGATTGAAGGGCTGCTTGAACTGCAGAAGCTCCAGGATCTGGCACGCTCAAGCGGAGGCTTTTGATGAAGGATAGCGGTGGAGTTGAGAAAAAGGTACTGCTGATTTTTATCCAGGCCGACAGCGGTGTTGACGGAGCCTCATTGCTCGACAGCGCTACAGTAAAACAGAGTTTTTTAAGTTCGCTCAAGGAGCGTGCGCTCAGCAATATCATCCGCAGGGCACAGTTCGCCATTCCGCCGCTTTCGCTGATGATTCTCAGTTCACAGCAGGTTGAGGGAGTCAGCCAGAGTATCTGTGATCTGCGCTTTGAGAAGCTTCCGCTTGATCAGCACTGGGATCTGGCAGGCATCAGTGTTCAGACCGGCGCGGTGAAACCCGCCTTTGATCTTGCCCGTCATCTTCGCTCAATCGGGATCAAGGTGGTGCTTGGCGGACCATACGTGACTATTTTTCCTGAAAACTGCCGTAGTCATGCCGATGCAATTGTGATTGGAGAGGCTGATGAGATCTGGCGGGAGGTGCAGGAGGATCTTCGACGTGGAGCACTGAAGCCGGAGTACCGCGTGGAAACTTTTCCCGATCTTTCAGCGGAGCGCACAGTAAGCAAAAGCGCGCTTGATATCCGGAGCTACTTTACCACCAACGTGGTGCAGACCACGAGAGGGTGCCCCTACAGCTGTGACTTCTGCAATGTGCATGTCATGAATGGTCACCGCCTCCGTCACCGTCGTGTCAGTGACGTGCTCAGGGAGGTTGAACTCTTTCTCAAAGAGGACAAGCGGATCTTTTTCTTTCTTGATGACACCGTCAACGCTGACGAGGCCTATGCCCATGAACTTTTCACCGGTCTCATTCCTTTCGGGATAAAATGGGTTGGTCAGGCGACCACTGCGCTCGGTGAGCAGCCGAAGCTGCTTGAGGCCTTTGCCCGTTCAGGGTGCGGTGCCCTGCTTGTCGGCATCGAGAGCATTGAGGATGGCAGTAACCATGCCCATAAAAAATTTCACAACCCGGCCATGCGTCAGGTTGAGTGCATTCAAAATATCCGAAAAGCGGGAATCTGTGTATACGGCAGCTTTATCTACGGTCTTGACGGAGATACCATCGGGCTGCCCGAGAGAATAGAGGCTTTTATTGAGGAGACCGGTATTGATGTGCCCGGTATCAACCTTCTGCGGCCGATTCCCGGAACCGGTGTTTTTGATCGTCTGGCCAGGGAAGGGCGGCTCCTGCACGCAAGGGATGATCACGATGCCTTCAGATTTTCATGGGGTCAGGAGATGCTCTACAAACCCCTGCGTATTCCCCTTCAGGAGTTCATTCCAAGCTACACAGCGCTTACCAGACGGGTCTTCACAATAGAGAACGCCATCAAACGGGCAATGCGTGGCCCTCAGCTCCGCTCAGCCGTGCTCATGTTCAACCTGCTCTATGTGCACATGTACGGCCTCTCCCGTAAAGACCTCCACCGCCAGTTGCGCGAGCTTGAGTGAGTGGATATCCAGTCAATAAATTCCGGAATCAAAATTCTTAAGATCATCATGAAGAAAAAAATCATGCTGCTCGGCAGCGGGGAGCTGGGAAAGGAGTTTGTTATAGCCGTCAAGCGTCTGGGGCACCATGTGATTGCCGTTGACAGCTACAACGATGCTCCGGCGCAGCAGGTGGCGGACGGGCGGGAGGTGATCGACATGCTTGACGGCAGCGTTCTCGATGCTCTTGTGGCCAAACATCAACCCGACTTGATCGTGCCGGAAATAGAGGCGATCCGAACCGAGCGCTTTTACGACTATGAAAAAGAGGGGATACAGGTTGTTCCTTCAGCGCGTGCGGCCAACTTTACCATGAACAGGAAAGCTATTCGTGATCTGGCCGCAAAAGAGCTTGGGCTTCGTACGGCCAACTATCGTTATGCAGCTTCGCTTGCAGAGCTGTTTGCGGCGGTGGGGGAGGTGGGGATTCCCTGTGTGGTCAAGCCGCTGATGAGCTCGTCGGGCAAGGGGCAGTCAACCGTCAAAACCGAAGCAGATATTGAAAAAGCCTGGAGCTACTCGCAGAGCGGCAAACGCGGAGATATAGCTGAAGTGATTGTGGAGGCCTTTGTGCAGTTCCATACTGAAATCACCCTCCTGACCGTGACACAAACAAGTGGAAAAACTCTCTTTTGTCCACCGATCGGTCATCGTCAGGAGCGGGGTGACTATCAGGAGAGCTGGCAGCCCTGCATGATCAGTGATGCCAATCTGAAAGAGGCGCAGGAGATAGCTGAAAAGGTTACCCGTTCGCTGACAGGTGCGGGAATCTGGGGAGTGGAGTTTTTTCTCGCTGATGAGGGGATCTATTTTTCCGAACTCTCCCCCCGTCCGCACGATACCGGCATGGTGACGCTTGCCGGCACGCAAAACCTTTCGGAGTTTGAGCTGCATGCAAGGGCTGTCCTCGGTCTGCCGATTCCGGAAATCACCCTGTTGAAGGCGGGCGCCAGTGCGGTTGTACTGGCCGACAGAGCGGGCTCGAATCCTTACTACACCGGAGTTGAGGATGCCCTTAGAGAGCCCGGTAGCGACATCCGGATTTTCGGAAAACCCGCAACCCGTCCTTACCGGAGAATGGCAGTGACGCTGGCCTGCGATCAGTTGGGCAGCGATGTTGATTCCCTGAAAGCAAAGGCGATTGCCAATGCCGCAAAGGTGAAGGTGCTGAGTGAGTGAGTGGTGCTAAGAAATCGAGAGAATCTCCTCTTCGAGAAGCTGCTGGTTGTAGAGTTCGGCGTAGAGGTGGTTCTCTCCGAGAAGCTCTGCATGGGTGCCGCTCTCGGCAATCATGCCATCCTTGAGCACAATGATCCGGTCGCAGTTTTTGACGGTGGAAATACGGTGGCTGATGAGGAGGATCGTGGTATCAGGGAGGCGCTCCAGCAGGGCTTCGAAAAGCCGGGCTTCCGTATCGGTATCAACAGCGGAGAGGGCATCGTCAAGCACCAGAAGCTGCGGTTTCCAGGCAATGGCTCTGGCTATACAGGCCCGCTGTTTCTGCCCCCCTGAAAGGTTGATCCCTTTTTCACCAAGCATGGTTTCGAATCCGTCGGGAAACTCCTCAACATCATCATAGAGCATCGCTATGCGGCTTGCCTCGATGACCTCACTCGCATCATTTTCCCGGCTTCCCCAGTTGATATTGTTTTCAATGGTGTCGGAAAAGAGGAAGTTCACCTGGGGAACAAAGCCGATGAGTTCTCTCAGGGTTTTGAGCGGCAGCGTCCGGATATCCCGTCCGTCAAGCAGGATGGTACCCTCATCAGGCTCGTAAAGACGCGGTATCAGATTGACGAGTGTACTCTTGCCCGAGCCGGTTGCGCCTACAATGGCGACTTTTGAGCCGGCAGCAATGTCGAGAGAGATGTTTTTCAAAACCGGATGTCTCTCCTGACCGGGGTAGTGAAACCGGACATTCCGGAATGAGAGCGCCCCTTTGAACTCCTCTTCGGAGTTGAAGTCACTGCTGTTTTCTTCGATTTCGGGCTCTATGCTAAAAATTTCGTCAAGTCGGACCTGAGCTGATGCAGCTCTCTGGACAATACTGGTGACCCATCCGATCGAGATGATAGGCCAGCTCAGCATTGAAACATAGACGATGAATTGCGCAATTCCTCCGACCGTCATGCTGCCCTCAATGACGCTCAAACCGCCTACCCATACAACCGGGAGCAGAGAGAATGCGGTAAGTGAGGTGAGAAAAGCAAAAAAGAGTGCCTGAAGTTTTCCAAGTGAAAGGTTTTTGCTGTAGTATTCTTTGTTGAGCTTTTGAAACCGCTCTATCTCGAAAGATTCACGGGTATAGCTTTTTACGACCCTGATTCCTGAAAGATTCTCCTGGATAAGATTGGTAATGGCTCCGTAGCTCTCCTGAATGCTTTTCGAGCGTTTCTGCATGGAACTGCCGATTCTGTAGACTGAATAACTGAGAAGCGGCGCGGGAAGCAGAGCAAAAAAGGTCAGTTTCGGAGAGAGTGCAATCATGGCTACGAGTGCAAAAAAGAGCCGGAAAAAGGTGTTGAGGGAGTACATGATGCCGGGTCCGAGAAACTCCCGGACGGCATTCAGGTCGTTGGTGCCTCTTGAGATGAGTTCCCCGGTACTGGTCGTGTTGTAAAATTTCCGGGGAAGTTTCTGCAGATGATTGAAATAATCGTTTTTAAGGTCAAACTCAATCTCTCTTGAAATGACAATAATGTTCTGGCGTACAAGAAAGAGAAAAAACCCGCTCAGCAATGCAAAGAGAAAATAGAGAGCCGTATCACCAAGTACATGCTCGAGCTCGAAGCGCCGGTTCATGGTGTCGATGGCCATGCCGATATATTTCGGACCGATGACAGCGAAAAGATTGGTCAGGATGACGTAGAAAAAACCCGCCAGCAGGTTTTTTTTATACCGGAGCAGGTAGGGTTTAAGGCTGAGTAGATTTTTCATCCGTCATATGTTTTTGATCGTGACGGTAGTAATGTATAATAAGAATAGGGAAATCAAAATTTCATCAGTCACTTCCGTTTTATGGCATTCGATTCAAGAAAAAACTACTACTCCATAGGTGAGGTGAGTAAAATCGCCGGTATTCCATCCTACCTGCTCAGGTACTGGGAAAGTTTTTTTACTGAACTGGCTCCAGCCAGGGATACCAGAGGCAATCGGCGCTATACCAACCGCGATATCGCCATGGTGCTTAATATCAAGGAGCTGGTCTATGAGAAAGGGTACCGGCTCGGCAAAGCCAGCGAGATCGTCAAAGGGGTCCTCAAGGATAGTGAAGGTGATCACAAGACCACGGAGATTCTGAAGCTCCAGAAACAGATCGGCCAGGAAAAGAAACGCAATACGGTTGTTGACGAGCGTCGTCTCTCACTTATGAAAGAGATCAAGGAGGAGATTGAGGATATTCTTCAGTTGCTGGGGTAGGTGGATCCCTTTTTTCAGCGCAAGAACATAGAACAGAAAAACCGGCAAGGAGCCGGTTTTTCTGTTACTGATGCTGTAATTCTTACTGAGCGTAGAGGACTTCAAACTGTCCTGTGCCGCCTTTGCAGACATGCTCAACCCAGCGGGCATAAGCGCCGCCGCTCCAGCGATACTCTTCAAGGTTCTGTGAACGGAACTGCGGTGCAGCATAACGCACTTTGTATCCTTTAGGCAGAACGATTTTAAGCTGTGTATCGACGGTAAAGTCGTTGAACTTGCCAACCATGCCGTGGTGTACAAGCGGAATGAGCGGGTGGTTCAGGATTCTGCGAAGACCGCCGCCTGCATCTACCGATACGCCGGGGAAATCGCCGTCAACCTTGACTTCGATGCCCTGTGAGTCGGAACGGAATCCTGCTTCAACCGTTGCCGGTCTGTTGAGTTTGTCAGCAGGGAAGAGTTCTGCCCAGCGTGCGATGGAGTCCACAATACCGGAACCGCCATGAGAGAAGCGCCATCTGGTAACGCCGACCGGGCCTTTTTCGCCGCTCTGGGTGCCGATGCTGTTGACTTCGATTTTTGAAATTCTCTGGCCGCCTTCGTTCAGTGCGGTAAAGGCAGGTCCGATAAACCAGAACTCGCGAATCCAGTCATTGAACGATCCGTTTGACTGCAACGCTTTCAGTGTGCCTTCCCAGGTGTCGATAACATCGGGATTGTCAAGAGGCACCTTCATGATAATGTCATGGAACTGACGTCCCTGCATGTAGATCGGGTTCGGGACATTTCTGCGGACTGCGTCTGAGCGGTAGTAGAAGAGGTTGACAACGGAGCCTTCAAAGGAGAAGGAGTGGGAGAAATCGCCTACGGAAACGGAACCTTCTCCTACACAGATTCTTCTTTCCTTGGTTTCATTGGCAATGTCAGCCTCGACAACCAGTTTGTTTTTCGTGCTGTCAACAATTGACTCGATTACTGCGGAAAACCTGACAAACCCTTTTGCAGGATCAAGAGGTTTTACATTGATTTTAATGTTACAGTCAGCCGGCAGCAGGGGGAGTGCCGGGGGCACATTAACTTTCGCCCGGCATTTTACTTTGCCCCATGAGCTTGATCCGCCCTCAAGAACGATCTCGTAATCGGAGTGTGCGGTGGTGGTGTCTTTAGTGCCGAAAAGAGCCATAGTGATTTCTCCTTTTTCTAATGGCGTTGAAATTGGATATTTGCAGGAAAATTTTGAGCAGTCCATTCCTGTTAAATAACAGCTTAGAATAAATTTAAAGAATAAAAATCAATAATTAAAGCAAAATATCTTTTACGTGATTATCTGTTCGACCTAAATATTGTATACTTCTCTCGGCTTCGCGTATCAGTCGGCTGTTTTTATTTCTTTTTTGATTCAGATGATAACTCTTTGAACTCAAGATGACTTCATTCTCTTTGACCGTGAAAAAGCTGATTCATTCCCGTTTCCTCCCCTCCCTCTGGAGCGGAACCCTTCTCGGACTATCCTTTCCTTCCTATCCCTTTATTCATCTTGAGCTACTTGCATGGGTTGCTCTCGTTCCGCTTCTCCTCTCTTTTCAGCGCGATGAGCCGGTCGGGGAGTTTTTCCGGCGGGTTTATCTATCCATGCTGCTTTTCTGCACGATCAGCCTCTGGTGGGTCTCACTTGCGACGCTGCCGGGCGGAGTGCTTACCATCATTGCGCAGGCATTTTTTCTGACAGTGCCCCTGCTTGGTTTTTATGCACTGAAACGTCTTGCAGGGTTTCGATATGCCCTTATTTCTCTTCCTTTTCTCTGGGTAGCATGGGAGTGGCTCTATATGCAACAGGATCTCTCGCTTGGCTGGCTTACTTTCGGGAACTCCCAGTCCGCCCTCAATTTTATGATTCAGTATGCCGATCTGACCGGTGTATGGGGGATAAGTTTCTGGCTTCTCTCTTTTAATATACTTGTTCTGCTGGCCGTGACCGGAAACCGCAGGGAGGTGATCCTTTCTGTGTCTGCCATGTCGTTTATGATTGCCCTGCCGCTCCTCTATTCGACCGCTCTGTTTTATCAGGAGAGTCCATCAGAGCGTAATCTTCCAAAGCTCAGGGTTACACTCATACAGCCGGATATTGATCCCCACAAAAAATGGGGTATTCAACACAGTTCCGACATCATGGAGCGATACTACCAGCTTACCGGGCGGGCGGTTCGTGAAAACAGACCCGAGCTGGTTATATGGCCGGAAACAGCTATTCCGTTTTACATTCTCGACAGCCCCTATGCAGCAGATCTTCTTTCGCTTCGAGGCTCACTCCGTCGCTGGAACACTGCACTTCTGACCGGGTACTCTGATATTGTCCGTTATCCTGAAGGCAGTTTGCCGAGGTCTGAAAACCCGGGGAAATTTGACACGGCTCTCCGGCAACCCTATGAGACCTATAACGCGTCAATGCTGCTTGTGCCGGGCGAGAGGCCCCCGCAGATCTACCGTAAAATGCGCCTGGTGCCGTTTGCCGAAAGGGTTCCCTATGTTGAGTATCTTCCCTGGCTGGGAAATTTTACCTTCTCCCTTGCAGGCATCAGCAGTTGGGGCAGAGGGAGTGAGAGCACGGTTATGGAGTTGCCAAGCGCACAATACGGTAAGGTGTTGACCGCCAATATTATCTGTTATGAATCCATTTTTCCCGGGCTTGTTACCGGGTTTGTCCGTAACGGGGCGCAGTTTCTTACCCTTGTCACCAATGACGGCTGGTATTCGACCTCTTACGGCCCATACCAGCATCTGGCGATCGGCCGGATACGCTGCATCGAAAATCGTCGGGCAATGGCCCGATGCGCCAATACCGGGCTTACAGTCTTTATTGACAAGTTCGGCCGTATTACAGCGGAACTACCCTGGTGGCAGGAGCTGACCTTGACAGCGGATGTTCCGCTTGAGAGTCGCCTGACCTTTTACACCCGCAATCCCGACCTGCTGCCGAAAGTCGCATCGGTTATATCGGTAGTGCTGGTTGGGGTGGCGTTTTTCAGAAAGGGGAAGGGGTATTGAGTTTATATGTCTTATGGGACCTATAGGACCAATAAAAATCAATCAGAAATAATCCAAAATTCAGAATTCAAAATCCAGAATCGCTTACAGGTTGTAACTCTTGATTTTGCGGTAGAGGGTGCGTTCGGTAATGCCGAGTGCCCGGGCGGTCTTTCGTTTATTTCCCTGAAAGGTTTCGAGAGCAGTGGCTATGGATTTTTTTTCGATGTCGTTCAAAGAGAGCTGAGTAGCGGAGAGGGCTTCCCCGGTGTTTTCCTCTGCACTGTTGAGCAGGCCGGAACTGAGCGGAATGGCGGTTACTGAAGCATCAGGAAGCAGCAGCGGGGAGTGTGGTCGCGACTGGATCAGATGCTGGAGCATCTGGCGGATATCTCCTATCTCCTGGCGAAGCTGGATAATTCCGCTGTAGATGGCCTGAAGTTCGTTTTTTTCCGATCTGACCGGGTCGTGGACCAGACTTTTGTAACGGTTGCGCTGCACCAGATGTTTTTCAAGAAGTTCAGGGGTTATATATCTGCCTTTTTCAAGCACAAGCAGGGACTCTATAAGATTTCTCAGCTCCCGGACATTTCCTGGCCACGCATATCGCATCAGCATTTCGGCGGCATCGGGGCTGAATCCTTCAAAGGCAATTGTGTGCTTGCGCTCGAATTCATGGACAAAATTTTCTGCAAGCAGCAAGATATCGCGCCCTCTCTCCCTGAGCGGCGGTATCTGGAGTTCAACGCTCCGCAGCCGGTAGAAAAGATCCTCGCGGAAGTTTTTTTCCGCAACAGCCTGATTCATGTTCCGGTTTGTGGCGGCAATAATGCGTGCATCAGAGTAGATGGTTTCCGATGATCCTACCCGTTGAAACTCGCCGGACTCAATCACCCGGAGAAACTTTACCTGGGTTTCGAGCGGCATTTCACCGATTTCATCCAGAAAAATCGTGCCCCGGTCTGCACTTTCAAAGTAACCCTTCCTGCTTTGTACTGCCCCGGTAAAGGCCCCTTTTTCATGGCCGAAGAGTTCCGATTCAAGAATTCCGGCAGGAATGGCTCCGCAATTGACAGGGATAAAGCTTTTATCGGCACGACGGCTGTGGGCATGGATGTAACGTGCCAGAACCTCTTTTCCCGAACCGGTCTCTCCGATGATCAGGACGGTGATATCGGTTTCAGCTACCTGCAGGGCAAGTTGCTTTAGCTGGGAGATCAGGAGTGATTGTCCATCGATGGTTATCTCTCGTTTCATCGGGATTTTCCGGCTTTGATTCAACCTCTCATACCGTTATCTGACTGGAACAACAATGGAGTCGAACGGCAGTTTTTTTGCTGCGGCTATCGCCTCCTCATGCGAGGTATAATTTGTTTTCAGTTGCACTTTATGCATTCTGCCCTGCAAAACAATCTCTACAGGGAGCTTTCCGGCCATTTTCCCTAAAAGGGTTTCGGCATTTTCCCTGTTTGAAAAACTTCCGAACTGCAGTGTGCAGGTATCCGTCCCCGTCCCGGTCATGTTTTTTATCTCTTTAGGGGCCGTAAGTGAAGCCCCGAGAGCTTTGGCCCGCAGTGCCGTAATCGCTTTTGTTGTGTCTTTTGCTCCGGTAGTTTTCGGCTGGGCTGGAGCTCCAGAACCGATACGGGGAGTTACCGACTGTTTTGTGGTGTCCGGCAGTTCCGGGGAGAGCTTCCGGGGTATGGGTAGAGATGCGGAAAGTTCAGGCTCGGCAGGCGGACTCAGCTTGACAAGATTGTAAGCGGCTATTCGTGATGAACTGAGCGGATCGATTGCCGGATCCGGATACTCCCGTAACTGTTTCCGGTAAAGTGCAAACGCCTGTGGCCCGTCTTCCGAAAGGATCGCTTCAATAACGATCTGTTCTGACTTACGGGTTACTTTTTGACGGATATTTTCTAACAAATAAACCTTATCTTCATCGACGTACTTTCGTATCTCTTGAGCGTATGAGACATTATCAAGGGCATAAAGAACGGTCGGCAAGAGAAGCAGGGCGAGAAGTGCGACACATTGCAGCAGGATTTTTTTTCCTGGTCGGCACTTTGAGTAGTCAAAAGACATGGTTTCCGGTTCTTCTTGTTCAGTATTGGTCTGCTTTTCCATCAGAGTAGATCAATATGCCAAATATTTTCATATAAAGGGAATCCCAATAAAACCTTATGAGCGGCGTCAATTAAAGGGATAGTAGGGCAATCAGGTATTTTACAGCTTACTTTTAAACCAGGCACTCGTCATGCATACTTTTTCGGTTAACTCCTTTGCGAAAATCAATCTCGGATTGCTCATCACCGGCAAGCGAGATGACGGATACCACACGCTTGAGACCATTTTTGCGCCAATCAACTGGTACGACACCATAGAATTTACCGAATCCGGAACGGTCTCGATGAGCTGCTCCAATGTTGACCTTCCGGTTGATGAGAACAATCTCTGCATAAGGGCGGCCAGATCACTTCAGCACTTCTCCGGCACTTCAAAAGGCGTCTCCATGAAGCTCATCAAGCAGGTACCTTTCGGTGCCGGATTGGGTGGTGGAAGCAGCGATGCAGCAACCGTGCTCAGGGTGCTCAATGAGCTGTGGCAGCTCAATGTCTCTCAAGTTGATCTGCACACGCTCGCTGTGAAACTCGGTGCAGATGTTCCCTATTTTCTCTCTATGAAAGGCCTTGCCTATGCCAGGGGGATCGGCGATGAACTTGAAGATTTGGGATTCACTCTTCCCTGGTATGTGGTGACGGTTTTTCCTGAAGAGCATATTTCAACCGTATGGGCATACCGGAATTTTTACAAGCGCTTTGATCGCCAAATTCCTGACCTGAAAAAGAGTGCTTCAGAGCTCTGCCTTGGTGGCAATAAAGCGATGTTTCCTCTTTTTGAAAATGATTTTGAACCGGCCGTGTTTGACCATTTTCCTGCCGTTCGGGCGGTCAAGAGCGCTCTGCTTGATGCCGGAACTGTTTTCGCCTCTCTCTCCGGCAGCGGATCTGCCGTATTCGGGCTCTTTGAAGAGGAGCGTGATGCACTCGAAGCCATGAAGCGACTCCCTGAAAATTACCGCAAGAGCCTTACCCCTCCAGGCTTTACTATGGTTCGATAGCCGTTCTTTCAGGCACCGCTGAATAGCTTAATAGTGGTGCCCTCATGCGATTACTGCGGTCGCTGAACAATGATATCGTTCAGTTCAGCGGCGATCAGGCGGAGATCTTCATCAAGAAAGTGGGATGAGTGCAGACGGGTGCGCTTGATCTCCGCAAAATCCAGCACAGCATCAAGGATATGCGGCTCAAAAAGGGGAGCTGCGCCAATCACGCTGCCGTCCGGCCCGGTAAGTGATGAGTTGCCCCAGTAGGTGAAGCTGTCTTCATTGCCCACTCGGTTTACACAGGCCACATAGCTGCTGAAGAGGAACGCATAGGTGGATGCAATGGTCTGCCACTGGGTTACAATGGCCGGGTTGCCGCTTCCGGGAGAGAGCCGGAGCGGACTTGACATGAGTACCAGCAGCAGCTTTGCTCCCTGATGGGCAAGCAGATAGGGCACCGATACATGCCAGAAATCCTCGCATATTGCCACTCCTATTCTTCCCAGCCGTTTGGAGTTGACCGCCTTGATCTGCTGGCCTGCCGAAAAGTAGCGCAACTCTTCAAACATCCCGTAGGTTGGCAGATAGATTTTACGGTGGATACTCCTGCCTGTACCATCCTCAAACATAAGCGCCGAATTATAGACTCCGTACTCTTCACTCAACTCAATGCTCCCGCAGATGATGGTGATTTTCCGGCTGAGTTCACGAAGCGGAGCAAGCCGTGCATCCTCGATATGCATGGCGATATCCTGTGCGGCATCCTGGACGTTATAACCGGTCAGTGAGAGTTCAGGAAAGACGATTGCATCGGCTCCATCCCGGAGAGCCTGTTCACTAAGGGTACAGTGGCGCTCAAGATTCTCGTCAAAATTGGCAAGGGTGCAGTCACTCTGGGCTATTCGCAGTTTTGCGGTCAGCATCGTCAGCTCCAAATTTAATGGTAGGGGTAGAAAAGATAGAAGGTAAAGGAGAGCAGCGCAAGTATCCACATGCCGCCGCGCACCTCGCGCACCCTTCCGGTAAAGAGTTTCAGGAGAACATAGGCAATAAACCCGGCAGTCATCCCGACGCCGATATTGAAGGTGAAGATCATCAGGGCAATGGTCAGAAAAGCCGGCAGGAGCTCACTGTAGTCGGTGAAATCCATTTTTGTTACCGATTGCAGCATGAACATACCGACAATAACCAGCGCCGGACCGTAGGCGAAGGGCGGAACAATGGTCAGCACGGGTGAAAAAAAGAGGGCAAGAGCGAAGAGCGCGGCCACAACAAGCGCCGTAAATCCGGTTTTTCCTCCCTGCTCAATACCTGCGGCTGACTCAATATAGACGCCAGCCGTCGTGGTCCCGAAGAGTGACGCGGCAATAGTGGAGAGCGCATCGACCAGCATCGGCTTTTCAATCTCCGGCAGGTTATCCTTTTCATCAAGCAGGTTGGCTCTCGATGAGAGGCCGAAGAGGGTGCCCATGGTATCGACAAAATCCATCACCAGCACACTGATGATCACGCAGGCAAATCCCCAGGTCATCGCTCCCTGCAGATCGATTTTCATAAAGATCGGCTCGATGGAGGGCGGCATACTGAACGCCGTTGCAGGAAGGGGCACCAGACCGGTCAGAAGAAAGAGAGCTGTTGTGGCCACTATTCCGGCAAGAATAGCACCGGTTACCCGCTGTATGAGAAGAACAGCGGTAAGGAAGAGCCCGCCAAGACTTAACAGTACCGGGAGCTGAGCAATATTGCCGAGTTGTACCGGTGCGCCGGGGACACCAAGTGTTACAATCCCCATCTCGCTGAGCCCCAGAAAGGCGAGAAAGAGACCGATTCCTCCTGAAAAACTGTGCTTGAGCGAACCGGGGATTGCTTCAGCCAACCATTGGCGAAGCCCTCCGATAGTGATCAGGGTGAAGAGAACGCCGCCGATAAAGATGGCTGCCATTGCCGTCTGCCATGAGTAGCCGAGTGTCTGGACAACCGTATAGGCGATAAAGGCATTCTCTCCCATATATGGCGCAACCGCAAACGGACGTTTGGCGTAAACTCCCATCAGGAGAGTGCCGAAGATGGAGGTGAGAATGGTCGCCGTCATGGATGGACCTTTCGGGATGCCCGCTGCGGCGAGTATTGCCGGGTTGACAACGATGATATAGGCGAGGGTGAAAAACGTAGTAATGCCTGCAAGCGTCTCCTGCCGGTAACTGGTGCGATGCTCCTTGAAGTTGAAGTAGGATTGCATTTTCCGTGTCTGATTATGACAAGAGTTGCTCTTATACTGAAAGATAAATATAAAGAATGAAAAGGATGAAGTTTAAGCCGCCAGGGAGATGATGCTGATTTTTCGGTATGGGCATCTTTGTTTCAGGCAGAATGCTCTCTGTGTAATGTTTGTTTGGAGTAGTAAATTATGATTATGGTCAGTTTATGACAGAATTTGCGAAACCTCGATTTTTCGATAAAACAGCAGCGCGCGGAGGGAGCATGAAAAATATCGTAAAATTGTTGAGATACAGCCTGCTGGCACTTCTTGTTTCCGGTTGCGGGAGCGGGAAACAGGAAGCCCCGGGATCAGGTCCGGCCCCGGCAGCTCAGGTTGTATCCAGTGAAAAGCAACTTGCCGTCGAGAGCAGAAAAATAATAAAGGAGGGCGTAATCACCTTCCAGACCGGCTCCCTTCAGGTGACAAGAAAAAAAATTGACTCGGCACTCCGTGAGAGTGACGGCTTTATAGCAAAGGAGAGTGAAAACAGGTACAGTGATAAAGTTGAGCAGAAAGTGGAGGTCAGGGTTCCTTCTGAAAAGTTTGACTCTTTTGTCCGCAAGGTCACGGAGGGGGTTGAGGGATTTGACGAGAAAAATATCTCTATCACTGATGTCACCAAAGAGTTTATCGATGTGGAGGCAAGGCTGAAGGTCAAAAAAGAGACCGAGCAGCGCTACCGTGAGCTGCTGGGCAAAGCCGGTAAAATAGAGGATGTTCTTGCGATTGAAAAACAGATCGGAGAGTTGCGCTCGGAGATTGAATCTGTTGAGGGACGACAGCTCTATCTCAGGGATGCGGTTGCCTTGAGCTCGCTGACCATTACCTTTTATGAAAATATATCAGCACCGGCCACCTTCCTTTCCGATTTCGGAGTCGGCTTCAAAAACGGATGGAATAATCTCGTACAGTTTATAGTGATTATGGTCAATGCCTGGCCATTTTTCATCATTATCCCGATTGTTGTCATCGTGATCAGGCGAATTGGTGCGAAAAAAGCAGCGAAAAAACAGAAACAGCCATAAGTGCACTTTTATCCGGGAGGAGTTGAGTGGAAAAGATTGATTTCAGGAAGGAACTCAAACTGCTCTACCAGCCGTCATCCAAAGAGGTGGTTGAGCTTGATGTTCCCCCAATGAATTTTCTGATGGTGGATGGCGAGGGTGATCCCAATACGACGCAGGCATATGCCGATGCCATTGAAGCACTCTTTTCAGTGGCCTATACACTGAAGTTCATGGTTAAAAAGGGAGACAGGGCAATCGACTTCGCTGTTCTTCCGCTTGAATCGCTCTGGTGGGCGGACGATATGGCGGTGTTCGCTTCCGGTGATAAATCCAGATGGAAATGGACGGCGATGATCATGCAGCCCTCATTTGTGACCTTGGAGCTTGTCGAACGGGCTCTTGAGGAGGTGAAGAAAAGAAAAAACCCTGCAGCTCTTGCAAAAGTGCGTTTTGAACTTTTTTCGGAAGGGAGGAGTGCCCAGATCATGCACATCGGTCCATTCACCGAAGAGGGCCCGACCATTGAACATGTTCACCGGTTTATTTGCGACAGAAACTGCCAATTGAGGGGAAAACACCACGAAATTTACCTGAGCGATATCCGCAGAGCCGACGCCTCAAAATGGAAAACCGTCATCCGCCAGCCCATGCAGTGACAGGGTTCATGGCATCGTGTGAACTTTTTAAGGGCGTTAAACTCTTTTTACTTGTAAGAAATAGATGAATGTCTTATTATGGATAAAATTAGTCCATTTTAATTATTTCACGTAACTTTATATCAGACAAGGAGAATACCATGGGTGTTTTAGTCGGCCGCAAGGCGCCGGATTTTGATGTTGCAGCAGTTGTTAACGGTTCGCAGTTTATTGATTCATGCAAGCTTTCCTTATACCACGGAAAGTATGTCGTGCTTTTTTTCTATCCGCTTGATTTCACCTTTGTCTGCCCGACAGAGCTGCACGCATTCCAGGAGAAGCTTGATGAGTTCAAGAAGAGAAATGTTGAGCTGATCGGCTGTTCGGTTGACTCAAAGTTCTCCCATTTTGCATGGCTGCACACCCCGAAAAGCAAGGGCGGTATCGAGGGAGTAACCTATACCCTTCTTTCCGATATCAACAAGACGGTTTCTGCTGATTACGATGTGCTCGTTGAAGGCGAGGGTATAGCTTACAGAGGGCTGTTCCTTATCGACAAGGAGGGTGTTGTACGCCATCAGGTTGTCAACGATCTGCCGCTTGGCCGCAATGTTGACGAGGTGCTTCGTCTGGTGGATGCATTGCAGTTTACCGAAGAGCATGGCGAGGTTTGCCCGGCAAACTGGAACAAGGGTGACAAGACCATGAAGCCGACGGATGACGGGTTGAAGGAGTTCTTCAAGGAGGCTTAAGGCTCAAGGTTTCGCTATATAGTTATTCCGCAATCAGATTGCATAAAAAAATCCCCCGCTTCTGTCACACAGAGCGGGGGATTTTTATTGTGGTAACTGACCGGACTGCTCAGTAGGCTTTGGCAAAAACAACTTTCTGAGCAGCGGGTTTGCCCGAGTAGATACAGCTGCCCGGTGTCCGCATATTGTAGCGCTCAATGTAGTCGGCTTCTTCGGGGAGCACACGGATGGTCGATTTGGTCTCCTCCTTGATTTTCGCTTCTGTCTCCGCAGTGCCGTCCCAGTGGGCGATTACAAATCCCTTTTCGATGGCTGTTTTGAACTCATCGTAATTCCTTACTTCAAAGGTGTTCTCATCACGGAAGAGGAGCGCCCGGTCATAAAGGTTCTGCTGAATGCCGTTGAGGATTTCACTGATTTTCAGCGGCAGGGTGTCGTCCAGAGCAAGTTCTGTTTTTTCAAGGGTGTCGCGGCGTGCGGCAATGCAGATGTTGTTTTCGATATCTCTCGGGCCGAGCTCAATGCGGATCGGAATACCCTGCAGTTCATACTCAGCGAACTTCCATCCTGGGGAGTTCTGTTCACTTCCATCAACAAAGGAAGGTATCCCGCTCTGTTTCAGTGAGTCGGCAATGGCCTCGGCCTTTGCAAGGACGGCAGCTTTGTCGCCCCTGAGAATCGGGATGATGACAACCTGGCGGGTAGCCAGTTTCGGCGGCAGCACCAGACCGCGGTCATCCGAATGGGCCATGATCAATGCGCCGATCAGTCGTGTCGAGACTCCCCAGCTTGTTGCCCAAACATAGTCAAGCGTGCTCTCTTTTGTCTGGAACTGGCAGTCAAACGCCTTGGCGAAGTTCTGGCCGAGGTTGTGGGAGGTGCCTGCCTGGAGAGCCTTGGTATCCTGCATCATCGCTTCAATGCAGTAGGTTTCCACTGCACCGGCAAACTTTTCGCTGTCGGTTTTCTTTCCCATAATGACCGGCATGGCCATATACTCTTCGGCAAAGGTTTTGTAGACATTGATCATGCGCATAACCTCCTCCTGTGACTCTTCAGGGGTGGCATGGGCGGTATGGCCCTCCTGCCAGAGAAACTCGGTTGTTCGGAGGAAGAGGCGGGTTCTCATCTCCCAGCGCACAACATTTGCCCACTGGTTGATCAGTATCGGCAGGTCACGGTAGGATTGTATCCACTTTTTATAGGATGACCAGATGATGGTTTCGGAAGTGGGGCGCACATAGAGCTTTTCAGCCAGCTCCTCGCCTCCTCCATGGGTGACGACTGCGCATTCGGGTGCAAAGCCCTCAATGTGTTCAGCCTCTTTGGCGATGAAGCTTTCGGGAATGAAGAGCGGGAAGTAGGCATTGACGTGCCCGGTTTCCTTGAACATCCGGTCAAGGGCGGTCTGCATCTTCTCCCAGATCGCGTAGCCGTTCGGCCTGATGACCATACAGCCCCGTACATCGGAGTAGTCTGCAAGCTTTGCTGAACGGACAAGGTCAATATACCACTGGGAATAGTCCTCGGTTCTGGTTGTGATTTTATCTGCCACGGTGTCTGTAAATGATTGCTATTACTGAAAAAAAGATGGAAAAATATACAACCTACTTTTCAAACTTTTTCATTTTTTCCATAAGGTTTTTAAGATGCGCTTTCTGCTGCGTGCCGAGGGGTTTTTGATTGTTTTCAACCTTTACGTATCCAGACGGGACAGCGAATTCGGACGCCGCAACCGCTTTCGGCTGGATCCTGACGAGATCCAGCACATAGAGACCGTTATCGTTTTTCTGGATGATCCTGACGGGAAATCCCTCTATGCCTGCGTTCTTGAGAGTTTGCGAAAGTGAGGTGTTGGAGAGGCGCGGATTCTGCGACTGAAGGATTCTGAATGTCGAAAAATCACCAAGATCCCGCGTTACCCAGAGTTCGAGCTTTTCGGTTGTGCTGGTCAGGCTGATATGTTCGCAGGTGTAACCTTTTATAACCTGCTTTCCAAGCCGTGCAAGTTTATAGTTGGTGTCAAAATCAAGTAGCAGCGAGTTTTCGGCAGCAGTTTTGAGATTGACTATTGTGTAGTTTTTTGCTTCATGATTGATGATATAAGCCTGGTCGGGACTGGATGCTCTGGTGATGACGGAGGTTTTCAGCGGTTCGGGTATTTTATTCATCCGCATGAGCATATCCATGCGCTGGGTGCCGCTGCCGAAGGTGTAGGTTACCAGTGCGGAACCACTCGGCAGTTTAAGCGACATATCCATGACGCCGGTAAATTTCGCTGCAGCAGAAGCCGGAGCTGCAGAGCAAAGAGAGAGTATGATAAGGAGGAGAAGCAGGATTTTTTTCATCGTATCGTGGCGTTAAGGGTGTCAGTTGGTCGGGTTATGCGCGGTATCGTATCTATCATAGGTAAAAGCTAATGTAATTTTTGTAATGTTACCTCTCTTATGACTTTTTTAAAACGAATTGCTCCGGTATTGCACAGCCGCCTCTGTTTTGGAAGCGCAGTGTGCATACCGGCATTAACAGAGAGGGATGGAAGAATATAAAGAGTGGCAGGTTGTTGAACTGCTCAGGAGAACAACCGGGTTTTTTTCGGAAAAAAATGTTGATGAGCCTCGTTTGAGTGCGGAACTGCTTCTTGGGAGCGTTATAGGCAAGAGCCGCCTGGAACTCTATCTGCACTACAGCAGACCGGTTTACCAGGATGAGCTTGATCGTTTCCGGGCTCTTTGCCGCCAGCGGCTTGAGGGGCGCCCGGTGCAGTACATTCTTGGAGAGCAGTGCTTTTACGGGCTGGAGTACAGTGTAGATGAGCGGGTTCTTATTCCCCGTCCGGAAACCGAACTGCTTGTGGAGCAGGCACTGGAATCCCTCGGCTATTCCGGCAGGGGAGGCCCGGGTGAAGCGAACATTCTGGATATCGGGACAGGAAGCGGATGTATTGCCGTAACCATGGCAAAACTCTGCCCGGCGCTTACGGCCACGGCCGTCGATTGTTCTTTGGATGCACTCGCCGTTGCCCGCCGGAATGCCGGGCGTCACGGTGTCGAGTCAAGGATTTCATTTGTTACGGCTGATATGCTTGACGATCATTTTTCGGAAAGGATTTCCACAGGGCCGTTTACGCTCATTCTCTCCAATCCGCCGTATATTCCGGAGCGTGAGTGGGACTCTCTTCAGAAGGAGGTTCGGGACTATGAGCCGAAACTTGCACTGACGACTCCGGATGGTTTTGAGTGTTACCGGACAGTTGCCCGGCAGGCCGCAAAGTTGTTGAAGGCGGGAGGAAAACTCTTTTTTGAACTGCATGCCGATGGTGCGGCTCTGGTTTCAGAGATCATGAAAAGTCATGGATTTTCAGCTCTGACGGTCACAAAGGACTATTCAGGACTTGACCGGGTTATCTCGGGAACGTTCGTTGATTGAAATGTATAACCGGTGGAGAGTGTTGGTTAGTAATTGGTGTGAGTTATTTCTGTTTGTTCTATCCTGCAAGTCGGGACTCTGTCCGCCTTGGGCTCAAACCGCTCACAGCTATACAGAGCGATACCCCTGTTTTTTTTCGATGGGCAGCAAGAGAGTGCGCGTCGCTCCGGGTCGCGTTTTTTTCGTAAAAACGCTTTCACAGCACTATATTGTAACACATTGATGGTAACCCCCGGAACTTCCGGGAGAGGTGAAATGTATATTCCTGAAACAAAAGGGACTGATTATGGTCTACGTTGATGACATCTCGTAATCTTAACGCACGGGAGCGGCAGGTACTCGGCATTATCATTCAATCCTATGTTGTAACCGCAGCCCCGGTAGGTTCGCGCTATATTGCCCGGAACTACAAGCTTGGATTTTCCGATGCGACGATTAGAAACGTCATGGCTGAGCTTGAAGATGCAGGATATATCAGCCAGCCTCATACCTCGGCAGGCAGGATTCCTACCGATCAGGGGTACCGTTATTACGTTGACCTGATTATGACGGTCCAGTCACTTGATGAACAGGAGAAACAACGCATTGACGCCAATATCGGCCAGTTCGGCATTGAGCGCAAGGGCGCCTCGGCCGATGTGCTGCTGTCGGCGGCAAAAGTGCTTGGTTCAATTTCAAGAAACCTGAGTGTTGTCCTCTCTCCGACACTCTCAAACGCGATCTTTGAAAAACTTGACATGGTGCTTCTGAGTTCGACACGAATGATGGTCATTCTCTCCATTCAGTCACTCTTTGTCAAGACCATTGTGATGGAACTTGATCTTGAGGTATCAAGGCAGACGGTTGATGAAGTTGTGGATGTGATCAATGAGCGACTCGCCGGATTGACACTTGCTGAAATTCGTCGAAGTATTGCAAAACGACTTTATGACTGTGATTGTGACGCTGCCCTTAAAAATCTTGTTGTCCGTTCAGCAGGAACACTTTTTGACGAGTCCCCTATTTTTGAGCGGCTCTATATTTCCGGTACAGAGTACATTGTCGATCAGCCCGAGTTCAAGCAGCCGGAAAAGGTACGCGATCTCATTACGATGATTGAGGACAAGTTCAGCATGGCCAAGCTGGTAGAAAACAATGGCCCCTTGGTTGAGGTGATCAGGCCCTCCGGCATCGATATTTCCATCAGTATCGGCAAGGAGAACAGTGAGCGGCAGGCCGAAGAGCTGACCATTGTTTCAACCCCCTATTATATTGGGAATATGGTCGGGAAAATTGGTATTTTCGGGCCTAAACGTATGGATTACGAACACGCTGTACGTGTAATCAACTATATGGCAGACTCTCTGTCAGCAAAGCTGTCGGATGTTAACTAACAAGAAAATATATTTATGACTAAGAACGCAACGAATGAAACCGTGAGTAATAAGGAGAATCAGGAAACTGTTGCACCGGAAGAGGTGACCTCCCCGGAGCAGTCAGCAGACGAAAGTGATCTGCCCGTTGACAGGGTAGCTGAACTTGAAGCCGAGCTTGTTCGTCAGCAGGAGCAGGTTAATAAATTTCGTGACGAGTTGCTTCGCAGAGCGGCGGATTTTGAGAATTTCCGCAAGCAGAAGGAGCGGGAGTCCATGATGGCCTCTTCGCGTGCACTTGAGAATATTATCAGGGAACTGCTTCCGGTGGTCGATGATGTCAAACGTGTTCTTGCTCACGCGCCATCAAATACAGAAGCTGCAAGCGAAGCCGCACCCTATATTGCCGGAGTGGAACTTGTCAGGAAAAGTCTTGATCGCTGGCTCGAACAGAAGGGCGTCAAAGCGATTGAGTCGATAGGCGGGAAGCTTGATGTTAATTTTCATGAAGCGATCTCCCAGATTGATCATCCTGAAGCAGAACCGGATACCATTATTGAAGAGTATCAGACCGGTTATCTTCTGGGTGAAAAGGTTATCAGGCATGCAAAGGTCATTGTTGCCAGATAGCATTTTCCGATTTTTAACAATGAACAAAAGAGAAGCAAATTTGCTGGTGATATTATGAAGAAAGATTATTACGAGGTTCTTGGCGTTGGCCGTTCGGCGACCAAGGACGAAATAAAAAAGGCTTACAGAAAGCTGGCGGTTCAGTTTCATCCTGATAAAAATCCTGATAACAAGGATGCAGAGGAGCACTTCAAGGAGGTCAATGAAGCCTATGAAGCATTGAGCAACGATGACAAGCGGCGCCGTTATGATCAGTTCGGTCATGCAGGTGTCGGCTCTTCAGCGGCTTCAGGCAGCGGCGGGCAGTATGCCGGAGCCAGTGACTTCAGCGATATTTTCAGTGCAGTCAACGATATGTTCGGCGGCGGCAGGTCAAGAGCTGGCGGTGGTGCACCGTTCGGTTTTGAGGAGTTTTTTGGCGGCGGTGGCGGAGCCAGAAAGGGCAGGGCATCTGCCGGCATCCAGGGAACAGACCTGAAAATCCGGTTGAAACTGACGCTTGAAGAGATAGCCAAAGGTGTGGATAAAACACTGAAGATCAAAAAGCAGGTTGCCTGCAAAGAGTGTAACGGCAGCGGCTCCAAATCAGGAGCTACAGAGAGTTGCAAGACCTGCAATGGTACAGGTGAGGTTCGTCAGGCCCAAAAAACCATGTTCGGCCAGTTTGTCAATATTGCGGCATGTCCCACTTGTGGAGGTGAAGGCCGGATTATCAAGGATCGCTGTACTTCCTGTTACGGTGAGGGGATCAAGCTTGGAGAGGTTACGGTCAAGGTTACGGTTCCGGCAGGAGTGCAGGACGGCAACTATCTCACCCTGCGCGGTCAGGGTAATACCGGGCCGAGAGGTGGTGCTGCAGGAGACCTGATTGTGGTGCTTGAGGAGATTCCTCATGAGCTCTTCTCACGCAATGGTGACGATGTGGTCTATACGCTTGCTGTAAGTTTTCCGGATCTTGTACTTGGAACGAAAGTCGACGTCCCCACGCTCGATGGAGCGGTCAAGCTCACCATTCCTCCCTCAACACAGCCGGAGACCATGCTTCGCATACCGGGATATGGTATCGGTCATCTGAGAGGATCGTCACGGGGAGACCAGTATGTGAAGGTCAATGTCTATGTCCCGAAAGATCTCTCCCATCAGGACAAGGAGCTGTTGAAGGAGCTGAAGAAATCACAGGGAATTTCTCCTGACGCCCATAACGACCCTCATGCCAAGAGCTTTTTTGAAAAAGCCCGTGACATCTTTTCATGAGAATAAGCCTGGTTTCCAGACAGAAAAACCCCGTTTCATCGGGGTTTTTCTGTTCAGGGATATTTTATTTCAGCTCCGGAGGAGTATTATTGTTATTTGGTCTCAGCCTTCCGGTAGGCCGCAACCAGCTCCGTGACATAATTTTTGATGATGAGCGGATCGGAAGTCTGATTCGGGGCAAAAATCTTTTCAGCAAGCGTTGTTGTGCCGGCAAGGTTGAGCTTCAACTGGGGGAGATAGAGCAGGTTTGCCATCAGCTCCGGACTGCCGCAGGTAAGAAAGAGCGCGACTTTTTTGCCCTGCAGGAACTTTTTCAGGTTGCTTTGCAGGAGCGCGCCGAGCAGTTCAGAAGAGACCATCAGGTAGTAGATCGGGGCTCCCATGATGATAATGTCAAACTCCTCCACAAAGCTGTAATCCCCCAGACTTTTGCATTTGGCTTTTTCCACGTAGGCACCGGTTGCAGCAAGTTCCCGGCCGATTGCATCGATAAGCAGTTCGGTCGATCCTCCTGAAGTTTTGCTGTCGAACAGGATGAGGGCTTTCATCGGTTTGGAAGCTGTATTGGTCATGGGAAAAAAGAATGGTTGCGGCAAATTGGCGGAACAGATCTAGCTCTAAAATAATATAATCGGATTATCAACTCCAAGAAAGGTTTGCGGTGATGCTGTGGTACTGCAAATAAAAAAGGCGCCCTGATGGAGCGCCTTTTTTATGATATTTTCTCCGAAGCAGGAGTTTATACGTACTGCGAGTAGATTCCGAGAAGATCGGTAACTCTGGTTGAGTAACCAAGCTCGTTGTCATACCAGCCGACAACCTTTACGAAGTTGCCTGCGCTCATGGTCAGGAGCGAATCGAATACGCATGAGTGAGGATTTCCGACGATGTCCTGGGAGACGATCGGGTCGGTGCAATACTCAAGGTATCCCTTCATCGGTCCTTCTGCAGCGGCTTTGATAGCTGCGTTGATCTCATCTTTTGATGCTGCACGGCTCAGAATGGCGGTAACATCGGTGACGGAACCGTCCGGTACCGGAACTCTCATGGCGAAACCGTCAAGACGGCCGATCAGTTCAGGAATAACTTCGCCGATAGCTTTTGCTGCGCCGGTGCTGGTCGGGATGATTGACAACGCTGCTGAACGGGCGCGGCGAAGGTCGGAGTGGGGAAGATCAAGGATGTTCTGGTCGTTGGTGTAGGCATGAACCGTGGTCATGAATCCCTTTTCGATTCCGAAACTGTCCTGCAGAACCTTTACCATCGGAGCAAGGCAGTTGGTGGTGCAGCTTGCGTTAGAAATGATCTCTTCCTTGCCGGTGATGGAGTCGCCATTGACGCCGAGAACGATCGTGGCATCAATTTTGTCTTTTGCCGGAGCCGAGATGATAACTTTTTTTGCGCCTGCGGTAAGGTGCTTTGTAGCGCCTTCACGCGAGGTGAAGATACCTGTTGATTCTACAACCAGATCGCATCCGAGTGCTTTCCATGGAAGAGCTTCAGGGTTACGCTCTGCGGTGATGGTGATAACCCTGCCGTTAACAACAAGATTGGAACCCTCAACTTTGACTTCACCATTGAACTTCTTGTGGGTGGAGTCGTATTTCAGGAGGTGAGCAAGGGTTTTCGGGTCACAGAGATCGTTGATTGCAACAATTTCATATTTCGGGTTATCCATTGCCTGGCGGAAAACCAGACGCCCGATGCGGCCGAATCCGTTAATGCCGACTTTTACTTTTGCCATAATGTCTTTCCGGTCTTGTATTGCGTTAGTGTTAGCTGTCAAAAAAACAGGCAGGGCTGTGCCGGTTTTTATTTAAAAAATATCAGTGAAGATATAATATGAAAATTCAAATATTCAGGAAATTTTTATAAAACTTTCCTTCAACATATTTTTCAGATTGCCGAAATTGCCGTTGCTCAGCACCACAACCACATCATCTTTCCGGATCTGCTGCTTGAGA
Source organism: Candidatus Chlorobium masyuteum (assembly GCF_011601315.1). Taxonomy (NCBI): domain Bacteria; kingdom Pseudomonadati; phylum Chlorobiota; class Chlorobiia; order Chlorobiales; family Chlorobiaceae; genus Chlorobium; species Candidatus Chlorobium masyuteum. The sequence goes on along the minus strand of NZ_JAAORA010000001.1, from coordinate 12,883 downwards.
AAGTGAACGATATTGTCAGGATAGGCGCCGGACTCTTCTCCGGAAAGAAAAACGCTTTTACCCTGCTTCTGAAGCTCTTCCCGCAACAGGGAGGTGTTGAGGCACTCTTCATGTTTATAGCGGTCAGGACGGTGAACTTTTCCCATCACGACAATGGATGCAGGGCCGAAACACTCCGAGAGCTCCTGCTGAAAAATATTCCGGGTGGTTGTGTTGGACCGGGGCTCAAAACAGGTCACAACCCTCCGGCCCGAGTAGAGCTCTGCGATAGCTTCCAGCGTTACCCGTATTGCTGTTGGATGATGGGCAAAATCTTCGATGAGGGTTATATTTCCGGGGTATGTGCCGATGATCTCCATTCGCCGTTTCGGCCTCAGAAAAAGGGGCATGGCTTTTGCAATCGCTTCAATAGGGAGGCCCGCAGTTACAGCCGCAGCGGTTGCGGCAAGGGCATTCATAATGTTGTAGTTGCCGAAGAGCGGAACCGTGATTGATCCCTGGAGCTCTCCTTTGTAAAAGAGATCAAAGGTAGAGGTTTCATGCGCTACCGATATGTTGCGGGCGCTCCATTCTGCATCTGTTTTCAGACCGAACCGTTCAACCCGGCAGAATGCCTTTGAAGCGATCTCCATGGCTGTCGGGTCATCGCTGTTGACGATCAGGGTGCCGTTACGGGGAATCAGATTGACAAAGAGCCTGAAGCTGCGCTTGATATCCTCCAGCGAACTGAAAATATCGGCATGATCAAATTCAATGTTGTTGATAATGGCGATATCGGGTCGATAGAGCAGGAATTTGCTTCGCTTGTCGAAAAAGGCTGTATCATACTCATCTCCTTCGCTGACAAAAAAACCCGCTTCAATTCTGCCGGAAGGCCTGCACCCCATGGAGAAGTTTTCCGGAATTCCGCCGACAAGAAAACCCGGTTTAAGGCCGCCGTGCTCAAGAAGCCAGGCGACGAGTGAGGTAGTGGTTGTTTTTCCATGTGTCCCGGCCACCACTATCGAGGTGTTTTTTTCGATCAGATGCTGGCGTACCAGATCCGGCATGGAGATCAGTTCAAGATGATGATCAAGGGCATATTCGAGTTCCAGGTTGCCACGGCTTATCGCATTGCCGACAACAACAAAATCGGGCAGGGCATGCAGCAGATTCTTTTCAGCAAATCCATTGAAGTAGGGGATATTATGCTCTTCAAGATAGGTGCTCATGGGCGGATAGAGCTGTGTATCCGAGCCGGTTACGGCGTGACCCGCATGGGAGAGTGCAACGGCCACCGAAGCCATTGCCGTACCGCCTATGCCGAGAAAGTAGAAGGAGCTCATCCAGGGAAGATTGTCTTCATATTACTGTGCGACACGAAGTCAACGCGTCTGTTACGCTATATACATAAAAATCCTATGGAGCACAAAACTCAGTTTCAATCTGATCGTGTCACCATCTATCGGAAATGGCAGGGCGGGAAGGATTGTGCTTCACCTCCCGGACCGGTCGGGCGAAATGTTGTCAGCGCTTGAAAGAATGAAATGAAGCTGTATTTTGACTTACAGTTTCAATTGATCATTGATTTTACCCCCCATTACCATGCAATTTATCGATCTGCTTTCACAGAAAGACCGGATTCGCACACCGCTTCTTCAGCGCCTTGAGCGCATTGTGGATAGTTGCCAGTTTATCATGGGGCCGGAAGTGACCGAGCTTGAGTCACGTCTGGCCGCTTATGTCGGTTCACGTCACTGTGTCTCCTGCTCCTCAGGTACCGATGCCCTGCTCATGCCTCTTCTTGCAAAAGGGATCGGACCGGGGGATGCCGTGCTGACCACGCCGTTTACCTTTTTTGCTACTGCTGAAGTGATCAGTCTTGTCGGTGCGACGCCGGTGTTTGTTGATGTTTGTCCTGACACCTTTAATATCAACCCCGAGCTTGTCTGCAGGGGTGTCGAGGAGGCTCTCGCAAAAGGGTTGAAGCCAAAGGCACTTATTCCCATCGATCTTTTCGGGCTGCCGGCTTATTATGAGCGTATCGAGGCGGTCGCCGCCTCGTTCAATCTCTGGATCCTTGAGGATGCCGCACAGGGTTTTGGCGGCAGTTTCAGAGGGCGCAAGGCCGGCAGTTTCGGTCTTGTCGGGGCGACATCGTTTTTCCCTGCCAAACCGCTCGGGTGCTATGGTGATGGAGGCGCAATTTTTACTGATGATGATGAGCTTGACCTTCTGCTGCGTTCGGTCAGGATTCACGGCAGCGGTGTTGACAAATACAATAATGAGCGGATCGGTATCAACGGCAGGCTTGACTCTTTCCAGGCTGCGGTGCTGCTTGAAAAACTCGCCATATTTGATGACGAACTTGATGCCCGCCAGCGTGTTGCTGATTCCTACAGCAGGAGGCTTGAGGGGAGAGTCACGGTACCCCGGATTCCTGAAGGATACCGGTCGGCATGGGCGCAATACTCCTTACTTGCCGCTTCATCTTCAGAGCGCGATCAGCTCATGCAGGCCTTGCAGAAAGAGGGGATACCGACAATGATCTACTACAAGATTCCGCTGCATCTCCAGAAAGCCTATGCTTCGCTCAACTATAAAACGGGGGATTTCCCGGTTTCAGAGGATATGAGTTCAAGAGTCTTTTCGCTTCCGATGCATCCCTACCTGAAGGATGAGGAGGTAGAGAGGATATGCGAGGTTCTGCTCGCCTGTCAATAGCTCACAGTACTATTAGATTTATCTTTTCAGTCGAGATGACTTTTTGGGGGAGAATCGTGCTCCTCCCTGCTGTAACCTCTGCCCGGAAATTTGATCCGGACATAGAGCGCTGCAAGCATGACAACCGTATTGATGGCGCCGACAACAATAAACGGCGCCTTCGGGCTCATGGAGTCAAAAAGCCGTCCTCCGACGGTTGTGATGACCAGAATTCCTGCCGCACCGCAGATATTGAACATCCCTATTACCGATCCCCGCTCTGCTTTTGGCGCCTCCTGACCGATAAGCGACTGCGCTCCGAGAAACGAGCTGATCTGGCCGATGCCGAGCAGAACAAAAAAGATGATTGAGCCCGGCTCATGCGGATTGCCGATAAGGCCGAGCGAAAGATAGCCGATGCTTGCCAGCCCCATGCAGACAATCAGTGCCGTTACCCGGTTCCACCGGTCGATCAGCGGACCGATGACCGGCGCCCAGAGCAGTGCTGCTCCTTGAGAGATAATAAAGATCATCATTCCTTTCTTGACCGCTTCAGCAGGCTCCATGCCCATGGCGATTCCCGCTGTTGTTCCCCAGAGCGGCAGAAAGGTCCCGATAATGGATTGATCCCCACGGGCTACAAACGCTGCGCCATAGGAGAGCAGGATTCTCGGGTTTTTGGCGCAACTGATACCGCTTGAGATCAGGTTGCGCAGAGGCGGACGCTCCTCCTTGCGGACTTCAGTGCCCCCTTTAAGGCCGAATCCGACAACGACAGCGGAAATCAGGGCAACTCCGGCGATGGCGAAGTGGGTGTAGAGCCCGGCATCACTGCCGCTGAACCCTTTGGCAACCAGCCGATGCGGCAGGCCGCCGAAAAACGAGTTCAGTGCAACAATTCCAAGGCCGTTGAGAAATCCGGTGATGGCAATAAGTTTTCCCCTTGAACGCTCGGCAGGGTAGTCGATCATCACCGTGGAGAGCGCTCCGGTAAGGGCAACAATACCAAGCGCATAGATCATCCGGTAGATGGTCAGCTCTTCAATAGATCGGGAGAGAGGGTAGAGCGCATAAGCCAGTGCAACAATGACAAATCCTGCACTGTAGACCGGTTTGCGACCGATACGATCCATCAGAACCCCGGCTGGCACAAAAAAGAGCAGGGTGACGATCTCCGTCCAGAAAACAAGGTTGCCACTGATGGTTCCCTGCCGGGAGGTGGGGATTTTCAGGTGTTCATTGAGGATATAGGCCTGCCCGATTGAAACAAAGGTAACCAGTCCGATAGAGAAAAAAGCTGCGAAGAGATAGGTCCAGGCATGATGGGGGAGAACCGAGGGTGCAAGGGTAACCGGCCCGAGTTTATGGATCGAAGGTCGTTCGTTCATAGATCAGCAGTTTATTTGGCCAGCAATGCGGAAAGATGGATTACCTCAATGAGGTTGTTTGATTTGATGCCGCTGTCGTTGGTAATGATAAATTTACACCCTGCTATAATTGCTGTTGCGTAGTGCAAAGCATCTATAAATTTTTGGTTGTACCTGGCTCGCAATTGTGCAGCAAGATCAAATGCTTCAGCATTGTGGGAATATACAGAGAGAAAATTTTCTGATCTGAAAAACGATTTTATGCTTGCAACCAGTTGGAAGTTACCTGACTGGTAAGGCTTTACAAGTATCTCTGCAATCACAGCATCTCCTGTACAGCCAATTATTGATCCAGATGCAACAGCCTCAATAATTGGCTGCACAAATGGGAAGTAATCGGGGTTCCGGTCCAGAAAGTAGATAAAAATATTGTTGTCCAGATAGACCTGCTGACCCTGTAACAGGTCGAGCGTTTCCTTTAGCGCTCCCATGATCCACGGTTTTTCCCAAGCTCAATCTCAATTTCCGATGTGGTCTTACCCCATAACCCTCTTGCGATGCCGGCATAAGCCAGCGGAGAGTCCTTCCTCTTGGTTCTTGCGACGGGTATGAGGGTAATAACACCGTTTTTGAATGTGACATCAAGCATGTCATCCGGCTTGATGTCAGCCGATTCAGCAATACGCGAGGGTATCGTGATCTGGTGTTTGTTTCTTACTCGGACTTGTGCCATGATTGCTTTGCTATCGTTAGTGCGAAAGTACGACTTCATGTTAGCAATCTAACTGCTGAAAAACAAATAGAGAGACTTCGGTATTTTACAGTACTTTTTCAATGCCCGCATGCAGCAATCCGTCCTGCATGTGGAGGCAGCGGTCGGAGAGGGCGGCATACTCCTCATTGTGGGTGACAATGATAAAAGAGGTTTTGCGTTCCTTGCTCAGTTTTGCCATCAGCTCATAGAGCATGCGGCTGTTTTTGCTGTCGAGGTTGCCGCTCGGTTCATCGGCAAGCACAAGTTTTGGCCGGTTCATCAGGGCACGGGCAATGGCAACCCGCTGCTGTTCTCCTCCGGAGAGCTCCGAAGGCAGATGGTCGAGCCGTTCAGAGAGTCCGAGGCTTGCAAGCAGCTCGGCGGCACGCTTTTTTGCCGGAGGGAGTTTGCCTGTTGCAATGAACTCCGGCATGGCCACATTTTCAATGGCCGTGAAGTCACTCAGGAGGTGGTGGAACTGGAAGACAAACCCGATCTTCCGGTTCCGGAACTTGGCCAGTGCTTTTGGCGAGAGGGTGTATTTTTTATCCATGAAGAGCTGCTCGCCGTCAAAGAGGATCTCTCCGCTGTCGGGTGTGTCGAGAGTGCCGAGCACATTGAGCAGTGTTGTTTTGCCGCTTCCTGATGCCCCCACAATGGTCACCATCTCTCCTTCACCGATGTTGAGATCGATTCCCCTGAGGATCGGAATTGCCTGCTGACCCGGAAGGGTATAGGTCTTGGTGATGTTTCTGGCTTCAAGCATTACACTATGGTCTGGTTTGTCCGACACCCTCGATGATCCATTTGTAGGTAGTGAGCTCTCTGAGGGCCATCGGGCCTCTGGCATGCAGCTTCTGGGTGCTGATGCCGATCTCCGCTCCAAGGCCGAACTGCGCACCGTCGGTGAACGCGGTTGAGGTGTTTGCATAGACAACGGCAGCATCAACCCTTTTCAGGAATGTGGCTTTTGCTGACGGATCGTCCGTTATGATCGCCTCACTGTGCCGGGAGCTGTATCGGGCAATATGATCCAGAGCCTCTTCAAGAGAGGAGACGGTTTTGACCGACATCCTGAGCGACAGGAACTCGGTGCCGAAGTGTTCCGGTTCGGCCCTTTTCAGCAGCGCTTCAGGATAGAACCCCTGGAGTTTACTGTAGGCCGGTTCATCGGCAAACAGCACCACCTGCTTCTCCTGCAGGGGCTCCACGAGGGCAGCAAGGTCATTGAGGCGGTCGCAGTGCATTACGAGCGTATCAAGAGCGTTGCATACACTTGGACGGCGGGTTTTGGCGTTGAATATGACCTTTTTACCAAGCTCAAGGTTACCGCTCTTATCGAAGTAGGTGTGCACAATTCCGGCACCGGTTTCGATAACCGGAACCTTTGCGTTGTTGCGGACAAAATCGATCAGTTTCTGGCTGCCCCGGGGAATGATCATGTCGATATAGCCGACCGCATTGAGCATCACGGCTGCGGCTTCACGTTCGGCAGGAAGCAGATAGAGCACATCGGGATTGATATTGTGCTCTCTGAGGACCGAGTGGATCAGCTCAACAATGGCCAGATTTGAATGCAATGCGTCGCTGCCGCCTTTCAGCACGGTTGCATTGCCGGATTTCAGGCAGAGCGCAAAAACATCGAAGGTGACGTTCGGGCGTGCTTCATAGATGATACCGATTACGCCCATGGGCACGGTTACTTTTTTCAGTCCAAGGCTGTTAGGCAGTTCCCGCTCTTCAAGCACCAGATCAAGCGGAGAGGGGAGCGAGGCAACATTGCCGATATCCCCGGCAATGCCCTCAAGACGCGCTGCGTTCAACAGAAGGCGGTCATACATGGGATCAAGAGGATCCATCCGCTCAAGGTCTTTCCTGTTTGCAAGGAGCAGTGCATCGCTGTGCAGGGGGATTTTCTGTGCAAGATCAGAGAGCACGCTGTTGATGCTTGCATCGCTGAGGGTGATGATCTCTCTGCTTGCCTGCTGAACCAAAGCAAGCTGTCGAATGATGGTTTCCTGCATGTTTTGCGGATTTCAGGATATTATGTAAAGATAATCGTAGTGAATTAATGGTTTCTGGCCATTCCTGCCCATCACCTGGAGTGCTTTTTCGGAGCTGTATTGTGCCATTCCGTAACCGATCGCGGCTCCATCCGTTGAGCAGACTTTGATAATATCGCCCTTGAGAAAGCGCCCCTCAACGGATTCAATACCGACAGGGAGCAGGCTGTTGGCCCGGTCATCACCCACAAGCGCAGCTTCCGCCCCCTTGTTGATGGTAACCGCCCCTTTTTCAAGCCCTTCACTGTTTGCAATCCACCGTTTCGGCCCATGGGTTGGTTTTTGCGCGAGAAATTTGGTGCCTGTTTTTTTTCCGTTGAGAATCGAGAGCAGAATACCCGGAGTCCGTCCGTTGGCAATATGGACGGTTATGCCGAGCCGGGAGAGTTTTTGCGCTATGTGGCATTTGGTCAGCATTCCTCCCCGTCCGAACTCCGATTTCCCCGGATTGATATACTGATGAAAGTGTTTTGTCGAAGGGTCGATTTCGCTTATGATGGCTCCATTGCCTGTTTTAAGGTCGAAAAGCCCGTCCACATGCGAGAGAATAATGTACCCCTCAACATCCATCATGGATGCAATGAGGCCGGATAGCTCATCGTTATCGGTAAACATCAGTTCGGTGACCGAGACGGCATCATTTTCGTTAACAACAGGGATGATATTCTGCTGCAGAAGGGATGAAAAGCAGGTCTGCATATTGAGATAGTGCTGACGGTCACGGAAATCTCCCTTGGTGACCAGTATCTGTGCCGTGACAAGCCCGTGCTGCAAAAAGAGATCGTTGTAGGTGCTGATCAGCTTTATCTGACCTGTTGACGCAAGTACCTGCCGTGCCGCAACTGGAGCAAGCGTTCCGGAGAGCTTTACCACCGAGCGACCTGCCCCGACGGCACCGGATGAAACCAGAATAACCTGGATTCCCTGTTTTTGAAGCTCGGCTATTTGTGACGTGAGGCTGTCGAGAATCTCAAGGTCAAGCTCTCCGTTTTTACCGGTAATGACGTTGGTGCCGACTTTTACGACAATCTTTCTGTAGATCGGATGTTGATGCTTCATCTGTTAGTGAACATGTTCCTGACTGAAATGCAACCCTGCTACGCCGATAATAATGAAAAGCAGGGAGAAGAGCTTGACGGCATTGATTCCTTCGCCGAACCAGATAACACCGATAAGGGTAATGATTGCTGTACCGACCGCAGACCAGATGGCGTAGGTCAGACCGACAGGAAGTACCTTGAGTGCCAGCGAAAGAAAGGTAAAGCTCAATGCGTAGAAAATAAAGATAAAAAGTGATGGCACAAGTTTGCTGAACCCAAAGGAAAACTTCATGCAGGTTGTGCCGGATACTTCAAACAGGATTGCAATGATAAGGTAGATCCAGTGCATTGTTGTGCAGTCAAAATGTTTGATGGAACTCCATCTCTGGTTGTGCAGGTAATATAATCACTGCTTTTACAGTGCAATAGCGCTATCGGGAATTCCTCTGGCGGTACAGGCTTGTTTGATGGTTTGTGTTCAACTGAAAAGATATGCATATTTGCTTCCGGACAGGGTTTTGCCGTTAAGAAAACAGGCAGGCATCAGTGATGGTGATCTTTTTCCTGTTATCAGCAGGACATTACCCTCAACTCACTGCCGGCATGCCTTTTTTTATTTCGTTGAAAGCATGGCCAGTCCGGTAGACAGTACCGGCAGGACAAGTGAATAACTTCTGGATTGTACATGATGCTGCTCCTGAGCCTGATTGATATATCTCTGCCTTTAAAAAATCCGGTATTACAGTTTTCACTGATACTGTTTATCATTCTTTTTACCCCGCTTCTTCTCAACCGTCTGAAAATCCCGAGTCTGGTAAGTCTTATCCTTGCCGGTGCTCTTGTCGGGCCGCATGGACTCAATCTGATGCTCCGTGACAGCAGCATTATTCTTTTCGGGACGGTTGGTCTGCTCTATATCATGTTTCTTGCCGGGCTGGAGATAGATGTTGCCGATTTTCGTAAAAACAGCGGCAACAGCATCATGTTCGGCCTCTACACCTTTTTCATCTCCATTGTTCTCGGTATTGTCGTCGGGATCTATATTCTTGATTTTTCACTCCTCTCCTCAATCCTTATCGGCAGTATCTTCGCCTCCCATACGCTGATTGTCTACCCGATTGTCAGCAAGCTTGGTATCGCAAAGAATACGGCGGTCAATATTTCCATCGGTGGTACCATTATTACCGACACTCTTGCCCTGCTTGTTCTTGCGGTTGTTGCCGGGATGAGCTCCGGCGTTCTGACAACCCTCTTCTGGATCAGGCTTCTGATTTCCATCACGGTGTTTGGTCTTGTTGTTCTGCTTCTTTTTCCGGTCATTGGCCGATGGTTTTTCAAGCGTTTTGATGACAGTGTGCTGCAGTATCTCTTTGTACTGGCCATGGTGTTTCTCGGTGGGTTTCTTGCCGAGGCAGCCGGTGTTGATGCAATTATCGGTGCCTTTCTCAGCGGACTTGCACTCAACCGTCTGATTTCGCATACATCGCCGCTCATGAACCGGATCAAGTTTGTCGGAAACGCCATCTTTATTCCGTTTTTTCTGATCGGGGTCGGTATGCTTATCAATATCCAGGCCTTCTTCAAGGATTATGAGACCATTAAAGTTGCTGCAGTTATTACCATAGCCGCTACGGTGGCCAAATATCTCTCGGCATGGATCACCCAGAAGCTTTTCGGCTTCTCGGTTGATCAGCGAAGGCTGATTTTCGGCCTTATAAGCGCCCATGCCGCGGTTGCTCTTGCAACGGTTTTGATCGGCTACAACATCATTACCGGCTACACCCTTGAGGGTAATCCCGTCAGACTGCTTGATGAAAGTGTATTGAACGGCACCATTCTCTTTATTCTCGTCACCTGTACACTTGCTACGGTTATCGGCCAGAAAGGGGCCCAGAATATCGCGCTTGCCGAAGCAGACGAAGAGATTGCCGAAACAGGAGTTCTGACCGCTGAAGAACGGATACTTATTCCGATGAACGACCTCACTACGGTTGATGAGCTGGTCAACCTCGGTATAATCGTCAAATCGGCAAAAAATCGTCAGGGTATGTATGCCCTGCATGTTGCCGATAACACCATGAGTGATGAGGCGGCGGCAAAGAGTGCCGGTAAAATTCTTGAAAAAGCAGCGGTTGCAGCCTCTTCAACCGATAATGAGCTGATTCCCCTGATCCGCTATGACAGTGATCTGGTAAACGGCATCGCCGGAGTGATCAGGGAGCAGAAAATCACCGACCTGATAATGGGTCTGCACTACAAGAGCATTCTTACTGACAGTATTCTGGGCAGTGCATCGGAAAGCATTCTTGGCCGGTGTAATGTCACAACCTTTATCTACAAATCTGTTCAGCCACTTGCAACAATCAGGCGCACGGTAGTGGTTATTCCTGCCGATGCTGAACATGAAATCGGCTTTGAGCACTGTCTGCAGAAGCTGATCATCATACAGAAAAACATCGGAAGCCGACTGGTGATATACGCAGCAAAGCAAACTCTTGCTTTTCTGAAAGAGCGCTATTCGGCAGCTATTTCCGATGCCGAGTACAAGGTTTTCAGTGATTGGAATGATTTTCTCGTGATTTCCAGGGAGATAAAAAATGATGACAATCTCATCGTTGTGATGAGCCGGAAAAATCATCTCTCCTATCACAGCAAAATGGCCAAAATTCCGGTCTATCTTAACCGGTACTTCCGGAAAAACAGCTTTATCCTGATCTATCCTGTACAGAGCGGCAGCATTGACGATACCGGTTCAGAGAGTGCGGTTGAGTCGGTCAAAAATACGCTCGGCCGGTTTCAGGGTTTTAAACAGGTTTTTGACAGGGTTGGCGCGGCCTATAAAAGAAAGAGATCGGATTCCTCCAATGGCGGGTAACCGGCTCTCTCCTTCCGGAAGATGCAGCGGATAGTGGCCAGCAAGGAATGAAATCTGACAGATATTCCTTATTTTATCACCCTTGTTTCAGCTCTCGATCCTTGTCACTTCGGCAACTTTATGCGGTCGGTCAAGGTTTTTTTCAATATTGCAGATTGTACCCTGAAAAAAAGCAGTAAAGCGTATGATTTTACCGATCAACATCTATAGTGATGATATTCTTCGACAGAAAGCAAAGCCTCTCAAAGGCATTGACCGCACCATTGAGGAGCTTATTGCCTCCATGTTCGAGTCGATGCGCAACGCCGAAGGGATAGGGCTTGCGGCCCCTCAGGTTGGCCATTCGGTTCGGCTTCTTGTGCTGGATCTCTCCTGCATTGACAACTATGCCAATGAAAAGCCGATGGTGGTCATCAATCCGCATATTCTCGCTGTCAGCGGTTGCAATGTTATGGAAGAGGGGTGCCTGAGTATTCCCGGTGTTAACGGGGATGTGGAGCGTCCGGCCGTCATCTCGCTTAAATACCGTGATGAGCATTTCCTGGAGCGGACCCGTGAGTTCTCCGGTATGCTGGCCAGAGCGTTGCAGCATGAAATTGATCATCTTGACGGGACGCTCTTTGTTGACCGGATGGAAAAGCGCAGCCGGAAAAAGATACAGAAAGAGCTGACGGATATTGCCTCGGGTATTATCGACGCGGAGTATCCTGTTGTCTCTCCAGCCAATGTTGCAACTCAGGGTTGAGTCTAATTGATATTGAATTGTTATGAGAATTGTTTTTATGGGAACACCCGAATTTGCCGTTCCCTCCCTGCAGGCAATAGCTGAATTGAAGAGTGAATTTGAACCGGTTCTGGTGGTCACCGGTTCGGACAAGCCCAGAAGAAAAAAAAATGCCGAAGCGGAACCCTGCCCTGTAAAACAGGCAGCGCTTGCGCTTGGGTTGCCGGTTTACGAAACCGATGATGTTTCCAGTCCGGAGTTTGCTGCAACGGTTGCCGCCTGCCGGGCGGACGCCATTGTTGTGGCTGCTTTCCGCATTCTGCCGCCAGCGGTTTATGAACAGGCCCGACTTGGCGCATTTAATCTGCACGCATCGATTCTTCCCGCCTACAGGGGAGCCGCCCCGATCAACTGGGCCATTATGCGTGGTGAAAAGGAGACCGGAGTGACAACATTTTTTCTCCAGAAGAGTGTTGATACCGGAAACATTATTCTCACCGCAAAAACTCCCGTTGCACCTGAAGAAAACGCTACCGATCTTGCCCGACGCCTCTCGGTAATCGGAGCCGGAGTTGTTGTCGAAACCCTCCGCTTGATGGCTTCCGGCTCGGTTCCGGTTTCCGGTCAGGATGATTCCCTTGCGTCACGTGCGCCCAAACTCACCCGCGACAACACCCGGATTAACTGGTCGCAGCCGGCAGCGGAGCTCCATAACTTTATCAGGGCTCTTGCCCTCAGGCCCTCGGCATGGACCACGTTTGAGGGTAAAACCATGAAGATCTTCAAGGCATCAGTGGCAGCATCCGAAATTGCATCTTCATCCGAACAACCCGGAACCATTCTTGTCAAGGATGGCCACCTCTTTGCCAAAGGCTCTGACGGCTGGATTGAACTGCTCTCCCTGCAACTCGAAGGCCGCAAACCGATGGAGGCCACCGAATTCCTCCGCGGCTTCCGCCACGACCGGGATACGATCTGTTTTGTGTAAGGGCGGGGTCACCAAGCCCCCAACATTCCTGAAAAATTTTATAGGTTGCGGCGATCCACCCCCTTTTTTTGTCGCCCCTTACCCTTTCATTTGTCATTCCGAACGCAGAGAGGAATCCGGTCTTTCCTTCTTGTTTACTTACCTCTGTCACTTACGTCCGTGTGCCGCAGATAAGCGGCGCGAGAGATGAGGGTAGGCCCCTCGCAATCGGCTTGCAGGAGCAGATTGCAAACCACTGTAAGCGGCTGTAGTCAAAAGCTATGGTCGTGAGCGTTACAGAAAAGGCATCAAAAGATGTCAGATGTGAACCAAGGAAGACGAACACAAGTGAACCACCGTTCAATCGTCGTAAGTGATATGATGACATCAAAACTGAGGCTGGACGTAACT